>JBCDCW010000203.1:0-6872 GCA_039180995.1 Pseudomonadota bacterium
CATGGCCGCGTCCACATCCCAAGGCAGTGCGCCGTCCGCGAGCATGTATTCCGCAGCCCGGCGATAGGCGGCCAGCATACGGTTGCCGATGAACCCGTCGCAGATGCCCGACAGGACCGGCACCTTGCGCAGCCGTTTGGCCAGGGTGAAGGCCGTGGCGAGCGTGTCGGCCGAGGTGCCGGGCAGGCGCACGACTTCCAGCAGCCGCATGATGTGGGCGGGGGCGAAGAAGTGCAGGCCCAGGCAGCGGGTTTGATCCGGGATGTCGGCGAAAATGTCGCGCGGATCCAGGTACGAGGTGTTGGTCGCAAGCATCGCGTCCGGGCGCATCGCCGCCTGAAGGTCGGCGAAGACGGCGCGTTTGGCGGTGACGTCTTCAAAGATGGCCTCGATGGCGAGGTCTGCGTCGGTCGCGGCGGCGTGGCCCGCACCCGTCGAGAAGGCTTCCAACTGCGCGTCATGGGCGACCTGCCCGATCTTGCCGCGCTTCAGTGCCCCGGCCAGCAATCCGGCGACCCGATCTTGGGCAGCGGCGGCGGCGGCCTTGTCCTGCTCGACCAAGCTGACCCGAAGGCCAGCATTCAGGCAGGCGGCGGCGATGCCGGTGCCCATCAGGCCGCCGCCCACGACCGCCACATGGGCGATGTCCCGCGCGATGCCGTCCCGGATCGCGGCGGGCTTGGTGACGGCCCGTTCGGCGAAGAAGACATGACGCAGGGCGCGGCTCTCGTCCGACTGGCGCAAGCCGAGATGCAGCTTGCGTTCTTTCGGCTGACCGTTCGAGAACGGCAATTTCGCCCAGGTTAGAGCCTCGAATGCATGCAACGGGGCCGCCTGCCCCTTCGCTTTGGCCGCGATGGCGCACCGTGTGTCCTCTGCCCAGTCCGGGTCCAGCGGCGGCGCGGTTCGCGCGCTGATTGCCGTCGGGCGTGGTGCGTCGAACGCGCATGCCGTGGTTTCCAGATCATCCTCGATCCTGTCGATCCCGCCCAGATCCAGCATTTCTGCCGCGTCCAGCATTCGGCTGCGGCACGCCATATCGACAGACGCTGCCCAGCCCAGCAACCGGGGCGCGCGCTGCGTCCCCCCTGCCCCCGGCACCAAGCCCACATTCACCTCTGGCAGTCCGAACCGCGTGCCCGGCGCCGCGATCCGCCAGGGGCAGCCCAGGGCGATCTCGAACCCGCCGCCCAGGACCGAGCCATGCAGCAGCGCCAGGAACGGCGTGTCGCTCGACTCGATGGCGTCGACGATATCCGGCAGGTGGGGTTCTTCCGGCGGGCGGTCGAACTCGCCCATATCGCCGCCAGCCACGAAGGTCCGGCCCGCGCCGCGCAGCACGGCCAAGCGGCAACTTTGGACCTGCCTCACCGCGTCCAGAAGCCCCGCGCGCACCGCCGTGGAGGTGGCGTTGACCGGCGGGTTGTCGATGGTCACCCACGCCATATCGCCTTCGATCTTGACGGTCACCGGCGCCATGCGGGTCCCTTCGCAGCCAATCGGTTCTGAAGAAATAATTGACCAAGCGATCGACCTCTGCAACGAATTAGTTACAAGATCGGCAAGGGAGGGCCGGATTGCGTAACATGACGACCCACCCGCCATGACACCGAAAGACCGGGCGCGTCGCGCCGCCCAAGCCATGTGGTCTCAGGATGCGGCCTCGGCTTGGCTGGGCATGGAACTGGCATCGGTCGACGAGGGCACCGCCACGCTGCGCCTGACCGTCGAAGCGCGCCATTGCAACGGCCACGGTTTCTGCCATGGCGGCATCACCTTCGCCCTGGCCGACAGCGCGTTTGCCTTTGCCTGCAACAGCCGGAACCAGGCGACTGTCGCGCAGCACAACAGCATCACCTATACCGCCCCTGGCCGCTTGGGCGACACGCTGACCGCGACCGCCACCGAAGTGTCGCTGACGGGGCGGAGCGGCGTCTACGACGTTGCCGTGACCAACCAGGCGGGCGAGGCTATCGCGCTGTTTCGGGGCCTATCGCGGGCCGTCAAGGGCCGGATCTTCGAGGAATAGAGACAGGGGAGGATATATCATGAAAGACCTGACGCCGGACCGATCCACCCTGGACCCCATCGAGATCGCCAGCCGGGACGCGATCGCGGCGCTGCAACTGGATCGTCTGAAATGGACGCTGCGCCACGCTTACGACAACGTCGCGATGACCAAGCAACGCTTCGACGACGCGGGCGTCCATCCCGACGACCTGACGGACCTGTCGGACCTCGCCAAGTTCCCCTTCACCCACAAATCCGATCTGCGCGACGCCTATCCGTTCGGCCTGTTCGCCGTCCCCCGCGACCGGATCATCCGCCTGCATGCCTCTTCGGGCACCACGGGCAAGCCGACTGTGGTCGGCTATACCGCTGCCGACATCTCCAACTGGGCCGATCTGGTCGCCCGCTGCCTGCGCGCCTCGGGTGTCCGCCCCGGCGACATGGTCCACAACGCCTATGGCTACGGCCTGTTCACCGGCGGCCTGGGCGCCCATTACGGGATCGAGCGCCTGGGCGCGACGGTCGTGCCGATGTCCGGCGGCCAGACCACCCGTCAGGTCGAACTGATCGAGGATTTCCGGCCCAAGGCGATCATGGTGACGCCGTCCTACATGCTGAACATCCTGGAGGAATATCACCGTCGCGGCCTGGACCCCCGCGCCTGTTCGCTGGACACCGCCATCTTCGGCGCCGAGCCCTGGACTAACGCCATGCGCGCCGAAATCGAGGCCGCCTTCGACATGCATGCCGTCGACATCTACGGCCTGTCGGAGATACTGGGCCCCGGCGTCGCCAATGAATGCGTCGAGACCAAGGACGGCCTGCATATCTGGGAGGATCATTTCTACCCCGAGATCATCGACCCCGAGACCGGCGAGGTTCTGCCCGATGGCAGCGAAGGCGAGCTGGTCTTCACCACGCTCACCAAAGAAGGGCTGCCGATGATCCGCTACCGCACCCGCGACTTGACCCGGCTGCTGCCCGGCACGGCGCGGTCCATGCGGCGGATGGAGAAGATCACCGGGCGCAGCGACGACATGATCATCCTGCGCGGCGTCAACGTCTTCCCCACCCAGGTCGAGGAACAGGTGCTGGCGACGGGCGGGGTCGGCCCGTATTTCCAGATCGAACTCTACAAGGCGGGCCACCTGGACGCCATGCGCGTCCACGTCGAGGCCACGCCCCAAGCCGCCGACGAGGCCAGCCGCACCGCCGCCCAACGGCGGCTGGGCGAGCGGATCAAGGACGTTGTGGGCGTGACGGCCGAGGTGGTCGTGGGCGACCCCGGCGCCGTGGAACGCAGCCAGGGAAAGGCCCGGCGGGTGGTGGACCGACGGGCCTAGGCGAACAGCTTGGCCACCGCGCCCACCGCCCCGGCCAGCTTCGTCACCCCGGGCAAGACGGCAACGATGCCGTCCCACAATTGGCGCAGCTTGGATTTGTCCGGCTCTTCCTTGGCGGCCTCCTCGGCAAGGGAGTTCATCAGGATGGCGGCGCCCTCATTCTCCGCCGTCTCGACATAGGCCGCGATCTCCGACAGGGCCTGCGCCACCTCGTCGTCATGCCGGTACCGGACTTCGTTCATCGCATTGCTCAGGGTCGATCGGTTGACGATGGTCGACCCTTGGATGTTCTCGAACTTGTCGCCCATGATGGTCTCCTCTCTGTAATCTCCGTAGACGATGATCTTCGACGTCTCCGACGCGTCGAGCATGGCGAGAACCTTGCGGGCCACGTTGGGGCGCAGGTTTCGCCGAACGATCCGCGTGCGCAGCGCGTCGACCTTGCCGGGATAGATCCGCGCGAAGGCGGCATAGCTCCATTCGATGGCCGCCCGGCCCTGGACGTTTTCCAGATGCAGGCGCGATCGATTGATGCGCCGGGTATATTCATTCAGCAGGTGCTGGACCTCGTCGCGCCCCGGGTCGATCGTCTCGTCCGCCAGAAGCAGCGACAGGCTTTCGATGTCCTGGCGCAGGCGCTGGCAATAGGTCCGCAGATAGCGGCCGGCGCGCCGGAACCCCCGGGCGCGTTGCGTCGCGGCGGTGGGGGCGATCAGGACCGTCTCGACCGGCGCGCGGCCGCGGGGCACGACGACCTCGATGGCGGCATCCGGCGGGTCCGACGGCGAAACCGGAAGGGCGGGCAGCCCACGGCTTTCGGCCACAGCCAGGGGCCGGCCGCCATGGACCAAGTCGGCGCGCGCGTCGCCGCCGGGCAGGTGCATCATCGTGGCATTGGCCCAGACACGGGCGGCCGCCTCGGTCAGGCCGCCCAAACGGGTCTCGATCCCCACGGTCGGCACGCGCACGGGGATGCCAAGCAGATAATCGACGACCCGCAAGGCCGCGCGGCGCCCGGGCGGCAGGCCCTCGACGCCGATCAGGACTTCGATGCGACCGTTCAGCAGGCCGTCGAAATACCCCGCTTTGCGGATCAGCCGGAACCGAACGTTGGGGAACGGGGCCGCGTGGCGCGGCAGTCGCAAGGCGAAGGCCGAGCCGCCGATGGCCAAGACGTTCTCGCCGACCCAACCGTCGAAGCCGTCCTTCGGGCGCAGGCGGATCGGGCCGATCCCGCGCAGATGGTCCCAGCCGGGGATGGGGTTCGGCCAGTCGGGTCGGTCCAGCCGGGCGATGCCAGGCGCCTTGATGTCGCGAAGATCGGTGAAGGGATGATAAATGCCGAAAAGCATGGCCTTTAGAAAAGAAGGGGCGGCGCACTCGAAGAAACGCCGCCGGCACAAGGCCTCCTAATGGGTGGCCAGCATCAGTGCCATTGGAAGGAACCGGTCCTTTGCCGGTGTCGTAAACGTGGAGCAGATCGACAATTGACGCAAGGGAAACGTCAGGTCCGGCGAGTCAGAGCGCCTCGCTGCAACGGAACGCCTCGATGGACTTGTCCGCCTCCTTCGGGAAGGGCGCGCCTTCCGTCAGGTCCGCGATGCGGTCGATGCGGAACATCCGGAAATCGGCGCGCAGTTCGCACCAGGCGACCAAGGTCCAGACCTTGCCCCAGAACCACAGCCCCAACGGCCGCACATCGCGGCGCGAGGTGCGGCCCTCGGCATCCGCATAGTCCAGCGTCAGGAACACGCGCGCCGCCGTCGCCGCCTCGGCCCGGTCGATCAGGTCGGTCAGGCGCGGATCCAGGTCGTCGGGTCGGAAGGCGTGGATATGGACCGCCCCGGCCCGCGCGGCCTCTGCGTCGGGCAGGATGGCGGTGATCTTGTCCAGGGCCGCATCCGCCGCCCGCGCCATGGTCGTGCCGCCCCAGGCCCGGATCAGGCGGGCGCCCCCGACCAGGGCCACCACCTCCTCGGCCGACAGCATCACCGGCGGCAGGTCGTAGCCGTCGCGCATGACATAGCCCAGGCCCGCCTCGCCCTCGATGGGCACGCGGTTGGCCATCAGGTCGGCGACATCGCGGTAGATGGTGCGCTTGGACACTTCCAAGGTCTCGGCCAGCCGGGCCGCCGTGATCAGCCGACCGCCGCGCAGGATGTCGATGATCCGAAGCAGGCGGTCGGCGCGGCGCATCAGGCGGCCTTGTCGGATTCGAACAGGCCCAGCGAATTGCCGTCGGGATCGGTCGCGTACATGAACCGCCCCGCCGGGATCTTGACCGGCGGCATGGGCAGAACCGTCCCGCCCGCGTCGCGCACCCGGTCGGCGGTCGCCTCCAGCGTATCGGGCACTTCCAGATGCACGGTCGGCCCACCCGTCCCCGGTTCGCCGGGATAGAGATGGCCCGCGATGCTGTGCATCTCATCCGGCGTGGGGAACATCGCCATGGGGTTCGGGCCGTCCTCGTGCAGGACCGTTTCCCACTGAAAGACGGCCTCGTAGAAGCGGCGGGCGGCGGGCAGATCGGTCACCGGGATCTCGGCCCAGACGACGGCATGGTGCGGGGTGAAGGACATCTGAAAGGCTCCTCTGATTGTGGAGCCTAGACCATATCCACCCCCTGCTGACAGCGTGTTGTCAGTTTCTGTCAGGGGTCGTCAGTTGCGCCACCAGGCGGCGGGCGATGGGCGCCACAATCAAGACGGTCGGAAAGGCGACCGCCCAACTGAAGAGCCACGCGCCCAGCCAGTCCACGGGGAAGCTGGCCACCAGCCCGGTGACGCGCAGCGTCGCGATGCCTGAGACCAGGCAAGACATCAGCCCGGACAGGATGAAGCCGAACAGGATGGGGCCGTAGCGCGCCGGGATCACGTCAGAACCCTTCGTTCATCGGCCGCAGCGTCAGTTCATGGGACCAGGTGGAGATCGGCTGGGCGATCACCTGCAGATAGGCGCCGGCGATGGCATCGGGGTTCAAGCGGTCCGGTGTTTCGCCGCGATCCTTGGCGATAGCGCCGTCGATATTGATCCAGGCCACATGGATGCCCTTGGGATGCAGCTCGCGCGCCATGCTCTGCGCCAAACCCCTTTGCGCGAACTTGCCCATGGCAAAGGGCGCCGATTGCGGGAACCCATTCACGCCCGCGCTGGCCCCCGTGAAGAGGATCGTGCCGCGATGCGGCCCCTCATTGCCGGCCATGGCCTTCGCCGCCTGCTGACCCAGAAGGAAGCTGCCGAAGGCGGTGACTTCGACGGCCTTGCGCACGGTTTCGGGGTCCAGTTCGGCGATGGGCCCCCGCTGCCGGGCCGATGGGTTGTAGACCGCCACGCGGAGCGGCCCGGGAAGGTCCACGAACAGATCCGCCATGGCCGCCTGGTCGCTGCCATCCAGGGCGACGGTTCGCGCGCCGGTCTCGGCGGCCAGATCGGCCAGCTTATCAATGTCCCGCGCGGTCAGCGTCAGGTCGTAATCGGCGGCCAGCTTGCGGGCCAAGCTGGCGGATAGGCCAGGGCCGG
>JBCDCW010000204.1:0-6813 GCA_039180995.1 Pseudomonadota bacterium
ACGAGTTGATCAGCACCATCACCAGCGGGAAAGCGATGAACAGCGCCATCATGAACAACGATGGGCCCACGAAGACCGCGAATGTCCTGAATTTCATATGGGCGCCCCCGATTGCTCCCGATCCATCGTGAGCGTTGCATACGCAGTCATCGCCTGTCACGACCTTTCGCGCCCCATCCCGAACCCAGATCGCACTGGCGTGTGCGAAACGGAGGAGGATGCCGCTAAATGAACCGCGAGATGAATCGCTGTGGGCGTCCCCAGAACCGGTTCGCGCGCCGATTTACCCGATCAAACGCGGTGCGATGCGGCCCCGAAGAAGCGCGCCGCCCACCCGGCCAATGGGCCAAGACAGTCGGTCCGCCAAAAAGCAACCGGGGGCCCAAAACGGGCCCCCGACATCACTCCGCCTTAGGCGACCGTGTCAGAGCTTCGCGCGTTCTGATTTCAGCGCCAGCCACAGGCAGTAGCACATCATCAGCACCACCAGCGTGAACGGGATTCCCGTCGACACCGCCGCGCCCTGCAAGGCGGCCAAGCCGCCGCCCAGCAGCAGCGCGATGGCCACCAACCCCTCCAGCGTGCACCAGAAGATCCGCTGCACCACCGGCGCGTCCATCTTGCCGCCCGCCGTGATCGTGTCGATCACCAGCGAGCCGCTATCGGACGAGGTCACGAAGAAGATCACGATCAAGATCAACGAGATCGGCGCGATCAACCCGTAAAGCGGCAGCTCCGACAGGAAGCCGAACAGCGCGCCTTCGGGTGCATAGCTGTCGATCACCGTGGCGCGCACGCCCTCGGCCCCGCCCGCGTTCAGCATGTCGATGGCGGCGCCACCGAAGGTCGACATCCACAGCGCGCAGACCGCCGTCGGCGCCAGAAGCGCGCAGATCATGAATTCGCGCACCGTCCGCCCGCGCGAGATGCGCGCGATGAACATGCCCACGAAAGGCGACCAAGCGATCCACCAGGCCCAGTAGAAGGTCGTCCAGCCGTGGAAGTAGCTGGTATCGTCGCGTCCGAACGGATTCATAAGTGCGGGCAAGGTCACGACGTAGTCCACCATGACGCCGAAATAGCGGGTGATTGCCGTGACGGCGCCGGTCATGAAGATGACGAACACGAACAGCGCGACCGCCATGATCATGTTGATCTCGGAAAGACGTTTCACGCCCTTGTCCATGCCCATCAGCACCGATCCCAGCGCGATGGCGGTGATCCCGATGATCAAGAGCACCGTCACTGTGTTCGACGGCTCGATCCCGGCGACCTCCTTCAAACCGGCCGCCACTTGCTGCGCGCCCAGACCCAGCGATGTGGTCAGGCCGAACAGGGTCGCGAAGACCGCCAGCGTGTCGATCATATGGCCCCACCAGCCCCAGACCCGGTCGCCCAGGATCGGGTAGAAGGCGGATCGCAGCGTCAGCGGAAGGCCCAGATTGTAGCAGAAGATCGCCAAACTCAGCCCCACGGCCGCATAGATCGCCCAACCTTGCAGGCCCCAATGGTGAATGGTGCCGACGACCCCGGCATATTCGTTGCCCGGCTGCGTGATGTCGATATTGAGAGGCCGCGCTCCGCCATCTTCGGCAAAGTTGTAATAGACCGGCTCCATCACGCCGAAGAACAGCAGGCCGATGCCGATCCCGGCGGCGAACATCATGGCGATCCAACCTGGATAGGAGTAATCCGGCGTCGCGTCCTTGCCGCCAATCCGCACGGCCCCCACCGGTAGGACGATCATTGCCAGGCAGAAGAGCGTTATTGCGTCGACAGACAGCACCAAGAACCAGTCGAACGTGCTGGTCAGCCACGGTCTCAACCAACCGAAGAACGCCGCCGAAGCCTCTTGATTGGCCAGCGCCAGCAGCACGAAGGCGAAGATCAGAATACTAGAGATGAGAAAGACAGGATTGTGGATATCCAGCCCCAGCGGCCGGATGTTATCCTGCCCCATCTCGTATTCCGTTGAAAAATCCATATTTTTGTCTGCCGCATCCGGCGGCATATCCGACGACGTCATGGCCTTCTTCCTCCCGGTCTCTTCGGCCCAAGGTCGGCCCCGAGCTCGCCCCAGGGTCATCCGAACCATTGAATGTGTCAAAGACTATCTGTTCAGAAGAGTATCCCTATCACCGATAGGGCGGCATCCCGCCCGGGATCTCGATTGATCGACGGCAAGTCCCCACTGGCACAAACATGCCATCCTTGGCCTCCAAACGGAGGAGACCAGCATGTTTTCCAAGATCATGATCCCGGTAGACCTGGCCCATCAGGCGCGGATGGACAAAGCTTTGTCCGTCGCGGCCGATCTGGCGAAGCGATACGAAGCCGAGGCGCATATGGTCGGCGTCACCATGTCCATGCCCAGCAAGGTCGCGCCTTCGCCCGAGGCCTTCGCCGAGAAACTCGCCGCCTATGCCGCCGAACAATCCGCTGCCCGTGGTACGACAATCGTCCCCCATGCCGAACGCAGCCTCGATCTGCCCGTCGATCTCGATGACGTCTTGGCCCGCACGGCCCAGAAGATCGGCGCCGATCTGATCGTCATGGCTAGCCATGTTCCAGGCCTCACCGAACATCTCTTCGCCTCCAACGCGGGCTATCTGGCTTCCCACGCCACCATGTCTGTGTTGGTCGTTCGCTAGCCGCCCATGACAAGGGGGGCGGGTCGCAAGCGACCCGCGAGACCGCCCCCTTCATGGGATGGTGCCCATCATCCGGTCATTCCCGCAGCGCCGGCAGACCGACGCCCGTCGCCTCGAACCCGCCATCGGCTGCCAACACCTGACCCGTCACATAACTCGCCTCGTCCGAGCACAGGAAGGCGATCGCCTGGGCGATCTCGATCTCCGAGCCGTATCGGTTCAGCGGGATCGCGTCATGATAGGCGTCGATGATCGCCTGATCATGCACCGCCATGGCCAGCTTCGTGCGTACCGGCCCCGGACAGATGCAATTCACCCGGATCCCAAACTCGCCCAATTCCACTGCTTGCTGCTTGGTCAACTGGATCACCGCCGCCTTCGAGGTCCCGTAAGCCGTCCGCAAGGTCGACGCCCGCAGCCCCGAAATCGACGCGATATTTACGATACAGCCCCGCGCCGCCTTCAACGCGGGCAAGGCGGCCTGCGAGACTAGGAACACCCCATCCAGGTTGGTCGCCATCACCCTGCGCCAATGGGCGAAATCGCTTTGTTCGACCGGCCGGAACTCAGCCACCCCGGCATTGTTCACCACGGCGTCGATCCGGCCGAAGGCGTCCATAACCGCGGCGATCATCCGCTCCACCTGCTGGGGTTCCGAAACGTCGTGTTTAAACGCCCGCCCCTCGACCAAATCCGCCGAGACAGCCCCCAGTTCCGCCCCATCCCGATCCACCATGGTCACCCGCCACCCGCGGGCGATCAGCAAGCCTATCGACGCCAACCCAATCCCTCGCGCCGCCCCCGTCACCAGCGCGACTTTCTTCGCCATAACCTTCGCCCCCGATGTCACCGTCACGGATGACATCAAACGCAGCGACGGCGGAGCTGCAAGGCAGGGGATGTCTGGCTTGCTCCGTTCTGACGGCGATGGTCGGTTCGAGCCTACTTCGACCAATATTGCGACCGTTGCGAACGGCGACTTCGATGACCTGCGGTATCGCTGCGGGACCTGCTGGATAGTTCCAGATCGACCATAGGCCATGTTTCGGGAAGCCAGGGCGACCCTGTTGAAACAGAATTAGGGTTCCACGGGGTCGTCCCGTGGAGCTGCAGGCTGGCACGACCGATGACGCCGCTCTCGATGGACCTCATCGGGTGACTTGGCCCCAACCGACCCTCGCGGAACCGATCACGCCATTCGCGAGACCATGCGGTTGCGCGACGTGATGGATATCCGACGGCGCCACGGAGCTCATGCCGTCGCATCCCGTCAGGCGCACGCGGCTGGTTGGCTTGGCGCGCCCGAGACCCCTCGATCCTACTTCTGCCCCTCCCTCACGGGATCCCCTTTCGGCCAAGGATTGGCGTGGCGGGGATCGATCAAGAACGTCTCGTCGGTTAGGCTTTCGAGAAAGGCGACGAGGTCTTGGACTTCCTGTTCGGTGATCTCGAAACCGGGTCCGATACCGCTCGGCCCCGCCTGGGCGAATTGGCGCCCGGCGGCGTAATGCCGGACGACCTCTTCCAAGTCATGCATCGAACCATCGTGCATATAGGGCGCCGTAACAGCGACGTTCCGGAGAGTCGGCGTCCGAAAGCGTCGCGCGTCCTGGGCCCTGCCCGTATGCGCCGCCAGACCGAGCGGCCCGCCCGCGCCTGGCCCCCGGACGCTCGTATCGTGGAAATGCACCTCGGCCCAGCGAGACCCTTCCATCTGCATGCTGTCGGTCATCAAGGCGCCGCTTTGGCATTGGAAGCAGACGAGGCGAACGTCGAAGAAGAGCCGCTCACCCCGCTTTGCTACGTCAGTGATGGCGTCCGGCTCGCCGCCATGGCGGTATCGGTCATAGGGACTGTCGAAGGATGTCAGGCTTCGTTGAAAGGCGGCCAAAGCACTTGAAATCGTAAGCCGATCCGCTTCGGGTCGGCTTGGGAAGACCTCGGCAAAGGTCTTCCGATAGTAGGGATCCCGCATTAGGCGGTCGAATATGTCTTCTTCATGGCCACCGCCGCCCATCTCGGCAGGGCGCAAGCCGAAGAGCGGAACGAGGGCCTGGACCTCAAGGCTGTCCAGATGCGGGTTCGCCCATGTCAGGACCGGTAGGTATGCGACGTTGGCGAGGGGCTGCGTATTCCGCGGGAGAGGATCTCCGTCGATCCCGATGGCGATCGACCGGCCTTCAGCGAAAGCATATTCCTGGCGATGGCAGGAAGAGCAGGCCATCGTCCCATCTCGCGACAATCTTGCATCGTAGAAAAGCCGACGTCCAAGTTCGACCTTTGAGGCCGACATGGGGTTGTCGGTGGGAACGGGCGGCGGCGAGACGAAGGACGGCAGATCCCACTCCCAAGCCAGGGCCGACCCGGTCGCGGTGATGATCAGGCCCCCCGATGCGAGAGCAACGACCATGACGTGCAAGTGTTTGGTGACCGGCCGGCGCTTCATCCACCATCTCCGCATCGTCCGGCCTCCACCATCGGCAAGCCTGCTGCTTCGTCTCAGCCTATCACGGTTCGCCAGCGGCATGATGGAGGAAACGACGGGCGGCGCCGGACCCGAAGAGAAGGCCGATGGCCCAATTTTCAGAGAGATCTTCGATAGCTCGAAGCGTCACGCGGGGCTATGCCTCAAAGAACCTTCGCGGTCGCAACGATCTCGATCAGGCATCCCTCGTCCAGTCCGACGCCAAGGCAGGCCCGCTGGGGCCAGTTCTCCACAGGGCCGACCCATCCAATCCAGACCGGATCGATCGCCACCTTGTCGAGAACGTCGGCAAGATAGACCGTTACCTGCAAGAGCCCTGCTTTGCCGCTCCCGGCGGCTTCCAAGATGCGGGTCAGTTCGGCCAATGCGTTCCTCGCTTGCGGCACGACCCCGTCGGCCGTCGCAGGATCGGTCGCCACGGCGTAGACGATGCCGTCCGAGACGACGGCCTCGCACCGCCCCAGGCCCTCGTATGGAAATCGGTTTATCGTCATCGAAGGTCCCTTCGTGCATGTTCTACCGAACGTTTCATTGGCCGCCCTCTAAGGGCTGCTCATGACAATGCCCCGCTTCGGCGAAGCGTTGAAGCTGGGCAATCTGGCCAGACGAACGTGCATGACGCGGTTTCGGCGGCATCTTTGTAAGCGACGATGTGGACCAAGCCGTCATTCTTGGTCTTGAGTATTTCGATCATCCCGATCTGTTGGAAGGCGATCGACCGGTCCAATACCTCTGACATGGTCCGTGCCATGTGGTCGAGGGTGAGGTCTTCGAGCCCCAAGAGCAGTAGGCCGTTCCCGTTGCCCCCGTCGCGGTTCAACAGCAGATCGGCGGCGCTGGTCGCCCGTCGCGTGTCGCCACAGACGAAAGCACCGAGTCGCCGAGAGACGGCCAGCAGTAAGCGCCTTGGCCCCGGACGGGACCGGACTGGCGCACCATGTTCTCCATCAGAAAAGCGCAGGCGCGTGCGGCAGGATGCCCCGGTCCCGGCAAGATGTCGTCCGCCCGGGTCGTGGCGGCCGCCTGTCTCGCCGCACAGTCCCGACCCCGCCCGAGGGCCAAGATGACGACCACATGGCCCACGCCAAGCCGCTTGATGGCCGCACAGGCCGCGCGCGCAAAGTCGGCCTAGGGGGCCTTGCGGCTCTCGGCGATCATGTCACCTGGAGGGGGCCAGAACACGGTATCCGTCTCCTCGAAGGCGCGATCCACGAAAGGCTTGCAAGCGTGGGATCCCCCGGCCACGTCGATGTGCCGCGCCAGGCGATCGGACAGCTTCCACGGATCGTGCGCGATGACGCGCAGCGGCTCGTCATCGCGGGAGAGCATCTTAAGGACCTGGCTTTGGTTGGTGCCTGTGGGTCTGGTCATGACGATTCTGACATGTCTTCTTCGATTGGTCCGATGTGGGACTGGAAGAGGATCGGGGCAGGAAGATCTGTGCCTTAACATGCGCATTTCTGCCGTAATGGTTCGGGATGCGGGCTGAGGGGAACACCATACCTGGCTGGACCCACTCCGCGCAACGATGAGGGATCGGGCTGGCGGTGCGACCGCATTGCAATAAGAGGGAGGTTGTTCTGCATCGCTGACAGTTGGCTTGGCTGCTCTGTCCCGGCGGCACGCCCAGGGGCGCTGTCCTTGGCCGCCAGTCCGCCCAATTTTACTCCGCCGCGA
>JBCDCW010000205.1:0-6777 GCA_039180995.1 Pseudomonadota bacterium
GGGGCGTTCTGCGTCTCGGTAATGCCGTCGACGAAGAGCACCCGGGGGCCGGGAAAGAAGACGACGGCTTTGAGGCCGTCGAGGACGGAGGCGGGGTCGGTCTTGAGGTCGGCGGGGGAGAGGCGAGTGAGGCGCATCTCCTCATCGGCTTGGGGGCCGGCGAGGTTGGCGATGAGCTCCTGGCGCTTCAAAGCGACGCGCATGGGGTCGGCCCCATAGATCAGGGCGCCCGCCGTGCCAGCATCGGGTTTGGCGAAGAAGCGAAGGGCCGCGGCGCCGCGCAGGTTCATGGCGCCTCGGCCAAGAGGCGGGCGACGACATCGTCTGCGAGGATGATGGCGAGGCGGCGCAGGGCGTCGCGTTCGGATTCGAGGGCAGCGAGCGGCGATTCGCCGGCCGAGTAGGCGGTGAAGGCGATTTCCTCGCCGGTCAGGACCGGATCTTCGCCATCGAGCGGTGTCAATGCCCAGGCCAGACGGCCTTCGATGTTGAGCCGGGTGACGTTGTTGGATTCGTCGATGGCCAGACCGGTCTCGGCGGTTCTGATCGTGTAGGACAGGCCGAAGCGCGGTTGGTTCGGCAGGCCCAGGCGCTGTTCGATCTGACGCACGAAAGCGAAGGTGATGTCCGTGTCCGGTTCGGCCGCGAGGATCGCGCCGCGCAGGGGGCCGGCGTCGCCCTGGGGGCCGTAGACGGGCGTGAACCCGCAGGCCGCCAGCACGGGCAGCAGCGCGAGAAAGGCGCGGCGACCCGGCATCAGACGACCACGTTGACGATGCGGCCGGGCACGACGATCAGCTTTTTGGGCTGGCTGCCATCCAGCAGGCGCTGGACGGTCGCATCGGCCAGGACGGCGGCCTCGATATCGGGCTTCGGCATATCCTTCGCGACCACGATCTCGGACTTCTTCTTTCCGTTGAACTGGATCGGCAAGGTGAGTGTATCGTCGACCAGCAGCGACGGATCGGCTTTTGGCCAGGGCGCGCGGGCGACGAAGCCCTCGCCGCCCATCAGCTCCCAGATCTCCTCGGCCAGGTGAGGGGTCATGGGCGACATGAGCTGGGCCAAGGTCTTCATGGCGGTGCGACGGGCGTCGGCGCCCGCGTCGGATTTGTTTAGAATGTTGGTGAACTCGTAGAGCTTGGCGACGGCCTTGTTGAAGGCGAAGCCTTCGATGCCCTCTGTCACTTCGTGTATCGCGCGGGCGGTCGCTTTGGCCAGATCGGCGTCTCGGTCGTTCGGAGCCCGGTCGGCGCGAGCGATGTCGGTGGCAAGCCGCCAGACGCGGGTCAGGTGCTTGGCCACCGCCTCGGCCCCTTCGGGACTCCACTCGAAATCCCGCTCCGGCGGACTGTCGGACAGGACAAACCAACGGGCAGTGTCCGCCCCGTAAGTCCGAATGATATCCATCGGATCGACGACATTCTTCTTCGCCTTGGACATCTTGATCGCAGGAATGACCTCAACGGTCTCGCCGGTGGCCTTGATCGCCTTCTTCCCGAGGTCCACATCCTCCGGAAAATGGTAGACCGGCTGCCCCTTCTCGCCTTTGGTCACATAGGCCGGATGGGTGACCATGCCCTGGGTGAAGAGCGCATCGAACGGTTCCTCGGTGCCGGGCGGCAGGTGGCCGGTCTGTTGCATCGCGCGGGCGAAGAAGCGGCTGTAGAGCAGGTGCAGGATCGCGTGTTCGATGCCGCCGATATATTGGTCGACATTCATCCAGTAGGCAGCATCTTCGATATCGGTCGGGGTCTCCGCATGGGGCGCGGTGAAGCGGGCGAAGTACCAGGACGAGTCGACGAAGGTGTCCATCGTGTCGGTTTCGCGCTTGGCCGGTTTGCCGCATTTCGGGCAGGGGACGTCGCGCCAGGTCGGGTGCCGGTCAAGCGGGTTGCCGGGGATGTCGAAGGTGACGTCGTCTGGCAGTTTGACGGGCAGGTTTTCTTTCTTTTCAGGGACAACGCCGCAGGTATCGCAATGGACGACCGGGATCGGGCAGCCCCAGTAGCGCTGCCGCGACAGGCCCCAATCGCGCAGGCGGTATTGGGTTTTGCCGGTGCCGATGCGCCGGGCCTCGGCCCAGTCGATGGTGGCGTCGATGGCCTCCTGCCCGGTCGCGATCTCGACGCCCGCCGGTTGGTCGATCCAGCGGACCTTTTCGGTCTTGGTTGGGACGAATGCCTCGTTGGCGACGGGGGTGTCGTCGTCCATCGCCACGAATGTGTCGATCACAGGCAGGTCGTATTTGCGGGCGAAGTCCAGGTCGCGCTGGTCATGGGCCGGGCAGCCGAAGATGGCGCCGGTGCCGTACTCCATGAGCACGAAGTTGGCGACCCAGACAGGCAGCGTGCCGCCCAGCGGGTTTTCGACCGTCAGGCCAGTGTCGTAGCCGCGCTTTTCGGCCT
The DNA here is from genome assembly GCA_039180995.1 of Pseudomonadota bacterium. GTDB lineage: Bacteria > Pseudomonadota > Alphaproteobacteria > Rhodobacterales > Rhodobacteraceae > Jannaschia. The sequence goes on from JBCDCW010000205.1 coordinate 2,409, forward strand.
TCTCCAAGGCCTCTTCTGTGGTACCGCCTCTGCGCACGTCAGCGGCGAAGGCAGCCAGTTCTTTATCGTTTTCCGCCAGAGCCTTGGCCAACGGATGCTCCGGGGCGACGGCGATGAAGGACGCGCCGCGCAAGGTGTCGGGGCGCGTGGTGTAGACCTCGATCCCGTCATGGCCGTGGGCGGGCGCGGACAGCTTGAACGTCATCACCAAGCCGCGGGATTTGCCGATCCAGTTCTCCTGCATCAGGCGGACCTTGTCAGGCCAGGAGTCCAGCTTGTCCAAGCTTTCCAACAGTTCTTCCGCCATGTCGCTGATGGCGAAGGCCCATTGGGTCAGTTCCTTGCGCTCCACCTCGGCGCCCGAGCGCCAGCCCTTGCCGTCGATGACCTGTTCGTTGGCCAGCACGGTCATATCGACCGGGTCCCAGTTGACGATGGCCGGTTTGCGGTAGACCAGGCCCGCATCGAGCATGTCGAGGAACAGGGCCTGTTGCTGGCCGTAATAGTCGGGATCGCACGTGGCGAATTCGCGCGACCAGTCGATGCTGAGCCCAAGGGGCTTCATCTGGCCACGCATCACGTCGATATTCGCGTAGGTCCAATCCTTGGGGTGCCCGCCCGAAGCCATGGCGGCGTTCTCGGCGGGCATACCGAACGCATCCCAGCCCATGGGATGCAACACGCTAAATCCGCAGGAAGATTTGTACCGTGCGATAACGTCGCCCATGGTATAGTTGCGCACGTGGCCAATATGGATCCGGCCCGACGGATACGGGAACATTTCCAGCACGTAGTATTTCGGCCGCCCGTCGCGGGTGGCGCGGAACAGGTCGGCCTCGGCCCAGCGGGCCTGCCATTTGGGTTCGATCTGGGCGGAGTCGTAAGGGCTCATGCAAGGTCCCGGCGTGGGGTCCGCCGGGGGCTGGCCCGTCGGCGGCGTGTGGATTTCAGAGGCGGCTGTCTTGGATGCGCAACTGGCGGGCGCGGGTCAGGATCGCGTCTTCGATGGCGCGCTGCGTTTCGAGCGAAACGGCCCCGTTGCGGGTGCGCAGGCTGACGTTCAAGCTGCGGGCATCCAGCGCGGGATCCTGTACGAGAACCGTCGCCTGATAGGCGCGGCCGCCGCCTGGCGGCGTGCCGAATCCAAACTGAATCACGCCCGAGAAGGGATCGGCGTTCTGGACCGGCAGGAAGGACAGCACATCGAGCGACGCAGACCAGAGGTAGCGATTTACTTCGAGCGTGGTGTTGGGATCGTCCTGATTGTTGAACAGATCGAAGATCGTGGAGCCGCCGGCCGCCCGTTCGGCCCGCGCGATGGTCAGTGGGTTCTGCTGTTGGGCCGCCCGTTCCTGCGGAGTGGTCCCGAACATGTTGCCACAGCCAGCGACCGCCCCGATCAGCACGAGCAGCGCCCCCGCCCGGATCATGGTGTTCAATGGCATATGGTTCTCCCGCGCGCCCACAGATGCTGCGCCGTCATTATCCCAAGCATGGCCGAGGTCACAAGGACATCGTCGCTTGCCTTGAAAACAAGGACCACAAACGACCGATTCGGGCCCGCTCAGACAAGCAAGGCAGCACTGTGGCAGGAAAACACCATGGGTTGGGCGAAATCTGGGAGGCTGCCGGGGCCTTTCTTGCGGGGGGCACCCCGATGGTGGAAATGACGACTACGCCCATAGCGATTCCCGTATTGGGACGACTGAAACACGAGGGAAACCTAATGAAAAAGATTCTCTTCGCCTCGACCGCGCTGGTTGCCTTCGGCGCCGCAGCGCAAGCCGAGGTCCTCATCACCGGTAACGCATCGCTTGGTGTCGTATCCTCCGAAGGCGGCCTTGGTGTGTCCGATGGCACCGGCGGCGACATCGAGTTCTTCCAGGACGTCGACGTCGACTTCACGCTGGTCGGCGAAACTGACAACGGTCTGGCCTTCGGTGCCAACGTTGACCTGGACGAGGCAGGCAGCCTGGGTGACGAGACGTCGAACCAAGGCGTCGACGTCTTCATCTCCGGCGGCTTCGGCACCGTGACCCTGGGCGACACCGACGGTGCCGTCGACTGGGCATTGCAGGAAGTCGGCTTCAGCAACGGCTCGATCAACGAAGACGAGACGGCGCATGCTGGTTGGAACGGCAACTCGGGCCTCGACGGTCTGTATGACGGTCAGATCCTGCGCTATGACTTCACCACTGGTGCCTTCGGTATCGCCCTGTCGGCGGAAATCGACGACGATCCGAACGGCCTGACCCGGAACGATGCCATCCTGGGCATTGGTCTGCAGTATGACGGTACCTTCGGTGGTTTCGACATCGGCATCGGCTTCGGCTACCAGTTCACCGACGTCGACGATCCGACCGACACGACCGGGTTCACGGGCGTTGACGCGGCTTTCACCACGGATCCGACTGCGACGGGTAACTATGATCTGTTTGGTGTGACCCTGAACTCAGCCTTCCAGGGCTTCCAGTTCGGCGGTACCTTCATGACCCTCGATGGTCCGGATGACGAAACGTCGTTCGACCATTACGGTGTCGGCGTCGGCTACACCCTGGGCGCCATCTCGGTGTCGGCCAACTATGGTGAGTTCGACTACGACGACGGGACCGATGCCGAAGGCTTCGGTGTGTCGGCCGGCTACGATCTGGGTGGCGGCGCCGCCGTTCAGTTCGGTTACGGTGACAGCGATACCCGCGCCGGTGACGACATCGAGTCGTTCTCGCTGGGTGTTCGGATGAACTTCTGATCCCAACCGGATCACCAATTATGGGAAGAGCGGGCCTTGCGCCCGCTCTTTTCGTTTTGGCATGAGGCGAAGACCCTGCACGGAGGCCGTCCATGTCATTGCTCGATGTCACGCCCCGGATCGAGGCCGCCTGCATTCAGGCCGGGCGCAGGCCCGACGACGTGTCGCTGATCGCGGTCTCGAAGGTGCAGCCACCGGACAGAGTGACGGCTGTGCTGGACGCAGGCCATCGGATCTTCGGCGAAAACCGGGTTCAAGAAGCGCAGACCAAGTGGCCGATGTGGCGCGACGCCTATGAAGGGGTCGAGTTGCATCTGCTGGGGCCGCTACAATCGAACAAGGTACGCCCTGCGATGGAGTTGTTCGATGTGATCCACTCGGTGGACCGGCCCAAATTGGCGCGGCGTCTGGCCGATACGGCACAAGAACTGGGGCAATGTCCGAAGGTGTTCGTTCAGATCAATACTGGCGAAGAAGCGCAGAAGGCGGGCGTGCGCCCCGCCGATGCCGATCGGTTGATCGAAGATATGAGAGGCATGGAGTTGCCGGTGGTGGGCCTGATGTGCATCCCGCCCATCCAGGAGACACCGGCGTTGCACTTCGCGCTTCTTGCCAAGATCGCGGCTCGGAACGGGCTCAGCGGCCTGTCGATGGGCATGTCGGCCGATTACGAACAGGCGATCGCCTTCGGCGCGACCCATATTCGTGTCGGTTCGGCGATCTTCGGGGCGCGCGTGCCAGGCTGACACCGCGCGTCAGGTTTGCCCACGCTCCAGTTCGATAAGATGCCGATGGGTGGCGCGGATACGCCCGGCTGGCACCTTGCGCAATCGTTCGGCCTGTTCGCGTGGCGGTCGGCCCGCGAGGTCGAGCGCGAGAATCGCGGGATGTTCGGCGTCAGCCTCCTCCGGCCGAAATGCCGATTTCAGAAGCGCCTCGACAGCCGCTCGGTTCTTGGCCCAGCGGGGCCTGGCGAGTGAAGGGGCAAGCCGTTGGGTTTCCATCGCATCTTGGGCGGAGATGGGGGCGGGCAATTCGTCCGATTGAGGACTCACGCTGGGCTGCTGGGGTGGCGCCACCGGCCGAGGGGGCGCGACCGTCGCGGTGGCAAAGGGCGTGGCGTTGCGGAACAGCGACGGGCGACTGGGGGGTGGCTCGGCACCCTGCGGTGCCGGTTGCGGCGTTTCGCGGGCTTCGACCTTAGCGATGAGATCCCGCGCCAGATCCCGCAGGCGATCCGGCGGGATCGACTGATCCGGTGACCCCGAACCCGATTCGAGCATGGAGAGAAGCGCGCGCGCCTGCCCGCGCGCATCCGATCCCGCAGCAGCCGGTGTCGTCTCGGGTTTTGGCATGGGTTCGGCAGCGTCTGCCTGCTTGCGGCGGGAGAACATTAGAATCCTTTCAGAGATAGGAACGGACCAGGGCGCCTGTCACCAAGGTCCAGCCGTCGACCACGACGAAGAAGGCCAGCTTGAAGGGAAGCGAGACGATGGCGGGTGGCACCATCATCATGCCCATGGACATCAGAACGGCCGCCGCGACCATGTCGATGATGAGAAACGGCATGAAGACCAGAAACCCGATCTGGAAAGCCCGGCTGATTTCGGACAACAGGAA
>JBCDCW010000206.1:0-6742 GCA_039180995.1 Pseudomonadota bacterium
AATGGGGGCTCACGCCTCGCGCTGTCATCCGCGCCACCGCCAAGATCGGCACCGATCCGACCATCATGCTGACAGGCCCCGTCCCGGCGACCGCAAAGATCCTCGAGGACAGCGGCATGTCGATCTCCGACATCGACCTCTTCGAGGTGAATGAGGCGTTTTCTTCGGTCGTGCTGCGCTTCATGCAGGCCTTCGACGTGGATCATTCCAAACTCAACGTGAATGGCGGCGCCATTGCGATGGGTCACCCGCTGGGCGCGTCGGGGGCGATCATCATCGGCACGCTGCTCGACGAGATGGAGCGGACGGGCCAGGGCACAGGCCTCGCGACGCTCTGCGTCGCCTCCGGCATGGGGGCGGCCACGATCATCGAGCGAGTCTGAGCCGTGGACGCCAAGGCCATCTACCAAGACCATCTCGACCGCGTCTCGCGCGCGGTCTGGGATGGCGACGTGGATGCCGCCGCAGCGGCCATGCACTACCCGCACGAGATGCGAACCCTGGACGACGTACGGATCGTGACGGGCCCCGAGCAGCTCAAGTCCGCCGCCCGCGCCTTCCGCGCGATGATGGATGGACATGGCGCGACCGCCTATCACCGCCTCGCCGACACCGCCGCTTTCGTCGGCGAGGGCGAGCGGCGGATCGAGGGCACGCACCATGTCTTCCTTTTGAAGGGCGGGACCTACGTGATCCCGCCCTATCCCAGCACCATGACGCTCGTGCGCAAGGGCGACCTCTGGCTGGGCGCCGGGATCAGCGTCGCGATCCGCAACACGGTGGTGAACATGCTCGCCACCGGCCCCGCCAAGCCCGCCGACACCAAGCGCACCGGCTGACCTTCCTTCTTCCGATCCGGAGAGACCGAGATGACCGACTTCACCATGACCAAAGACGCCGACGGCGTCGCCACCATCACCTGGGACGTGAAGGGCAAATCCATGAACGTGCTGAGCCTGGAAGGCTGGGACGATCTGGAGGCCTGCGTGGACGACGCCCTGGCCGACGAGGCCGTGAAGGGCATCGTCATCACGAGCGGAAAGCCCGACAGCTTCGCCGGCGGCATGGACCTCAACGTTATCGCTAAGATGAAGGCGTCCGCCGGCGAGGACCCAGCCAAGGGCCTGATGGACGGGCTGATGCGCTGCCACGGCATCCTGCGGAAGATCGAGCGGGCGGGAATGGACCCGAAGAAGCTCACCGGCGGCAAGCCCATTGCCGCCGCCCTGCCCGGCACCGCGCTCGGCATCGGCTTCGAGATCCCGCTGGCTTGCCATCGCATCTTCGCCGCCGACAACCCGAAGGCCAAGATTGGCCTGCCCGAGATCATGGTGGGCATCTTCCCGGGCATGGGCGGCACCACCCGGCTGGCACGCAAGATGGGCGCCATGGCCGCCTCGCCGTTCCTGCTGGAAGGCAAGCTGAGCGATCCGAAGAAGGCCAAGTCGGCCGGCCTGATCGACGAGGTCGTGGATGACCCCGTCGCGGCTGCGAAAACCTGGGTGCTGGAGGCGACCGATAAGGACATCGTCAAGCCCTGGGACGCCAAGGGCTACAAGATGCCCGGCGGCGCACCCTACCACCCGGCGGGCTTCCCGACCTTCGTGGGCGCGTCGGCCATGGTGAATGGCAAGACCCAAGGCGTCTACCCGGCGGCCAAGGCATTGTTGTCAGCGGTTTACGAAGGCGCCCTTGTCCCCTTCGACACGGCCGTCAAGATCGAGGCGCGCTGGTTTACGCACGTACTCATGAACCCGTCCTCAGAGGCGATGATCCGCTCGATCTTCATCAACAAAGAAGCCTTGGAAAAAGGCGCCAACCGCCCTGACGCGCCCGACCAAAGGGTCCAAAAAGTCGGCATCCTCGGCGCGGGCATGATGGGGGCGGGCATCGCCTATGTCTCGGCCAATGCGGGGATCGAGGTCGTCCTGATCGACCAAGCGCAAGAGGCCGCCGACAAAGGCAAGGCCTACTCCGAAGGAATCTTGGACAAGGGCATCAGTCGCAAGAAAGTCACCGAAGACAAAAGGATTGAGGTCCTGGGCCGCATCAACGCGACCACCGACCTGGAGGCCCTGAAGGATTGCGACCTAATCGTCGAGGCCGTCTTCGAGGACGTCGGCGTCAAGGCCGAGATGACCAAGAAAGTCGAGGCCATCATCGGCGACGATGCCATCTTCGCCACCAACACGTCGACCCTACCGATTACGGAACTCGCCAAGGCCAGCGCCCGCCCCGACCAATTCATCGGCATCCACTTCTTCTCGCCGGTGGACAAGATGCTGCTGGTCGAGATCATCAAGGGCCGGGAAACGGGCGACCGCGCCGTGGCCAAGGCGCTCGACTTCGTGCGGCAGATCAAGAAAACCCCCATCGTCGTCAACGACGAACGCTTCTTCTACGCCAACCGCTGCATCATCCCGTATATCAACGAGGGGATTCGCATGGTGAAGGAAGGCGTGAATCCCAACCTGATCGAGAACGGGGCCAAGTTGCTGGGCATGCCGCTGGGGCCGCTGCAACTGACCGACGAGACCTCCATCGACCTCGGCGTCAAAATTGCCAAGGCCACGAAGGCCGCCATGGGCGCGGACTACGACGACACCACCGACGAGGTGCTGTTCTGGATGGAGGGCGAAGGCCATCTGGGCCGCAAGTCGAAGGCGGGCTTCTATGCCTATGACGACAAGGGCAAGCGCCAGGGTCTGTGGGACGGCATCACCGCCAAATACCCCATGGCGACAGATCAGCCCGACCTGCACGAGGTCCAGAACCGTTTGCTGTTTGCGCAAGTCCTGGAAGCCGTCCGCGCGCTCGAGGAAAACGTCCTCCTGGATATCCGCGAAGGCGATGTTGGCGCCATCCTGGGCTGGGGCTTCGCGCCCTGGTCCGGCGGCCCGTTCTCCTGGCTCGACATCGTCGGCGCTGACTGGGCCGTGGAAACCTGCGACGCCCTCACCGCAACCCACGGCCCCCGCTTCACCACGCCGGAGACGTTGCGCAAAATGGCCACCGATGGGGCGTCCTTCTACGGCAACGCGGCAGCACAAGCAGCCTGATCGGCAAAACGGCGCCCAAACAAAAGCTTACAGGTAGCGCCGCACCGGCGCTGCCTTTTTGTTTCTCCCATCTGTCCCGGTCTTTCCACGAACCGGCCCCAATCACCGCGCAGCATGTCGCCAATCGCCCCAAAACCGGGAAACAGGACATGCTGCGCCGAACCTTCATCGCCTCGGGCCTTGCCGTCATCGCTGGCGGTCGTCCGACCTATGCGCTCGACTTCACCCGAATCCGCTCGGAATGGGCGTTCCGCGAATTCGTCACGGACCGCACTTTGGTGGATGATTTCGGCGGCACGCTCGTCTTCGGTGGCAATGGCGGCCTGGGCGGGCAGCGAGACCGTTTGCGCCTGACCGGCGGCTGGGTGTGGGACCAAGATGCGCTTTGCCACCGCACGGCCATCAACGGGCTGGAGGTCGAGCGGGATTGCAAACTCCTCTACATCCGCGGCGACACCCTCGTGATGCAGACCAAACGCGGCCGGTCCACCGAAGAGGTCTGGAAAATCCGCTGATCCGAGGCCAACAGCGTTGCCGGGATACGATCGCACATTTGAGGTAATTCCTAAATGATGGGATCGGCGAACTGCATGTCCGCCCACAACCACGGCACCGCGGCCCATTTCGACATCGCCGAGACCAACGCCTCGGCCCTGATCACCGTCTACGAAACGGTTCTCGGCTGGCCCGTCACCCTGCGCGGCCCAGGCTACGCCATTATGGAAACCCCGAGCCACGGCCCAAATGGTGCCCTTGTTGAAGCCGAGCAAGCCAGCCTGACCTTGGACATCGCCGTCACCGACCTTTCGGCCGCGCTGGCTAAAGCCGAGGCCGCAGGCGGCGCCATCACTCTGCCGACGACCGACAATGGCTGGGTCAAAACGGCTCAGATCGCCGACCTCTCCGGAAACGTCGTCACGTTGATCCAGATTTGACACCAGTCCACAGCGGCGAACTCCTCCGTGCCCTCGCCCATGCCGAACGTCGTCGCCTGCTTATCTTCTGCCGGGCCAGCCCGCAGACGGCAGGCGACCTGGTCAAACAGATCGACATGACGGCCGCCTCGGTTTCCGAACACCTCAGAATCTTGCGCAAGCCCGGCCCTGCAAAAGTCGAAAAACGCGGGAAATTCCGGTTCTAACGCACCGACATGCCGTACCTCACCGATGCCCTGTCGTCGCCCAGCCGAAAACTGCTGCAGCCCACACATGCTGAAGCCTAGACTTTGATCCGGTCCTCTTGGCTATTCCAGCAAACTCCTGCTCCAAAAGCTGGGCCTCACCCTGGCCTCTGCGGCCTGCCGCTCGACCCGCCGGTCCCCTATCTCGACAGCGCGACCCTGCATCGACGCTGGAGCAAGTCACCGGAGACGGTATATTCGGGGTTCCATGGTCCAAGAAGCCGTCCCGCAAGCCGAATTCCTCTCAACGGGCCGCCACGACATCCGCCGACCTAAGATCCGGTGGTGCGACGTGCGGAACCACCTGAGAGCTCTGATGGGTCACATCGGCAATTGTCGCGCGGTCAGGAAACGCGACGAAGCGGCCCCGCTCGCCTTCCCGGCGCCGACAAAGGCATCCTGCCTCAGTCGACCGTAACAACTGCGTCCAAGGTGCTACCGGACAATGTCCGCCACCGCCTTCACGGCTAAGACCGCGTCAGAATACCGCCAAAGGCGGCTGCCCCGCCGCGTGCATGGCCGCAAAGGCCGCCCGCACGCAGTCGCGCGCGGCCACGGCTGCCGCGCCGTCGTCGATCTCGCACAGGGCGCCCTCGACCCGGATCAAGGCCGGGCCGCCTAAGCTCAACCCGAACCACCGTAGGTCCGATAGGGGCCGTTCGCTCATCAAGCCGCGCAGGCCCAGCAGATCGCCTACGGCGACCGAAACGCGCGCGACATTGCACGCCTCCAGCACCTGTTCGCCTTCCAGAACGACCCGTTGATCCGCGCGCAGCCGCAACGGCGCCGGGTTTCCCAACGATCCGACCGGTACCCGGATCGGCCACATCTCGCGGTGTAGCGCAGCGTCGGCCCGGGCCGTCGTGTCGAACCCGATGCGGACGATGGGCATCGCTCCGTCCCGCGTGGCCAGCATGTCCCCGTTCGACAAAGTCTCGATAGCCTGTGGGCCCGACGGCGTTGCGACCCGCGTCCCCGGTAAGAAACGCGGATGCGGCGCACGGATGGCCGTGCCCACTTCAGCGGGGCCGGTGGGAAAGGCGGCGCGAGAAAAAATCGTGGTCGCTGACATGGATACCCTCACATTACCCCCCAGCGAAGCCTTGCCGTACTCCTACCCCGGCGTCGGCGGGGCGTGGAACCAAGGGGCTGGATCGGCGGCCAAGCGCCGGAAGTCATGGATCGAACCGGTAGGAAAACGCCGAAATGTCCTCGGCGCAGATCTCCGCGACCCGTGCCTGACTACGCGAATCGTAGTAGCTGCGCCAGTCCGGGTCGCGGTCCGACACATTCGCCCGGGGCATCTCAACGCAAAAGCCTAGCAGTTCCTCGAAGGCCGGTAGATCGTCCTCCAACCGTTCCAGCCGCAAAAACAACGGATCCCGCCCGCCCGCCACATAGGTCGCATACGGGTTGCGCCGAAAGCTATCGCCCATCCCGCCATCCATCAGGAACTCATCGAACGGCAGCGCCTTCGCGGCTGCGACCGCCGGATGATCGAAGCTCTGCGCCCGCAACCAATGGTAATAGCTCACCATCCGATCCCAGGGATTGCGGACCAGCATTACCGGCCGCAGCCCGTCCAGCACCACGTCCGGCACCAGCCCGCGAATGTCCCGCAACGTCGAATGCTTCCAAAGCCGTCCCGCCGTCTGGAGGCCCACCAATCGCCGACGCCGCCTGATTGCCTTAGGCGTGTCTCCGATCAGGATGTCATCCGCCCGCGCCCGCGCCTCCAGCGCCAGGGTCAGCGCCGTGCCCCCCGTCTTCGGCGCATGGGCCAACACATAGCCCCGCCCCGGCGACACGATCATGGCGTCACCCCGGCCCGCCGCCCCCGCAGCGCGATCACCGTGCCCGATGCGGCGATGGCGAACAGGCCCAGATAGCCCAGGGGCGACAACAAGTCCCCGACGATCAGCCATCCGAACAGGGCCGAGAATCCCAGGACCGAATATTCGAACACCGACGCTTTCGACGCCTCGGCCAATTGATAGCCCCGCGTCAGCAGGACCACGGCGATCAGGCTGCCCACCGCCTGCACCGACGTCCAAAACAGCACCTGGCCCGACGGCGTTACCCAACCCCGGGTGAGGAACGTGTCACCTCCGCCGATCAGCGCGATCACCGAAATCCCGGCGATCCCCCACAAAGCCATCGCCGTGAACACCCCCAGCGAGATCACCAATGCCGTCTCGTCCGGGCACCATTCCCGCGTCCCAATGGCCGACACCGCATAAAACGCCCCCGCCGCCACCGGCAAGAAGGTCAGCCAGGTCACCGTCGCCGGATCCGGCGCCAGCACGGCGATCACCCCGGCGAACCCCACCAGAACGGCCACGATCCGTACCGGACCCACCGACAGTCCGAAGAACAGCACCGAAAAGATCAGCACGAAGATCGGCGCCGTGAACAACCCCGCCGCCGCCTCGGCTACGGGCAAAAAACCCAACGCTCCGAAATAAATGATCATCGCCGAAGAGGTAAACGCCGACCGCTTCGC
>JBCDCW010000207.1:0-6741 GCA_039180995.1 Pseudomonadota bacterium
AGGCCAACAGTGGTAACGTGCATGGGGTGGCTCCTCTCAATCGCAGATCATGACACCTGCACTATGGCGCATCGCGACGCCGGGAGTGGGAGCCATCCACCCCATCTGCTTTATCAGGCTACACCGGTCATCGGAGTGAAGCAGTTCAACGGCAGCAAAGTCCCGCAAAGCAGACCTGCAAGATGCCACCATTGGGGCATGCCGGAAGCAAGTTCACCGAGTCGACCAGCCTACCGCAACGGCACATCTACAGCAGGCCCCCACCCATCCACATTATCATGGGCCCGTACCGTGACCGTCTCCGCACCCTCGGGGATCGCAACCCCCGACAAAGACCGCGTGAACGGCTGCTCGGTCACATGCGGATGCAGCAACTCGCGATAGCCGAGCCGCGCACCGTCGGGGCCCAGCACTTCCCAGCCATCGGCGTAATGCTCCCACCCCGTATCCGCGTGGCGCACGGTCACGTCGAAGCGCCAGTTATCGCCGCTCTGGCTTGCCTCCACGGCTTCGACGACGGCCTCTCCGGCCAGGGCAGGGGCGGTCAGCAGCAGGAAGGGCAGAACATATCGCATGACGGAAAAGGACCGCGATCGGCGTCCGATCGCAACCCACATGCCCGTGATCAGAACGGTTTCACCACGACGATCCACAGGATCGCCAGTACGCCCAGCACGCTTATCTCGTTGAAGACGCGGAGCCAGCGATCCGAATGGGCGAAGTCACCGCGCCGCGCCGCCAAGACTTGCTTGCCCGTCCAGACATAATGCCCCGCCAGCAGCGCCACCAAACCGATCTTCGCATGCACCCAGGCGGGCCATCCCCACGACCAACCCAGCCACAACCCCGTCCCGATGGCGATCACCGCCAACCCGGCCGAGAACCGGTAGAGCCGCACCGTCAGATCCCCCGTGGGCCCGAAGGTTCCCGTCGCGTCCCATTCCCGCCGCCAATAGATCAACGCGCGCGGCACCGCGAAGACCGACGTGACCCAGCCCATCACGGACAGCAAGTGGATGATCTTGACCCAATCCATGCTGCCCCCTGCCTTGCCGGACCCCCGCCGTCAATTCCGGTCCATCCGCCGCAGCATCTCCCGATTGCCAGATGGCGAAATTGGTAATATGATTTTACCAATCCATGCTGCCGGGAGGACACCGCTATGGAAATGCCCAAGGTCGACCCCTTCGCCCTCGCCAAGAAGGACAAGCTCGTCGCACGCCTGCTTGAGGTGCTGCCGACCGACGCGGTGATCCATGAAGAGGCCGGGACCAAAGCCTATGAATGCGACGCCCTGACGGCTTACAAATGCCCACCTCTCGCCGCCGTCCTGCCCCGGACCACGCGAGAAGTGTCCGACGTCCTCAAGATCTGCCATGCCATGGATGTTCCCGTCGTCCCCCGGGGTTCGGGCACCTCACTGGCGGGTGGGGCGCTGCCCACCGCCGACAGCGTTATCCTCGGTGTGGCGCGGTTGAACGACGTGCTGGAGGTCGACTACGACGACCGCATCATCCGCGTGCAGACAGGTCGCACCAACCTCTCGGTCACGGGCCACGTCGAACATGACGGCTTCTTCTACGCTCCCGACCCGTCCAGCCAATTGGCCTGCGCCATCGCCGGCAATATCGCCATGAATTCCGGCGGCGCCCATTGCCTGAAATACGGCGTTACCACCAACAATCTGCTGGGCGTCACGATGGTCCAGATGGATGGCACGATCGTCGAGATCGGCGGCGGCCATATGGACAGCGCAGGGCTCGACCTCTTGGGCGTCATCTGCGGCTCCGAAGGTCAGCTCGGCGTGGTAACCGAGGCGACCCTGCGCATCCTGCCCAAACCCGAAGGCGCGCGGCCCGTCCTGATGGCGTTCGACAGCAACGAGGTCGCGGGCGCCTGCGTCGCCGACATCATCAAAGCGGGCGTCCTGCCCGTGGCCATCGAATTCATGGACCGCCCCGTGATCCGCGCGACCGAGGCCTTCGCCCATGCCGGCTACCCCGATGTCGAAGCCCTGCTGATCGTCGAAGTGGAGGGGAGCGAGGACGAGATTGAGGAGCAACTCGCCCTCATCGAAGACATCGCCCGCAAACACGACCCGGTCGAACTGCGCCGCTCCACCTCGGAAGCTGAGAGCAGGGCCATCTGGCTCGGTCGCAAATCGGCCTTCGGCGCCATGGGCCAGATCAACGATTACATGTGCCTGGACGGGACCATCCCGGTCAGCGAATTGCCCCGCGTTCTGAAGGGCATCCAGGATTTGTCCAAGGAATACGGCCTGGACGTCGGCAACGTCTTCCACGCGGGCGATGGCAACATGCACCCGCTGATCCTGTTCGACGCCAACAAGCCCGGCGATCTGGAAAAGTGCGAAGCCATGGGCGCCGAGATCCTGAAACTATGCGTCGAGGTGGGCGGCTGCCTGACGGGCGAACATGGTGTGGGAATCGAGAAGCGCGACCTTATGGACCACCAATTCACTGGGCCGGATATGGAGGCGCAGATGCGCCTAAAAGACGTGTTCGACCCGAAATGGTTGCTGAACCCGGCAAAGGTCTTCCCGCTCGACATCACGGCGGATCGCCGCGGCTGAGATCCGATTGTTCGGACGAATAATCGGGGCCTCCAGCGGGGATACTTTGAAAGGAAAAAGACCAGTGCTGAGACCCGAGACCGAGGAGCAGCTGGCTGAGATCGTGCGCGGCGCAAACGGACCGCTATCGGTGCGCGGCGGCGGGACAAGGCACATGCCGTCGGATGGGGAGCCGCTGACGACGACCGGTCTGACGGGCATCACGCTCTATGAACCTGGCGCGCTGACCCTAGTGGCGCGGTCTGGAACACCGATCGCCGAGGTCGAGGCCGCGCTGGCTGCCGAAGGCCAGCGCTTGCCGTTCGAGCCCATGGACCATCGGGTGCTTCTGGGGACCACGGGCGAGCCGACCATCGGCGGCGCGGTGGCCATGAACGTCTCGGGGCCCCGCCGGGTGCAGGCTGGGGCCTGCCGGGATTCGCTGATCGGTGTGCGCTTCGTGGATGGTGAGGGGACAATCGTGAAGAATGGCGGCCGGGTGATGAAGAACGTCACCGGCTACGATCTGGTCAAGCTGTCGGCGGGCTCGCGCGGGTCCCTGGGCGTGCTGACCGAGGTCTCGTTCAAGGTCCTCCCCGCCGCCGCGACCCAAGCCACCTTGCGGCTGGACGGCCTGTCCGTGGCCGATGCCGTGCGGGCCATGGCGGCGGCTTTGTCGTCACCGTTCGAGGTCTCCGCCGTGGCCCATGACCCGGCCCAAGACGCCACGCTCTGCCGCTTGGAAGGGCTGGAAGGTTCCGTGGCCTATCGCAGCGGCGAGTTGACGAACGTGCTCGCCTCCTTCGGCTCGACAACCGCACTCGACCCAGAAACCTCCGCCGTGCGTTGGCGCGATATCCGCGATGCCAAGGCCGTGGCGGGCGAGGGCGATATTTGGCGCGTCCATGTCCGGGCCTCCAGAGCCGCCGACGCGGTGGACCGCGCCCAGGCCGACGCGGTCCTGCTCGATTGGGGCGGGGGTCTCGTCTGGCTGCGCGTCCCCACAGGCACCGACCTCCGCGACCGCCTGGGCGACCTCGGCGCCCACGCCACCCGCGTGACCGGCCCCGCCCCAGGCGCCCTGCCGCCCGAAGCCCCAGCCCTCGCCACCCTGACGGGCGGAATCAAGGACAGGTTCGACCCGCGCGGCCTGTTCCAGGGGGCCACATGACGCAGATCCTGATCGGCCTGATCATGGTCGCGCCGGCTGTCATCGCCGCCTATGTCGTCAATTGGACGGGCAACGCCGTCTACTACGCCCTGGCGGCCGGGGTGATCGGCTTCATCGTCGTGCTTGCCCTGATCCAGCGCTTTGTGCCCCAGGGCGAGGCGCTGTTCCCGGTCCTTCTGGGCCTCTTGCCCCTGGCGGGCCTAGCGGTTGGTGCCGTTATCGCCATCGCCTTCCGGCGCTTCCGCCCTGCCACGGGCGAGGGCCCGCGCGCCGCCACTGCCGGCGCGCTCGTGGCCGCGGTCACCGTGGCCTTCTATACCCTGACCGGACTCATCTGATGCAGACCACCTTCACGCCCAACCAACTCCGCGACCCGGCAATCGCTCGCTCCAACGAGATCCTGCGCTCCTGCGTCCATTGCGGCTTCTGCACGGCCACATGCCCCACCTACCAAGTGCTGGGCGACGAGCTCGATAGCCCAAGGGGACGCATCTACCTCATCAAGGACATGCTGGAAAACGACCGCCCGGCCGATGCCAAGACGGTCAAGCACATCGACCGCTGCCTCAGCTGCCTGGCCTGCATGACGACCTGCCCCTCGGGCGTCCATTACATGCATCTGGTCGACCACGCGCGGGAGCATATCGAGAACACCTACAAACGCCCCCTTTTCGACCGCCTTCTGCGTTGGACTCTGGCGCAAATCCTGCCCCACCCAACGCGCTTCCGCCTGGCCCTGCTGGGCGCCAAGATCGGCAAACCGTTCGCCTTCCTGATGCCCGATGCGCGGCTCAAGGCCATGCTGCAGATGGCGCCCAAGACCATCCCGCCCGTCAGCCGCAACGACGACCCGCAGACCTTCGCCGTGCCCAACAAAAAGATGCGCGTCGCCCTGATGACCGGCTGCGCCCAGAAGGCACTGAACACCGATATCAACGACGCGACCATCCGTCTGCTCACCCGCTTGGGCGCGGAAGTTGTGGTGGCCGAGGGCGCTGGCTGCTGCGGCGCGCTGACCCACCATATGGGCAAGACCGAAAGCTCCCACGCCTTCGCCGCCCGCAACATCGAAGCCTGGTGCAAAGAAGCCGAGGGCGACGGCCTGGATGCCATCGTCATCAACACCTCAGGCTGCGGCACGACCGTCAAAGATTACGGTCACATGTTCCGCAACGAGCCCCTGGCCGAGAAAGCCGCCAAGGTCGCGGGTCTCGCCAAGGACGTCTCCGAAGTTCTCGACCAACTTCTGACCAAGGACCACATCACTGCCACGCCCGCGCGCGACGACGGCACGCCGATGCATGTGGCCTACCACGCCGCCTGCTCGCTCCAGCATGGCCAGCAAATCAAGGACACGCCCAAAACCCTGCTGAAACGCGCTGGCCTCAAGATCTTGGAACCCCGCGACGCCCATCTCTGCTGCGGCAGTGCGGGCACCTACAACCTGATGCAGCCCGAGATCAGCGCCCAACTCAAAGACCGCAAGGTCGCCACCCTGATGGAGCGCCAGCCCGACATCATCGCCGCCGGCAACATCGGCTGCATGATCCAGATCGGCAGCGCGGCAAACGTTCCCGTCGTCCACACCGTCGAACTGCTGGATTGGGCAACTGGCGGGCCGGTCCCACCCGCCATCGCGGGCCACGATATGAACCGTGCCCCGGACGTGCCCATTTTGCGCTGAATTTCTGCCGCATCTGGCTGCCAGCTTCGTGATGTTAACCGGAAGCCTAGCATGCGCCGCCGCCACTCCCTACCGTCCCTCTGCGTGTTGATCACGTCGCTGCTGTGTATGCAGACGGCCATGGCAGGTCAGGCCATCTCGAAGTCGACCGAGACGGCCATGCGCGCATCGGTAAGGCCTGCGCCCGATCCGATCTTTGCCGTGGGCCGCCTGGATATCGGCGATCTGGGCTTCTGCACGGCAACCGTGGTCGGACCCAGCCTGATCCTGACGGCGGCCCATTGCCTCTTTGAAGATGACACGACGGCCCCCATCGACATCGACGGTTTGATTTTTCGGGCCGGTCTGCGCGAGGGCGCCGAGCAAGCGCGGCGGCATGTGCGGCGGGTCGTCATACATCCAGATTATCATCATACGGGCGTTCCCACGCCCCAGGCCGTGGCGACCGATCTGGCCTTGCTCGAACTTGACCGCCCTTTGAACATGCAAGTGGTGCGCCCGCTACCGGTCGCGGGGCATCTGGACGAAGGCGATCCAGTCGATTTGATCAGCTATGCGCGCCTTCGGGAAGAAGCGCCCATGCGCCAAGAAGGCTGCTCGGTCTTGACCCGTGGGCCCGACATTCTTGTTCTGACCTGCGACGTGGATTTCGGCGCCTCCGGGGCGCCGGTCTTTCGTAGTGACGGCGATGCCCTGTCGATCACGTCGATCGTGTCGGCGATGACCGAGTATGAGGGGCGCCGCGTGGCCTTGGCGGCTACCGTCGAACCCGGGCTCGACCGATTGGTGGCCGAATTCGCCCGTGTTCCGCAACTGACCCCTGGCGCCAAAATGGTCCGGCCTGGCGATCACAAGACGGGCACGATGCGGTTCGTTCAGCCCGACCGCTGACACAATCGGCCGGAATGGTCCCGAAAGAACCCCGAACCGGCGACAATCCGGTCGCGAGGACGCCTGGTTTGGCGGGCAGATTGCTACCACATCACCAATGGGATCCCCGCCATGCTCCGCACCGTTCGGCTTGTTGCCGCCGCCCTTGCTCTTTGGTTCTCTGCGGTTGCGTCGGCGGGGGCGGACGCGGCATTGAAGACCCTGCGCACCGCCGATGACAATCGAGGCTGGGAAGCCGTGGGGCGATTGAACATCCAGGATCAAGGCTTCTGCACGGCCTCGCTGATCACAGCCGATATCGTGATGACGGCGGCCCATTGCCTGTTTGACAAGACCAGCGGGGACCGCGTTCCGGCCGATCAGATCGAATTCCAAGCGGGGCTGCGCTTTGGGCGGGCGGAAGCCTATCGGGGTATCCGCCGG
>JBCDCW010000208.1:0-6739 GCA_039180995.1 Pseudomonadota bacterium
GCCATGACGCGGATCAGCGGCTCGGTTCCCGATGCCCGGATCAGCAAACGGCCCGTGCCGTTCAGCCGGGTTTCCGCACCGGCGATGGCGGCCCGGACATTCGCGGCCTCGAGCGGCGAGGCGCCGCGGTCGTAGCGCACGTTTTCCAATCGCTGTGGCACGGTCTCGAACTGATGCATCAACTCGGATGCGGGGCGGCCGGTGCGAACCATTTCGGCGGCGAATTGCAGCCCGGCCAGCAGCCCGTCACCGGTGGTCGCGTAATCGGTCATGACGATATGGCCCGACTGTTCGCCCCCCAGATTGAAGCCCCCGGTGCGCATGGCTTCGACCACGTAACGGTCGCCAACCTTGGTGCGGTGCAGTCTGAGGCCACGTCCTTCCAGATATCGCTCTAGCCCCAGATTGGACATGACCGTGGCGACCAGGGTGTCGCCGCGCAGCAGGCCGTCATCGGCCCATCGGGCGGCAAAGAGCGCCATCAACTGATCGCCATCGGCCAATTGGCCATTTTCATCCAGGATCATCACCCGGTCCGCATCGCCGTCCAGCGTGATCGCCAGATCGGCGCCATGGGCCA
Source organism: Pseudomonadota bacterium (assembly GCA_039180995.1). Taxonomy (GTDB): domain Bacteria; phylum Pseudomonadota; class Alphaproteobacteria; order Rhodobacterales; family Rhodobacteraceae; genus Jannaschia. The sequence goes on from JBCDCW010000208.1 coordinate 581, forward strand.
CCACGGCTTCGGCCGCCGTGGCGGTATGGGTCGAGCCACAATCGCGGTTGATGTTATGGCCGTTGGGATCGGTGCCGATGGAGATGACCGTCGCGCCCAATTCCCACAGGACTTCGGGTGCGGTGCGATAGGCCGCGCCATTGGCGCAATCGATGACGATCTTCAGCCCGTCCAGCCGCATGCCCGCCGGGAAGGTCGCCTTGACCCGTTCGTTATATCGGAACCGGCCGTCATAAATGTGCTTCGCCCTTCCGATGCGTTCGGCTTCCGCGGGGCGAATGTCGCCGACCATCATGGCTTCGATCTCGGCCTCGGCCTCGTCACTCAGCTTGAAGCCGTCCGGGCCGAATAGCTTGATGCCGTTGTCTTGGGCCGGGTTGTGGCTGGCCGAGATCATGATGCCCAGATCGGCGCGCATGGAGGGCGTTAGCATGCCCACGGCCGGGGTCGGGACCGGGCCCAGCAACAGGACATTCATACCCGTCGAGGTCAGGCCCGCCGTCAGCGCGTTTTCGAACATGTAGCCCGATAGCCGCGTGTCCTTGCCGATGACGACCCTGTGCACCGCGCCTTCACCTTCGCGCCGGAAATAGCGGCCCACGGCGGCGCCCAGCTTGAGCGCCGTTTCGGCGGTCATAATGCCTTCGTTTGCGCGCCCGCGCACGCCGTCGGTTCCGAACAGACCCATCTAGCCCTCCGTCACAGCCCGCCAAAGGGCCAGCCCTTGCGCCACGTCGGCCACATCGTGGACGCGGTGCATCTGAACGCCTTGTGCCACGGCGGCCAGGGTGACCGCCAGGGTGCCCGGCAGGCGGGCGTCAGGGTTGGGGGCGTTGCCGATGCGGCCGATGAAGCCTTTACGCGACGCGCCCAGTAGAAGCGGGACGCCGAGGCCGTGGAACAGGCCGATATGGTGCAGCAGGGTCAGGTTGTGCGCCTCGGTCTTGCCGAAGCCGATGCCGGGATCGGCGATGATCCGATTTCGGGCAATGCCCGCCTGAACCGCTCGGTCGATGCGAGCGGCCAGCGCGTCGTAGACGTCCAGCACCACATCGGCGTAATGGGGGTTGTCTTGCATGGTCGCTGGCGTGCCGATGGAATGCATGAGGCAAACCGGTGTGTCGGTTTCGACGGCGACCGTCGTCATCTCAACATCGAATTGCAAGCCGCTGACATCATTGATGAGTTTCGCGCCGGCGGCGATCGCGCGTCGCGCGACGGCCGCCTTTCGGGTGTCGATGGACAATCGTCGTCCGGCCAGGGCGTCGATGACGGGCAAGACACGCTCGGCTTCTTTAGTCGGGTCGATCTCGGGCGCGCCGGGTCGGGTACTCTCGCCGCCGATATCCAGGATGTCCGCCGCGGCCATCCGGTCGGCTTGGGCGACGGCGTCGTCGACCGCGAGATGTCGGCCGCCGTCGGAAAAGCTGTCAGGGGTGACGTTCAGGATACCCATGAGGGATGGCCGATCCATGGCGATCCCTGCGATGTTGGGGCGCGGCGCCACCAGCGGCGCCAATTCCTGGTCGCCGATATCGCCCAGCGATACGATCTTCGGCGCCGCGCCGCGCGCCTGAACTTCGATCCGATCGAAGCGCACCCAGCCCCCGGCCAGGCGGGCGCCGTCAGAGGACGGGATCGGGCGCAAATATCTCATGCAAGGGTCAGTTGGATCGCGTCGAATTCGGTGGCGAACCAGCGTGCGACGGTCTCCGCGTCGGTGCCGTCGGGGCCTGCTGTGGCATCCAAGACGATCCGAGAGGGCGCCCAAACGGTTAGATTGCCTTGGCGCATGGCCCAATCGAGCTCCGTCCGGCTGTCGACGACGACGCAGCGGCGGTCGCGCGCGGCCAGTCGCCAGGCGGCCTGTTCCAAAGCCAGGAGGTCGATGCGGCGCTGGGCCATGGGGTGGGCCGCCACGGGCGCTGCGAAATCCGGTGTGGCGACCAGGACGACCGGTGCGTCCGCTGCCCCCAGCGTATCGAGCCGGGCCGCGAGGTCCGGGTCGGCCTGGGCCCCTTGCGGCAGCAGCAGCACGTGGGGCCGGGGGCTGTCATCGGACAGCTGAACCACAGGGCCTTGCGCGCGGGACCGGACGATTTCGACGCCCAGCACATGGGGGCCGCGGTCCAGCTTCTCGATCCGCACGAAGGTCCGGGCGGCGCGATCATGCAACAGGACGCGGGCCGCAATGCGCTCGGCGAGTGTTTCAAGAAGGTTGAGACGCTCTGCCCCGAGTTCCACGTCGATGGCTTCGATCAGCGTGTCATAGGATAAGATACCATCCACGTCGTCGCCCAGAACGGCATCGGTGTCGGGCGTGACCTCGGCCACGATGTCGAAGCGAACCCGTTGGGTGACGCCGCGTTCCAATTGAAAGGCGCCGATATCGACCTCTCGGACATGGTCGCGCAGGGAAATCCGGTCCAACGCCCCACCCGAGGCTGCTGCGCGGTCCAGTGGCGCGGCGAAGGCCAGGCGCAGCGCGTCCTGATCGCGGGCAGGGTTGGGGGACATGGCGGCTCTCCGGGGCGGGACGGCTTGGAGAGGTATGGCCAGGGCGATGGACGAACGAAAGCCCCCGGACCGGCGATCCGGGGGCCAATCGCGTCATCGCGGTGGGATCAGGCGCCCGGCACCTGGCGATAGAAGATATGGGTGCCGACCTGCGTCGTGCGGGGATAGACCTGGGCCCAATACGGGTCCACATAATCGGCGTGGTAGTGGGTCGCGTCCGCCGTCAGCGTGCGGGGCGCGCCGTCCATCAACAGATGGGCGATCTTACCGGCCGCGTCCCAGGCACGCGGCTCGGTCACGCGTTCCGGGATGCCGTCGCAGGTATAGCTGAACTGACAGGCATGCAGCCGGCCCGTGCCCTGATTGACCACTTTGCAAACCGTGTCGGGATAGCGCGGGCTGTCGACCCTGTTGAGGATGACCTCCGCGACCGCGGCCTGGCCCTCGATCGGCTCGCCCCGCGCCTCGAAGTAGATCGCCTCGGTCAGGCATCGCCATTGCGCGTTCCCGTTTTCGCGCGGCATCGAGTCGAGCGTGCCGCGGCTGATCTCCTCCGTCTCGGGCAGCGGCGCCGGCGGGCGGGACAACAACGGGCTGGGCGTGTAATCGAACAGCCCTCCGCGCGGCCGCGATGCCCGGATACCGTTGCCGGCCCCAAGCGAAACAGGTTTCGCAAATGCCTGAAGAGCGACCCCACCAGCCGGTGCAGGCGTGGCCAGCGATTGTGCGGCCACCGGCGGCGCGAGGCACAAAGCTGCTGCAAGCACGGCCCGTCTGGCCGCGTCAGTCACAAGACGCATACGTCACATTCCCATCCATTCGGACACTTTGAAACGGACGTACCCGTTCCGGGTTATCATTCCGTTTAGTGTCCACCCCAGTCTGTCGGAGGGTGTTCGCAAGGACTCGTCCGAGACGCAACCTCACGAACCGGTAACGGTAAGTTTCCGCGCACGTGACCAAGGGGAAGACCATGCGGGATTGTGCCGATTGCCCCTACGTCTCGGCGTTTTTCTGCCGTTTTTGCCCCAGAATCGTGGCTTGGGCGGCTGACAGTTTGGCAACAGGAACCCGAAAAGGGGAGCAGCTGACGTAGTCGAAACCAGCCAATCTGCAAAAGGCAACTGATTCGGGATTGCCTCCATGCTCGCCACATAACGCGAGCGTGATCGCTGAATTGGCGCTTCGGCCGCGCGATGCGCCCAGCAATAGAAGTTCGCCCACCCCGTCCACATCCAGCGTTCCGAACGGATCTTCGGGGTAGACCCCTTCATTCACGTAGGCGGACATGAACCTGCCCGCATCGTCCCGCGACAGGCCGTAGGTCATCTGCGTCAGGTCGTTCGTGCCAAACGACAGAAAGGCCGAACTGCCGGCGATATCGGCGGCCCGCAAAGCCGCCCGCGGGGTCTCGACCATGACGCCCAAGCGATAGTCGAAATCGGTCCGGGTCTCGGCCCGCACGGCGGCCGCCACCGCGTCGATGCGCCGTTTGACCAGTTCCACCTCGCGGTGAGCGGTCACCAGCGGAATCATGATCTCGGGTGTCACGACCGCCCCCTGGCCCAGGGCGGCGACTGTCGCCTGGAAGATCGCCCGGGCCTGCATTTCGTAAATCTCCGGTAGGGCGATCCCCAGGCGTACACCTCGCATACCGAGCATGGGGTTGTATTCCTGCATGGATTCGATGCGCGCCTTCACCTTGCTCAGGGGGCGGTCCAACGCTTCGGCAAGCGCGCGAATGCCCTCGCCTTCGCTGGGCAGGAATTCGTGCAGCGGCGGGTCGAGCAGGCGGATGCAGACCGGCAGGCCGGACATCAGGGCGAAAAGCTCGGTGAAATCGTCGCGCTGCATGGGCAAGAGCCGCTCTAGCGCAGCGGCCCGGTCGGCCGGGCCCTCGGCGAAGATCATCTCGCGCATGACGGTGAGGCGCCCGCTCTCGAAGAACATATGTTCCGTCCGGCAAAGGCCGATGCCGTCCACACCGAAAGTGCGGGCCAGTGTGGCGTCGGCCACCGTGTCGGCATTTGCGCGCACGCCGATATCCCGGATCTGGTCCGACCAGGCCATGATATCCCCGAAGGCGCCGTCCAGTGTCGGCTCGTTCATGGGCACCACACCTTCCAAAAATTCGCCAGAAGAGCCGTCGATTGTGATTTCGTCGCCTTCCTTCAGCACGCGGCCGCCCTGCAAAGTCAGTGTCTTGTGGCGATGGCTGACCTTGACGCCAGTGGCCCCGGTCACGCAAGGCAGGCCGAGACCTCGGGCGATGACGGCGGCGTGCGATGTGGTGCCGCCACGTTCCGTCAGGATGCCGTCGGCGGCATGCATGCCGCGGACGTCGTCGGGCGACGTCTCTCGGCGGACCATGATGCAGGGTTCGTCCCGCGCCAGGGCCGCCTGGGCCGCGGCGGACGAAAAGACGATCCGGCCGGCCGCGGCACCTGGGGACGCGGCGATGCCGCGGGCCAAGGCGGTTCGCTTGGCGGAAGGGTCGATCTGCCGGTGTAGCAGGCGGGACAGCGTGCCCGGCTGGACCCGCAGGATCGCTTCGGAGCGGGGGATGATGCCGTCGCGGGCAAGCGCGGCGGCGATCGCGACCGAGGCGCGGGAATCGCGCTGGCAGCGGACCGCATCCAAGATGGCGAGGCGGCCCTGGTCGACGGTGAATTCGACCTGCATTTCCTCGCGCAATGTCTCGCGGCATTGCGCCCCGATTTCGACCAACTCGCCGAACACCTCTGGCAGCAGTTCCTCCAGCGACGGGCCGCGCGGATCTTTTCGAAGATACAGGGCCTTATCGCGGTTTCTTAAAGCGTCCCGCCCCATGGCCTGGCCCAGATAGCGGCCGGTCACCTGGCGGTCGCCGGTCTCGGGGTCGACGAACTGCACCACGCCCGCGCCGCTTTGACCCGGACCCATGCCCTGGGCCATGCGCTGAACCACAAGGCCTAGCCCCGCATCCGCAGGGGCGCCCTGGGCCTGACGCAGCAGGCGGGCCGACGTGCCCTCCCACGCGCGGGCCATGGAACGGAGCACGGCGGCCAGTTGGTCGGTCAGAGCCTGCGGAAACGGCTCGTCGAGTTCGTCTTCATAGGTGTCGCGCGCCTGGGCCGGGGTCTTGGCGTCGATGAAGGGTTGCTCATCCAGCCGCATCACTTCGATAGCGAAGGACCGGATGAACCGCAGGTGCAATTTATCCGCAACGTCGTCGCCTAACGTGTTGGAAAGCCACGCATGAGCCTGGTCGTTCATCCCGATATTCAGCACGGCGCCGGGTCCGCCCCAATCGGGGGTCTCCGACGAGGAACGGACGGAGAGCAGGATCGGCAGGCCCTCGAACAAGGCGGTCATGGTGGCCAGGTCGGGCATGTCGCCCTCGGCGATCCGACGGACCGTCTCGAAAGGAATTGCCACGGTTTGCGGAACCGGGAGGTCCATTCGGATCAGGCGTTGCAGACACTTGGCCCGGTTGCCATGGCGGTCGACGGCGACGTCGGCGGTGGGGGTGACTTCGACGAAGCCGGGCGTGTCGAGCATGGGCTGTCCTGCGGAAGATGCAGGCGCAGCATAGAGAGCGCAGCGCAGCGTGGCAAAGGCGATCCATCGCCGCATGTCACTGTGTTACAGGACGTCTGATCC
>JBCDCW010000209.1:0-6690 GCA_039180995.1 Pseudomonadota bacterium
CGCTCCACCTCCTCCACAGTCACGTTCGACAGGCCGATCCGCGCGATCTCGCCGCGCCTGCGCGCCTGTTCAAGCGCCGCGACCGAGACCTCCAACGGTATGGTCGGATCGACCCAATGCAGTTGGAACAAGTCGATCTTGTCCCGCCGCAGGTTCCGGCGCGCATCCTCGATCTGCGCGCGCAGCCGTTCGGGCGAGGCATCGCGGATCATCTCGGTGGGCGATAGCTTGTCAATGCCGCCCTTGGTGGCCAGCATCACGTCGGGCCGGTCACCCAGTGCCTCGCCCAGCAGGCGGTCGGCATGTTCAGGGCCATAGGCGCGAGCGCTGTCGAAAAGCTGCACGCCCAGATCGGCCGCCTCCCGCAGAAGGGCCAGGCCGGCCTGCCAATCGGGATAAGGTCCGAAGTTCCCGGGCTGGCCAGTCAGGCGCATGGCGCCGAAGCCGAGGCGATTGATGCGACGTCCATCGGGGAAGGTGAAGGTGTCCATGACGATGTCTCCTTTGCTGTGATCCAGCATGTGACATCCCTGACCTCAAATGGTATTCGCATGATATGCAGGATTGTTATTCAAAATCCGAATGAGCGATCGCCTCGCCCACCTCGCCACCTTTCTGCGCGTGGCCGAGCGTGGATCGTTGACGGCGGCGGCGCGGGACTTGGGCGTATCGCAACCCACGGTAACGCGCGCCGTCGCGGCGTTGGAGGCGGAGCTAGGCACGACATTCTTCCATCGCACGACCCATTCCCTGGCGCTGACCGAAGCGGGGGTGATGCTGCTGCCCCGGGCGCGGGCGATGCTGGCCGGATGGGAAGGCTTGGCCGAGGACCTGACCGAAGGCGACGCGCTGAACGGCCCGCTGCACGTGGTGGCGCCCATCGCCCTGGGCCAAACGATCTTGCTGCCCATGCTGGCCGCTTTTCGCCAGGATCATCCCGGCGTGACGATCAATTGGCAGTTGACCGACGATCCGGTCCGCCTGTCCGAGACGGGGGCCGATCTATGGGTCCGCATCGGCCCCGTGCCCGACGACACGCTGGTCCAGCGGCGGGTGGGTCAGGTGGTCCGCCACGTCATGGGGGCGCCCGCCTTCGAAGGGATCGCCCTTAAGGACGCCCCGTGGATCACACTGGGACCGTATGAGGGGCGTCAGATCGACCTGGAGGATCGCCACTTTCGGGTCACGCCCGTACTAAATACGAATTCCATCGCCGTCGTGGCTGGTGCTTTGCTGGACGGGCTGGGGGTTGCCATCGCGCCGGATTGGTACCTCCACGACGCGCTTGCGGCCGGCAGGCTGCGCCGCCTCGCCCCGGCCGCATCTCTTCCGATCCATCTGGCCTTCGCACCCAATCGCCGAACTCGGCGGCTTCTGGCGTTGAGCGACGCCGTGGCCGCGCGACTGGCCGAGATCACTCGTCCTCGGCCATCTGCATGACGGCCCACACGGCCTGGACGCCGGTGAAGACGATGCCGTTCAGGATCCAGAAGGCCGGAACCGCAATCCAAACCTTGTCAGAGGTCAGAAAAAGGTGGCCGAGATTCGCAACATTCAACCAGATCACGAGGCCGGTGAAGGCGGCTGCCACGAAGAACCCGGTGGCGATGCAGCGAATGTAGAACCTCACGATCCGTGGCATGGGCGGCCCTCCTGCCTATCAAGCTATTCTGCTGGGGCTGTCCTGCAAGCCCGGTTGCCGCAGCGCGGCGTGGCCGTTACCTAACTGTCACCAGCCGATTGGACCGAGCATGCCAGACTTCCAGAAGATCCTCATCGCCAATCGCGGCGAAATCGCCATCCGCGTGATGCGGGCCGCCAACGAAATGGGCAAGCGCACCGTCGCGGTCTTCGCGGAAGAGGACAAACTGGGCCTGCACCGGTTCAAGGCCGATGAAGCCTATCGGATCGGAGAAGGGCTCGGGCCTGTCGCGGCGTATCTGTCGATCCCCGAGATCATCCGCGTGGCCAAGGAAAGCGGGGCGGATGCGATCCATCCGGGCTATGGCCTGCTGTCCGAGAACCCCGATTTCGTCGATGCCTGCACAGAGGCCGGGATCACCTTCATCGGGCCCAAGTCCGAAACGATGAGGAAGCTTGGCGATAAGGCGAGTGCCCGACATGTGGCCGTCGAGGCGGGCGTGCCGGTGATTCCCGCGACCGAGGTTCTGGGCGACGATATGAAGGCGATCCGCAAAGAGGCGGCGACCGTCGGCTACCCCCTGATGTTGAAGGCCAGTTGGGGCGGCGGCGGGCGCGGCATGCGCCCGATCTTCGGTGAGGACGAGTTGGAGGAGAAGGTGCTGGAAGGCCGCCGCGAGGCCGAGGCCGCCTTCGGCAACGGCGAGGGTTATTTGGAAAAGATGATCCAGCGCGCCCGCCACGTCGAGGTGCAGATCCTCGGCGACAGCCAAGGGAACATCTACCACCTTTACGAACGCGACTGCTCGGTCCAACGGCGCAATCAGAAGGTGGTGGAACGCGCCCCTGCCCCATATCTAAGCGGCACCCAACGCGAGCAGCTTTGCAATCTGGGCAAGAAGATCTGCGAACACGTCAATTACGAGTGCGCGGGCACCGTCGAATTCCTGATGGATATGGACTCGGGCGAGTTCTACTTCATCGAGGTAAATCCCCGTGTGCAGGTCGAGCATACCGTGACCGAGGAAGTCACGGGGATCGACATCGTCCGCGCTCAGATCATGATCGCCGAAGGCAAGAGCCTGGTGGAAGCGACCGGCGTTGCCAGTCAATATGACGTGAAACTGGACGGGCACGCCATCCAATGCCGGGTCACGACCGAGGATCCGCAGAACAACTTCATCCCCGATTACGGTCGCATCACCACCTACCGTTCGGCCACGGGCATGGGCATCCGGCTGGATGGCGGCACGGCTTATTCCGGCGCGGTCATTACCCGCTATTACGACAGCCTGCTGGAAAAGGTCACCGCCTGGGCCCCAACGCCCGAAGCCGCGATCCGCCGCATGGACCGGGCGCTGCGCGAATTCCGCATCCGCGGCGTCAGCACCAACATCGCCTTCGTCGAGAACCTGCTCAAGCATCCGACCTTTCTATCGAACGAATACACCACCAAGTTCATCGACGAGACTGCCGCGCTCTTCGACTTCCCGCCCCGCCGGGACCGGGCAACGCGGATCCTGACCTACATCGCCGATATCTCGGTGAACGGTCACCCTGAGACCGAGGGCCGCCCGCGCCCTGCCGCCGATATCCGTGCCCCGAAAGCTCCGGACAGGCTGCGCGATGCGCCGCCCGACGGCACCAAGCAGATCCTAGACCGGACCGGGCCGACGGGCCTCGCCCAGTGGATGCTGGGCCGCGAACAATTGCTGCTGACCGACACGACGATGCGGGACGGACACCAATCGCTATTGGCGACCCGAATGCGATCCATCGACATGGTCCGCACCGCGCCAGCCTATGCCACCAACCTGCCCCAATTGTTCAGCGTGGAATGCTGGGGCGGCGCCACATTCGACGTCGCTTATCGCTTCCTGCAAGAATGCCCTTGGCAGCGCTTGCGCGACCTGCGCGCGGCGATGCCCAACCTGCTGACCCAAATGCTGCTGCGCGGCTCGAACGGTGTGGGATATACAAATTATCCCGATAACGTGGTGAAGGCGTTTGTGGTGCAGGCCGCCGAGACCGGGATCGACGTCTTCCGGGTGTTCGACAGTCTCAACTGGGTCGAAAACATGCGCGTCGCGATGGACGCTGTGATCGAGACGGGCCGGGTTTGCGAGGGGACGGTCTGCTATACGGGCGACCTTTTGGACCCGGATCGGTCGAAGTACGATCTGAAGTATTACATCGCGATGGCCAAAGAACTGGAGGCGGCGGGCGCTCATGTCCTGGGTCTGAAGGATATGGCGGGTCTATTGAAGCCGGCCGCCGCGGCCGTCCTGATCAAAGCCCTGAAAGAAGAGATCGGCCTGCCGGTCCATTTCCACACCCACGACACGGCCGGCATTGCCTGCGCCACGATCCTGGCCGCGGCCGAAGCCGGCGTTGACGCGGCCGATGTCGCCATGGACAGCTTTTCGGGCAACACGTCCCAAGCGACCTTCGGCACGATCGTGTCGGCGCTGAAAGGCAATCCGCGCGACACTAAGATCGAAATGGATGCCGTGCGCCGCATCGACGCCTATTGGGATGCGGTGCGCGCCCAGTACCTCGCCTTCGAGAGCGGGATGCAGGCGCCGTCGTCGGAGGTCTATCTGCACGAGATGCCGGGTGGTCAATTCACCAACCTCAAGGCCCAAGCCCGATCCATGGGCCTGGAGGAGCGCTGGCACGAGGTCGCCCAGATGTATGCCGATGTGAACCAGATGTTCGGCGACATCGTGAAGGTGACGCCGTCCTCGAAGGTCGTGGGCGACATGGCCCTGATGATGGTCAGCCAAGGGTTGACGGTCGACCAGGTGGCCGATCCGAAGTCGGAGGTCAGCTTCCCGGATTCTGTGATCGACATGATGAAGGGCAATCTAGGTCAGCCGCCGGGCGGATGGCCCAAGGCGCTCCAGAAGAAAGCGCTGAAGGGCGAGGCGCCCCTGACGGACCGGCCCGGCAAGCATCTCAAGGCGGTGGACCTGAACATGACGCGGTCCGAGGTGGCCGAAAAGACCGGCATGGAGATAGACGACGAAGATCTGAACGGATACCTGATGTATCCGAAGGTCTTCACCGACTATGCGGATCGTCACGCGACCTATGGCCCGGTCCGGACGCTCCCGACACCGGTCTTCTTCTATGGCATGACGCCCGGCGACGAGATCACCGCGGAAATAGACCCTGGCGTGACCCTTGAAATCCGATGCGTGGCCCAAAGCGAGACCAACGAGGATGGCCTTAGGAAGGTGTTCTTCGAGTTGAACGGCCAGCCCCGGACCATCCGGGTGGCCGATCGGCGGGTGGCCGGAAGCACCACCAAGATGCCGAAGGCGGAGGCCGGAAACCCCGACCATGTGGGGGCGCCGATGCCCGGCGTCGTCGCCAGCGTCGCGGTTCAGACCGGCGCGGCCATCAAAAAGGGTGACCTTTTGTTAACGATTGAGGCCATGAAGATGGAAACAGGGCTGCATGCGGACAGAGATGCGGCGGTCGCCGCCATTCATGTGGTCCCCGGCGCCCAGATCGACGCGAAAGATCTGTTGGTCGAGCTAAAATAGGGGGTGTTGTAGCGCCCCCGGCGACGGTTCGACCGGTCTCGCCGGGAATGTTCGGAACACGGACACCTAAGGCCCCAATATCGACAGCCATCCGCCACGTTACGGCCAAGTGTCGGAGCCAAAACAGTCTGATTAGTCCTGCCTGAGGTCCGTCATGTCTGCGTTCAGAAAAGATTTTAGTCGATTTCTATCGGCGCAAGATGGGGCGATAACTGTCGACTATGTCGTTTTGACAGCGGCCGCGACGGGTCTCGCAATCGCCGCCGCAACAGAACTCTCCGGGGGTCTGTCGACCATGTCTAGTATCGTGAGTGCGGAACTCGCCTTCCAAGGTGAGGCCGTCGATGGTCGGCGGGTGATGATCTACAATGACGGGTTTCTCAACGACTCCGGCGATTGGAACGGCGCCAGTGTCAGCGAAGTCTTCGGTATCGGATCAGTCCTAGGGCCCATCGAAGGGGCCAATGGCGGCGCCGAGCAGGTTACGCGCCAATTCGAGTTGGAAGAAGGTCTCGAAAGTGTAAGCCTCGACTTCGACCTCTACGCGATGGACGACTTCGAAGATAACGACGAAGGATTCATCTACATCGACGGTCGAAAAGTCGGAACGGTTACGAAGGATCAAGAGGGAAACGCCGTCTTCAATTCCCACGACACCACAGGTGATTTTGAAGTTCAGGTTTCGGCCCTGATCCTGGAAGACAACGTCCAGTTGGGCGGGGCGTTGGTCGTCGGCGCCTCCTCGCTCGACTCGCGGATCCAGGTCTCGATCAAGGTGAAGAACCCCACCACATCCGTCGATTTTGGCTTCGGCTCGAACGCCACGGGTAACGCTCTGAACGAGAGCTTCGCGATCGACAACTTCTCGGTGCAGGGCGTCAGGGCGCCTGAACCGGAAAAGCCGAGCGATCCGGTCTGATTACCAGATGATGCAGGTGTCGCGCGGCTGATATCCGCGGGGACGTCGTCCGGACACTGGACAGTATCCCAGTTTCGACAGGACTGTACCGTGAAAAGCTATTCTGGTGGATAAGAAGTCTAACGACCAGAGCATTTGCGCTTGCGTCAACCGTGACCTTCTCATATTGCAACGCCATCGAAGCGGGCGGGCGTAGCTCAGGGGTAGAGCATTACCTTGCCAAGGTAAGGGTCGTGAGTTCGAATCTCATCGCCCGCTCCAGATTTTCTTAGCCCATACAGGGGCTTAGATAATCCCTTTCGGTATCTTCTCTGCTTCCCCGAGGCATCAAGTGGCCTTGGGGAAGCAGGAGGGAATCAAATCACTCTTAGACTGCTTGCTGCACCGCGGCACGTCAGTTCGACTGCTTTCGCTATGGCAACGGCCAGCAAGCAAGAGCTAGAGCGTTTCACGTTCGGTTGGCCCCATAGCCGACGTTTGCGATGTAGTTGGTGCATTCTGCGGGTGAGAACCGGTCGATGACGTCGGCGGTTTGGGTGAGGAGATCGTCGCTCGTGCGGGCTTGGGTGTGGCGGAGCC
>JBCDCW010000210.1:0-6684 GCA_039180995.1 Pseudomonadota bacterium
CGCCCGATTTCGGATCCTCGGCGCCGAAAACCAATCGTTCCAGCCGAGCATGGGCGATGGCCTGGGCGCACATGGCGCATGGCTCCAGCGTGACCCAGAGGGTGGCGTCGTCCAGACGCTCGGCGCCACGCGCAGCGCAGGCGGCACGGATCGCCAACATCTCTGCATGGGCGGTCGGGTCCGACAATTCGCGACAGCGATTCCCAGCCGTCGCCAGGATGTCGGGACCGACCGTCACGACAGCCCCCACCGGCACTTCACCCCGCGCGGCGGCGGCGCGGGCCGCGTCCAGGGCGACGGGCATGAAGGAGCGAAACATGGCCGTCCGCATGCCGCGTCTGCCGAGGGCCCGCAAGGGGCGCAGGCGCGATGCATTTCCTTCCCGGCGTGAAACGCATAAGCCAAATCCCATGACCGACACCCCATCCCGGCCCGGCGACCGCATCGCCAAGGTGATCGCCCGCGCTGGCCTGGCCTCCCGCCGGGATGCCGAAAGGATGGTGAGCGAAGGGCGTGTGACGCTGAACGGCAAGCCGGTCGGGAACGTCGCCCAAAACGTGGTGCCCGGCGACCGCGTGGCCGTGGACGGCAAGGCCCTGCCCCAGCCCGAAGGCGCGCGGGTCTGGCTTTACAACAAGCCCGTCGGCCTGGTCGTCAGCGAAAAGGACGAAGAAGGCCGGGACACGGTCTTCGACGCCCTGCGCCCGACGCTGGGCCGGGTGTTGTCGGTGGGACGGCTCGACCTGAATTCCGAGGGGCTGTTGCTGCTGACCAATGATGGCGGCCTGAAGCGCCGGTTGGAGCTGCCGGCCACGGGCTGGCTGCGCCGCTACCGGGTCCGCGTGAACGGCACGCCGGACGAGGCGGCGTTGCAAAGGCTGCGAGACGGCATCGAAGTCGATGACGATACGGGCCGAGACAGGTTCGCGCCCATGCAGGTCACGCTCGACCGGCAACAGGGCGCCAATGCCTGGCTCACCCTGGGCCTGCGCGAGGGTCGAAATCGGGAAATCCGCCGGGCCATGGCGGCCCTGACTCTCTATGTGAACCGGCTGATCCGGGTCAGCTATGGGCCCTTCCAGCTGGGCACCCTGGCCCCGGCCGCCGTCGAGGAAGTGCGCCCCCGGGTCCTGGCCGACCAATTGGGTGGGCTGTGGGACGGCGCCTTGGCCGAGGCGAGGCGCGAGACCGGCAGCGGCAAGCCGCAGGCCGCAGGCCGACCCGGGATGCGGCCCGCCGGCAAACCGGACCACAACCGCCGCCCGGCCGCGAAGGGCGCGTCAACCGCCGCCAAACCCGCCCGCGACGGGGCGAAGCCGGATCGCCGGGCGGATCGGGCCGAAGCCAAGGAAACCAAGGCGCAGCGCAAGGCCGAGATGCGGGCCGACCCGTCGGTCTCCCTGCGCAAAGGCGGTCAGCGGGGTCGCGGCTTTACGAAGAAGAAGGCCCCGAAACGTCCGAAATCCTAGGCCCCGTCTTTGGGCTCGGTGGGTTTGGAATAGGTCTCGATCAGCTTGGCCTGGGCGATGAAGAACGCGAACAGCATGCCCGGCAGGACAAAGGTCTCGAACGTCACCCAGAATTCGGTCGACATGGTGCGCCAGACGATCTCGTTCGACGCCGCCATGATCACGAAAAGCCAAGCCATCCGCCGCGTCAGGATCATCCAGCCACGCTTCTTCATCGGCAGCGCTTCGGCCATGATGGACCGCAGAAGGCTGCGCCCGAACCAGAGCCCGCCCCACAGGATCGCGGCAAAGGTACCATAGACCAGTGTCGGCCGGATCTTCACGAAGCGTTCGTCGTTGAGCCAGACCGAAAGCCCGCCGAAGAACGTCACCGCGACGGCCGTGAAGACCTGCATGCGGCTCAGCTTGCCGGTCAGCGCCCAAAGGATGCCGGTGCAGACCAGGATGACGGGGATGAAGATGCCGGTGGCAAAGATCAGGCCGTCGTAGTCGGTGCCCGCGATGGTGAAGGTGTCGTCGCGGACATACATGAACAGCGCGAAGAACCCGATGACGGGACCGAGTTCCAAGGTCTGCCGAAGCCACATGGGAATGCTGCGTTCTGCCATGGGCGGTCTGATAGGTGCGCTTTCCAAATTGGTCCACCGCTTAATGGCGTGCGGCGCCGCGCCGGGCCTTGGCCTTAGGTCCACGGGGTCGGACGCTGGCCGGGTCTATCCCAAGGCAGCCGATTCGGCCGGATGAGGGGCCCTAGCCGCCGAACTCCACCACGACGGCGCCCAGCGCGATCAGACCGATCAGGATCAGGCGGCGCGGGCCCACCCGCTCGCCCAGCATCAACCAGCCCAGCAGAGCCGCGAAGACGACCGAGGTTTCGCGCAAGACCGCCGCCTCGCCCACGCTGTCGAGCCGGGTGGCCAGCATGATCGACCCGAAGGACCCGATGGCGACGACGGGACCGATCAGCCCCAGACGGATCAGCGCCGGGTCGGGGCGGCGCCACTTGCCGCGCAGCGCGGCGATGACCGGGAAATCCAGGGCCGAGAGGAAGAAGAACCAGGCGAGGAAGGTCATCGGATCGGGCTCCGCCCGGATACCGAAGGCGTCCCAGGTCGTGTAACAGGCGACCAACAGGCCGGTGACCACGGCCCAGGCCAAGGCGGGTTTCAGCGTGGCCCGATCCACGACGATCTTGGCCATGTTATAGGCCGAAAGGCCGAACAGCCCGGCCAGCAGGATCGCCACGCCGGTCCATTGCAGACCGGTAAAGCGTTCGCCGAAGATCAGCCCGGCGCCGAGAACCGTGAAGAGCGGTCCGGTGCCCCGAACGATCGGATAGACGACCGTATACGCGCCCCGGTCATAGGTCAGCGCCTGCGCCACCTTGTAGGCGAAATGGATGATCATGACGCCGGCATAAATCCACCAATGGGACGGGTCCGGCCATGGAACCAAAAACAGCGCCACCGGCGCGGCCAGCGCGATCAGGCCCGTATCGATGGCCGTGCGGGAGGTCCAGGGATCATAGCGCCCTTTCTGGAGCGCACCGAACAGCGCGTGCAGGAAAGCCGCGAGCAAGGCCAGCAGAAGCGCCGCGCGCTGCCCGGCCGCCGTCCCTTCGATGGCCAGGATCCACTCGGTCAGCATGCCCGTCCGATCATCGCAGCAGATCGTCCACCGGCGCCAATGCCACGCGCATCGACGCCAGGACGGGCCCGCGAGCGGCGCCCACATAGACCAACATATCCGCGGCGGCATCCGGCGCGGCCAAGTACCCGCCCAGCAAGCGGCGGACCATCCGCTCTTCCAGGCCCAGGTCGCGATATTCGGCCCGGACGGCCAGCGCGTCGATCAGGCCGATGGCGATCTGGGGCGCCAAGTCGCGCGGGGCCAGGCGCGGGCGCAGCAGATCGTCGGTCAATTCCACCAATGCGGCCTGGCCCACCAGAAGATCGCGGTCGCGGGCCCAGATTGCGGAATGACCCCGGAAGCCGCGCGGACAGGTCTCCCTGGGCAGGATGCCGGACGCGACCAGAAGGTCTTCCGTTTGCGCCGACGAAGGTGGTCGGTCGGTGAAGGTGATGGCGGCGGTCATCGCCGCCGCTTAGCCATCGGCGCCCACCAGCGCGGCGGCGAATTCCTCGGGGTCGAAGGCGTCCAGATCGTCGATCTGTTCGCCCACGCCGATGGCGTGGATCGGCAGGCCGAACTTGTCGGCCAGCGCCACCAGCACGCCGCCCTTGGCGGTGCCGTCGAGCTTGGTCATGACCAGGCCCGACACGTCGGCCAGCTTCTGGAATTCCTTCACTTGGTTCAGGGCATTCTGACCCGTGGTCGCATCCAGCACCAAGAGGGTATTGTGCGGCGCCGACGGGTCTTTCTTGCGGATGACGCGGACGATCTTCGAGAGTTCCTCCATCAGATCGGCACGGTTCTGGAGGCGCCCAGCCGTGTCGATCAGCAACAGGTCCGCGCCCTCGTCGGCGGCGCGGCCCATGGCGTCGAAGGCCAGGCTGGCCGGATCGGAGCCCTCGGGGGCGGTCATGACCGGGACGCCGGCGCGGTCGCCCCAGACCTGAAGCTGCTCGACCGCCGCCGCGCGGAACGTGTCGCCGGCGGCGATGACGACGGACTTGCCGGCGGCCCGGAACTGACTGGCGAGCTTGCCGATGGTCGTCGTCTTGCCCGACCCGTTCACGCCCACGACCAGCACGACCTGCGGTCGCTGGGGCGTCAGCGGCAGGGGCCGGGCGACCGGATCCATGATGCGCGCGATCTCGGTGGCCAGGATGCGCTTGATCTCCGTCGTGGACAGACGCTTGCCCATGCGGCCCTCGGCCAGGTTGGCGGTGACGCGCAAAGCGGTGTCGACGCCCATGTCGGAGGCGATGAGAAGTTCCTCCAGCTGCTCCAGCATGTCGTCGTCGAGGGTCCGCCGTGGCTCGGAAGCGGGCGTGGCACGCCCCATGAGACGGCTTAGCAGGCCGGGCTTGGGGGTCTCATCGGTCGCTGGCGCGCCCTCTTCGACCTCGACCACCGGGATCGGATCGACCGGTGGCGGCGCCGGTGGGGCGGCGGCAGAGGGGGCCGGGGCAGCGGGCACAGGTTCTGGCACCGGATCCGGCTTCGGGGCGGGATCCGGCTCGGGTGTCGGTTCGGGCGTGGGCCGCGTCTTGGGATCGGGCGCCGGCGCGCTGTCCGCCCCTTCCTCCACGATCGCGTCGAGGCCCTGTTCCAGCTTTGACGACGACCGCGTCAGGCGATCCTTGAGCTTCTTGAAGAACGACATGGGCCAGCCCCTTTCGGGGTCCCACCTAACCCTGTGGTCGCAGGGGTTAAAGCCCGGTTGACAGACCCGCGCCCCGCGCCCGACCGTGCAGCCATGTTTCTGGTTTTGATCCTGCTTCTGTTCGCCGGTCCCGCCTGGGCCGACCCGCCTGCCGAGATGTGCAGCGCCGGCGCCTTCGGGCCGCGCCATTGCATCGCCGAGGCGACGTTCGAGGCCGATGTCTGTGCCCAAATCGAGGCGGAGGCCCAGCTGCACGGGTTGCCGCCCGGCTTCCTGGCGCGGCTTCTGTGGCAGGAAAGCCGGTTCGACCCCAGCGCGGTCAGCCCCAAGGACGCCATGGGGATCGCGCAGTTTATCGCCTCGACCGCCGATTTGCGTGGCCTGCGCGACCCGTTCAACCCGGCCGAAGCGATCGAGAAATCGGCGGAGTATCTGGGCGAGATGACCCGCAGGTACGGCAATGTGGGACTGGCCGCCATCGGCTATAACGGGGGCGAACGACGGGTCGAGGGGTTCATGGACCGCTCGGGCGGGCTGGCGCGCGAGACGGTGAATTACGTTCGCATCGTCACCGGCCACCCGGCCGAGGCCTGGCGCGACGCCCCGCCCGAGGGCGCGAGCTTCGCGCTGGCGACGGACACGCCCTTCCGGCCCGCCTGCGAGGCCATGGCCCGCAAGCGCCGCATCACGCCGCTCGGCCCGCCACCATCCCTGGTCTCGGCCTGGGGCGTGCAAGTGGGATATGGCGCGACACGGGCCGCGGCCCTGGCGTCGTTCCAGCGGCTGACCCGGTCCTGCCGCCGCGCGGCACCGGAGGACCGCCTGGAATTCGTGCCGCTGAACCGCCGAGGGCCGGGGCGGCCCGATATCATCGCGGCACGGCTGGGCGCGGGGTCGCGGGACGAGGCCATGCGCTTGTGCCGGGCGGTGTCGCGCGCAGGCTGCACCTGCCGGGTCTTCCGCAACTGACGCGCCGCGCGCCATGGTATTCAAATCCTTGATTAGATAACGTTAACCCTGCGGCACCCCAGCCCTTAATTCTGCCGTCTTCCCGGTCTAGTTTCCCGGGTGGCCCAAGTCCCGGAGGAACCATGCGCGCCCTCGCCCCGTATCTCGCCGCTCTCGGCCTATCGATCCTGCTGCTGGTGGCGGGCACGGTCTGGGACGGCTGGTGGGATTTCGCATCGCTGATCTGGATGGCGGTCGTGGTGGCCCTGCTGGACCATATCCTGCCGGAACACGGACCTGGCCCGGACGCGACCTTCGCCAAGGCGCTCAGCACCGGCTTGGCGGTCGTACATTTCCCGCTGCTGGGCATGGCGATCTGGACGTTGGCCGAAGGCGGACCCGTGGCCAATTGGATCGCCTACTTCTGCGCATCTGGCCTGTTCTTCGGCCAGATCATGAATTCCTGCGCCCATGAGCTGATCCACGCCCGCGACCGTTTGCGCTACAACCTGGGCAAGTGGACCTATGTGACGCTTCTGTTCGGCCACCAAACCACGGCGCATCCCGGCATCCACCACGTCAAGGTGGCGACGCCCGAGGATCCGAACACCGCACGCTATAACGAAAGCTGGTGGATGTTCTGTTTCCGGGCTTGGCATTACAGCTTCTGGCGCGGCTACGCGCTGGAAAAGCGGCGGCTGCGCGCGAAGGGTCTGCACCCCCTGCATTGGCGCAACCCCTACCACATCTATGTGGGCGGCGGCCTGTTATGCCTGGGCGGGGCCTATGTCATCCATGGGGGGCTTGGGATGAGTATAATCAGCCTGATGGTTATGATGAATCATTACAGCGTGCTTATAGTGGTGTGGAAATTCTGCGAAGAATTATTGGACTAGCTCAGTTACCTTTATCTCTCTCTTTGGAAGAAAAGCGTAGTTTGCTGACTCAGGCTACTAATTGGGTACAGCAATATTAGGA
>JBCDCW010000211.1:0-6630 GCA_039180995.1 Pseudomonadota bacterium
ATTGGCAATTGGCCCCGGGCCAGACCTTGGCGGGCCGCCGCCTGGGTCTATACGGCTATGGCCGGATAGGTCGGCGGGTGGCGGACTATGCCGAGGCCTTCGGGATGGAGGTGGTGTGGTGGGCGTCCGACGACGGCCGCGCCCGGGCCGCGGCGGATGGCCGGACCGTCGCGACGAGCCGGGCGGCCTTCTTCGCCGACAGCGATGTCGTCTCGATCCATGTCCGCCTGAAGCCCGAGACGCGGGGGATCGTCACGGCGGAGGACCTGCTGGCCATGAAAGCCACGGCCACCTTCGTAAACACGTCACGCGCCGGTCTGGTGGCCCCGGGCGCGTTGGACCGGGTTCTGGCTGCCGGCCGACCTGGCCGCCTGGCCTTGGACGTCTTCGATCAGGAGCCCCATACCGACCCGACGCACCCGCTGCTGTCGGCGCCCAATGTCATCGTCACGCCCCATATCGGCTATGTGACCGAGGACGAATTCGACCGGCAGTTCAGCGATATCTACGACCAGATCACCGCCTATGCCGCCGGCGCCCCGATCCATATGATCAACCCGGAGGTCTGGACAGGGTGAGGCCGTCGGACCGGTTCCGTTGCTGACGTTGCTGCCCGAGGGCCTGTCCGCCCTGGCCTTCTGGACGATCCTGGCCGGAAGCTTCCTGGGCTCGTTCATCACGGCGGCGTTCGGCATCGGCGGCGGCGCGCTGCTGCTGGCCATGATGGCCAGCGTCATGCCCGTCGCGGCGCTGATCCCGGTCCATGGCGTGGTCCAACTCGGCTCGAATGCCGGCCGGATGGCCATGCTGTGGCGCGCGGTCTTCTGGCCAGCGCTGCCCTGGTTCACGCTGGGGACCATCGTCGGGGCCGTCTTGGGCGGCCTGGTCGTCGTCGAATTGCCGCCCCATTGGATCCAGATCGGCATCGGGGCCTTCGTGATCTACACGATCCTCGCACGGGCTCCGAAATGGGTCAGCCGTTGGCCCCTCGTCGCGGGTATCTTCTCGAGCTTTCTGACCATGTTCTTTGGAGCAACCGGATTGTTCGTGGCCAGCTTCACGAAATCCCATGGGCTGGATCGCCATGGCCATGTGGCCACCCATGCCACCTTGATGACCGTCCAACACGGGTTGAAAGTCCTGGTCTTCGGCGCGCTCGGCTTCGCCTTCGGCCCTTGGGCACCAATCATTGCCGCCCTGATCGGGATCGGCCTGATTGGGACATTTGCGGGGAAGCTGGTGTTGAACCGCCTCAGCAATGCGCGCTTCGGATTGGCCCTGAACGTGCTGCTGGTGGCGATCTCGCTCCGGCTGATCTGGACCGGGATCGCGTCGATCTGAGGGGCCGAGCGCGAGCCGTCCACCGCGTTCGGCTTGGGAAGGATCGGCACGAGGGGTCTTGCCGTTGGCGGCTCCACCCGCGACCTTGGACGTCATTGCGACGAAAGCTCCGCCCCATGCGCCTAATCGACACCGACCATCCATTCTTTCGCCCGGCCTGGCGGCGCTACGGGATCGTCGCCGTCTGTTTCGCTTGGGCCGGTGTCGAATGGCGCTTCGACAATGAAATCTGGGCCTATCTGTTCGCAGCGATCGGGGGCTACTTGGCATGGCATCTGATCCTGACCTGGCGGGGGTCAGACGAGTAGGTCCACCGGGCGCCCGGTTTCGCGCGACCGGCTGGCCGCATCCGCCAGGATCTGGGCCTGCAGGCCGTCTTCCAGACCGGGCGTGGGCGTGGTGCCGGCTGTCACGGCAGTGACGAAAGCCTGCATTTCGGCCAGATAAGCCGCGGCATAACGTTCCAAGAAAAAGTGCTGGGCGGGCGCCCGCGTGAAGCCCGCATCGGTGGCCCATTCGACCGATGTCTCAAGCAGGTTTTCGACCCGTAACATGCCGGTTGCACCATGCACCTCGATCCGCTGGTCATAGCCATAGGCGGCGCGGCGGGAATTCGAGATCTGGCAGATGCGACCACTGGCCGTCGTCAGGATGACGGCGGCGGTGTCGATATCACCGGCTAGGCCGATGGCCGGATCCACAAGGGCCGATCCGACGGCGTGCAATGTCGCGAAATCCTCGGACATCAGGAACCGGGCCATGTCGAAATCGTGGATCATCATGTCCCGGTAAAGCCCGCCGGACCGTTCGATATAGGAAATCGGCGGCGGGGCGGGATCACGGGACGTGAGGGTCAAGAGCTCAACCGGGCCGATATCGCCCGCCGTGATCCTGGCCCGAAGCGCGGAGAAGTTGGGATCAAAGCGGCGGTTGAAGCCGGTCATGAAGGGCACGCCCGCCTGCTGCACGATGTCGGCGGCCGTGCGGATGGTGTCGACCGATAGGTCGATGGGCTTTTCGCAGAAGATCGCCTTACCCGCCCGCGCCGCGCCGGCGATCAGATCGAAATGGGTATCCGTCGGCGTCCCGATGATGACGGCGTCCACGTCGTCCGCGGCCAGGATGTCATCCGCGTCGCGCACCTGCGCACCGGACGCTGTCGCCACGGCCGCGGCTGCCTCCGGCACGGCATCGGCCACGGCCACGACGCACGCGTCGTCCATCGCCTTCAGGCTGCGCGCATGCACCTGCCCGATCCGGCCGCAGCCGAGAATGCCGATGCGGAGCATGTGTCAGGCCTTTCCCGACGCGCCGAGCCCGCGGATGACGGCCCGGGCGGCGGCAACCATAGGGTCATGGGTTTCCTTCAGGATGGAAACGCGATCGAATCGGTCGGGATCGGCGTTCACGGCTTTCCGCAGGGCCGCCCCGAACACCATGCGCAATTCCGTCCCGATGTTGAACTTGCAGATATGCGTGTTGGCGGCTAGATCCGCCCGCTGCGCCGCGGGCACGCCAGACCCGCCATGGATCACCAGAGGAACGTTCGTCTTGGCCTGGATGGCGGCAATCCGATCCGTGTCCAGACCAGCGCCCTGATCCTGTTGCAGATGGACGTTGCCGACCGAGATCGCCAGGGCATCGACGCCCGTCTGGCGCGCGAAGATCGCGGCCTCGTCCGGGTCGGTCCCCGTCGAACTCTCGCCGCCGTCATAGCCGACGAAGCCGATTTCGCCTTCACAGGATACGCCCGCCCCGTGGGCCAGCTCCGCGACCGCCGCCGTCTCGTTTATGTTCTGCGACAGAGGTTTGCGCGAGCCGTCATACATCAGCGAGGTAAAGCTGCAATCCAGCGCTTCCAGGCATTCGTCCAACGAGGTCCCGTGATCCAAATGAGCCACGATCGGCACCGAGACCGAGCTGGCCAGGGTTCGGAACATGGCGCCAAGCACGCGAATGGGGGTATGTTCTCGGCAGGACGGTCCGGCCTGCAGGATGATCGGGGCCTGCTCGGCTTCGGCGGCCAGGGCATAGGCGCGCATATCTTCCCATCCCAGGCAGACAAGGCCCGGCACGGCATATCCACCGCGCAGGGCGGGCTCCAAAACGCGGGAGAGTGTGACGAGATTCATTTGAACTTAGCGACCATGTCCATGATGCCGGGGATTGTGTGGAGTTGCTCGGCATGGGTGGGTTGGAAGTATTGTTTCAGGCTGCGCTGGCTCAGGCCGCCTAGGATTGTGAAATAATACATCTGGTAGCCCGGCAAGGCGCAGCAAGGGTGGTAGCCCTTGTCGATCAGCACCGTTGAGCCGTCGACGATGTGGTAGGCGTCCCCCGGCTCGTTATCGACGCGCTGCAGCATCTGCAGGCCGGACCCGTAACTAGGCTTGAAGCGGAAGTTATAGCATTCGTCGTGGCGACTCTCGTCCGGGAGCCTGTCGGTGTCGTGCTTGTGGCTCGGGAAGCCGGACCAGCCGCCGGTGCCAACGGTAAACAACTCGCTGACCAGCAGGCGGCCGACGCGGTCATGGTGGCCCGCGCCCAAGATGTGCTTGATCTTGCGGTGGGTCTTGGTGTCGTCGGAGCCATATTGGACCAAGTCCAGATCGGCTTCGCGGACGGCGAAGGGTGTCAACGTGTCGGCGAATTTGGCACCGGCGATGAATGTCTCGGTGTCTGTCCGCGCCGTGATGCGGGCGGCCGTGTCCGTGGGGACGTAGACGCCTTCGGGCTCGCCATCCCAAACGTCTTCGCCGCGATGGCCGATGTCCGTGAAGGTCTCGCCAGCGGTCTCGACGGTGATGGTGCCGGTGGCGGGAACGATGCAGGTCTCATAGCCTGGGAGGCGGTAGTCGAAGATCTGTCCTGCCGTCAGCTTAACGATGTTGAAATAGGTCAGCGGAACGCGGGCATCGTCGGTATCGACGATGGCGCGGTTCCGATTGTCATAGGGCGCGATATGCATCGAAGCGTCCTTTCAGGCCCCACTGGGGCCAGCATGGGTGGCGAGGAAATCATCGAGCTCGGCCCGGGTGGGCATGGCGGGGGCGCAGCCCACCCGGGCCACGACCATGGCAGCGGCGGCTGAGCCCTGCAGGACGGCGTCTTCGATGGTCAGGCCATCGGCGAGGCCCGCAACGAAGGCGCCCAGGAAACTGTCGCCCGCGCCGGTGGGCTTAAGGGCGTCGGTGCGGTAGATGCCGGTTCGCAACTCACCCTGGGGCGTGATCGTGATCGCACCCGCCTCGCCCATCTTGTAGACGGCGATCTTGGCGCCGCTGGCCACGAGGTCGCGAGCCTTGTCGAGGCCCTTATCGTAACCGTCGGCCATGAAGCCGAATTCCACGTCGTTGCCGACTATGACATCGCATTGCGCCCCGGCGCGGGAATAGACATCGGCCGCGACCTGGGGTGAGGGCCAGGAATAGGGGCGGTAGTCGACGTCGAAGATCAGCGGCAGGCCGGCGTCGCGAGCCAAGTCGAAGGCGCGGAAGGCCGCAGAGCGGGACGGTTCGGCCGCGAAGACGGTGCCGGTGGTGATGAGGGCGGAGAATCCCGTATAGTCGACGGCCTCCACGTCCTCGCGTGTCATCTCGAAATCGGCGGCGCCATTGCGGTAGATGACCGATTGGTGATCCTCGATCCGGCTTTCGACCACGGCGAGCGAGTTGCGCGCCTCGCCGCCCACGGGCGTGACGTGCCGACGGTCGATCCCGTATTTGTCGAGCTGATTGATCGCCAAGCGCCCGACCGCATCATCGGAGACCCGGGTGACCAGGGACGCCGTGCCGCCCAGCTTGACGATGGCGACCCCGATATTGGCGGACGAGCCGCCCAAGCAGGCGAAGAAGTTCGTCGCCTCCTCAGTCTTGGTGCCGGGCGGGTCGGGATAGAAATCCATCCCCGCCCGCCCGACGATGATGAAATTCTTGCCCGTGAGCAGCGGCGCGGCCATCAGACGCCCTGCCTCTGCTTGGCGCGGGTGGCTTCCCAATCGGCATGGGCGGCTGTCACCTTGTCGCTGTCGGACACCTGGGGCGTACCTACTTCCCACCAGGTATGCCCCTGGTCCGTCCAGCCGTCATAGGCGTCGACCTTCATGACGATCACCAAGGTCTTGTCCGACGCTTTCGCCCGTTTGAACGCCTCGCCCAGTTCCGCCGGGTTGGCGACGGTCACGGCATCGGCGCCCATGGCGGCGGCATGGGCCTCGAAGTCGACGGCGAAGGGCTCGGGCACCGTGGGGCAGTCGGCGATCAGGTTGTTGAAGCTCTCGTTGCCGGTGTTGTTCTGCAACTTGTTGATGACAGCGAAACCACCGTTGTCGAGCACCACGACGATCAGTTTTTTCTGCGTCAGAACAGAGGAATAGATGTCGGAATTCATCAAGAGATAGCTACCATCGCCCACGAAGACGATGGTGTCTTTGTCCGGCTCCTTCTCGGATTGCGCGATGCGCGCGCCCCAACCGCCCGCGATCTCGTATCCCATACAGGAGAAGCCGAATTCCACGTCCACGGTGCCGATATCGAGGGTGCGCCAGTTCGCGGTGACTTCAGCAGGCAGGCCCCCGGCCGCCGTGACGACACGGTCGCGCTTGTCGCACAGATCGTTCACGATCCCAATGGCTTGCGCGTAGGAATTGGGACGATTCTCAGGCGCCACGTTCTGCGCGACATAGGCATCCCAGGCCTTGCGCTCGGTTTGGGCGCGTTCGCTCCATGTGCTGGGCGCCCTGTAATCGCCGATGGCTCGTCCGAGCGCTTCCAGCCCGAGCTTCGCGTCGCCGACCACGGGCAAAGACAGGTGCTTCCCGGCATCGTGGCGACCCACGTTCAACCCGATGAACCGGGCGTCCGTGGCGAAGGCCGTCCACGACCCGGTGGTGAAGTCTTGCAGCCGTGTGCCGACCGCCAAAACCACGTCCGCCGCCTCGGCAACGGCATTGGCGCTGTCGGAGCCCGTGACGCCGATGGGTCCGATGTTCAGGGGATGCGGTGCAAGCATGTTGGCCCGCCCGGCGATGGTCTCGACGACGGGGATATCGTGGACCTCGGCGAAGGCCGTCAGCTCCGCCACCGCGCCGGAATACTGGACGCCGCCGCCGGCGATGATCATCGGGCGCTCGGCCGATGCCAAGAGACGGGCGGCCTCGGAGACCTCAGCCGCATCGGGCGCTTGGCGCCGTATGCGATGGACTCGGCGCTCGAACAATGCGTCCGGGTAGTCGTAGGCCCAACCTTGGAGATCTTGCGGCAGGGCTAGGAATACCGGCCCGCAATCCGC
>JBCDCW010000212.1:0-6618 GCA_039180995.1 Pseudomonadota bacterium
AGAAACCGGCGCCATCGACTATTCCATCGTCGTCGCCGCCACCGCGTCCGACCCGGCGCCGATGCAGTTCCTCGCGCCCTATGCGGCCACCGCCATGGCCGAATACTTCCGCGACAACGGCAAGCACGCCCTGATTGTCTATGATGACCTCTCCAAGCAGGCCGTCTCCTACCGTCAGATGTCCCTGTTGCTGCGCCGCCCGCCCGGCCGCGAAGCCTATCCGGGCGACGTGTTCTACCTCCACTCCCGCCTGCTCGAACGCTCGGCCAAGCTGAACGAAGACAGCGGCTCCGGCTCGCTCACGGCCCTGCCGATCATCGAAACCCAGGGCGGCGACGTGTCGGCGTTTATTCCGACCAACGTGATCTCGATCACCGACGGCCAGATCTTCCTGGAAACGGAACTCTTCTACCAGGGCATCCGCCCCGCCGTGAACACCGGTCTGTCGGTGTCGCGCGTGGGCTCCTCGGCCCAGACCGACGCCATGAAGTCGGTCGCGGGCCCGGTGAAACTGTCGCTCGCCCAGTACCGCGAGATGGCCGCCTTCGCGCAATTCGGCTCCGACCTCGACGCTTCGACCCAGCAGCTTTTGAACCGCGGCGCGCGCCTGACCGAGTTGATGAAGCAGCCGCAATATTCCCCGCTGACCAATGCCGAGATCGTGGCCGTCATCTACGCGGGCACCAAGGGCTACCTCGACAAGGTCGACCTCAAAGATGTCGGCCGCTGGGAGGCTGGTCTGCTCGGCCATATGCGCGGCGCGGGCAAGGATGTCCTCGACTGGATCACCAAAGAAGACCCGAAGATTAAAGGCGATGCCGAGGAGAAGCTGAAGGCCGCCGTCGACGATTACGCCAAGACGTTCTCGTAAGGCGGTCCCATGCCCAGCCTCAAGGACCTGAAAAACCGGATCGAGACGGTCAAATCGACCCGCAAGATCACCAAGGCCATGCAGATGGTTGCGGCGGCCAAGCTCCGCCGCGCCCAGGACGCCGCCGAAGCCAGTCGCCCGTACACGGAGCGGTTCATGTCCGTCCTGTCATCGCTCGCCGCCGCTGCGGGGGATAGCGAAGGCGCGCCGAAGCTGCTGGCCGGCACCGGCAAGGACGACGTCCATCTTCTGGTCGTTATGACGGCCGAACGCGGCCTCTGCGGCGGCTTCAACGCCAACATCGCGAAGCTGGCCAAGGCCAATGCCGACAAGCTGAAAGCCAACGGCAAAACGGTGAAAATCCTGACCGTCGGCAAGAAGGGTCGCGAGTCGATGAAGCGCGACTATGCCGACCTCTTCGTCGGTCATGTGGACTTGTCCGAGGTCAAACGCGTCGGCTATGGCGATGCGGCAGGCATCGCCTCGGACGTGCTCAAGCGCTTCGAGGATGCCGAATTCGACGTGGCGACGATCTTCTACTCGAAGTTCCAGTCTGTCATCAGCCAAATCCCAACGGCCCAGCAGATCATCCCCTTCGACGTCCCCGAAGACGCCGAAGCCGGCGCGCTCTACGATTACGAGCCGAGCGAGGAAGCGATCCTGGCCGACCTGCTGCCGCGCGGCGTCGCCACGGCGATCTTCTCGGACCTGCTGGAAAACGGGGCGTCCGAACAGGGCGCGCGCATGTCCGCCATGGACAACGCGACCCGCAACGCGGGCGACATGATCGACAAACTGACCATCCAATACAACCGCTCGCGCCAGGCCGTCATCACCAACGAGCTGATCGAGATCATTTCGGGGGCGGAAGCGCTCTGATGGCCGAGACGCACGATCCCTCTGAACTCGCGATCATGACCTTCGAGATGCTCAAGAGCATTCAGCAGGACGTGTCCGACATCAAGATCGACCTGCAGAACCTGAAAGTTCGCATGTCCGCTGTTGAGACAGGGATCGGTCAACTCAACGCGCGGATGGACCATTTCGACGCCCGCCTTGCACGGGTCGAGCGCCGCCTCGATCTAACCGAAGCATAAGACGACGGGCCAAGCGCCCCAGAAACCGGAGAGAAACGACAATGGCTACCGGAAAAGTCACCCAAGTCATCGGCGCCGTCGTCGACGTTCAGTTCGACGATGCCCTGCCCGAGATCCTCAACGCGCTGGAGACCGACAATAACGGCAAGCGCCTGGTTCTCGAAGTCGCCCAGCACCTGGGTGAAAACACCGTGCGCGCCATCGCCATGGACGCGACCGAGGGTCTCGTGCGTGGCCAGCCTGTAACGGATACGGGGTCGGCCATCATGGTGCCCGTGGGCACCGCCACATTGGGCCGCATCCTGAACGTCACCGGCGACCCGATCGACGAAAAGGGCCCGGTCGAGGCCGAGGAAACCCGCGCCATCCACCAGCCCGCCCCGGACTTCGCCAACCAGGCGACCGAAGCGGAAGTGCTGGTCACCGGCATCAAGGTCATCGACCTGCTGGCGCCCTATTCCAAGGGCGGCAAGATCGGCCTCTTCGGCGGCGCGGGCGTGGGCAAGACGGTTCTGATCCAGGAACTCATCAACAACATCGCCAAGGTGCATTCGGGCCTGTCTGTCTTCGCCGGCGTGGGCGAACGCACCCGCGAAGGCAACGACCTCTACCACGAGATGATCGAGTCCGGCGTGCTGACCCCCGACAACCTGCCCGACTCGAAAATCGCCCTGGTCTTCGGCCAGATGAACGAGCCCCCCGGTGCCCGCGCCCGCATCGCGCTGACCGGCCTGACCATGGCCGAACAGTTCCGCGACGCCACCGGCGCCGACGTGCTGTTCTTCGTCGACAACATCTTCCGCTTCACCCAGGCCGGCTCCGAGATGTCGGCGCTTCTGGGCCGCATCCCCTCGGCGGTGGGCTACCAACCGACGCTGGCCACCGACATGGGCGACATGCAGGAACGGATCACCTCGACCAAGAACGGCTCGATCACCTCGATCCAAGCGGTCTATGTGCCCGCCGACGACTTGACCGACCCCGCCCCCGCCACCACCATCGCCCACCTGGACGCGACGACGGTGCTGAACCGCGCTATCTCGGAACTCGGCATCTACCCCGCCGTGGACCCGCTCGACAGCACGTCGCGCCTGATGGATCCGCAGATCCTGGGCGAGGAACATTACCAGGTCGCCCGCGACGTCCAGGGCATCCTCCAGCGCTACAAATCGCTGCAGGACATCATCGCCATTCTCGGCATGGACGAGCTCTCGGAAGAGGACAAACTGACCGTGGCCCGCGCCCGCAAGATCCAGCGCTTCCTGTCGCAGCCCTTCGACGTGGCCAAGGTCTTCACCGGCGCCGATGGCAAGCAGGTCCCGCTGGCCGACACGATTTCGTCTTTCAAAGCCGTGGTCGCAGGCGAATACGACCACCTGCCAGAAGGCGCCTTCTACATGGTCGGCGGCATCGACGAGGTGAAAGCCAAGGCCGAGCGTATGGCCGCCGAGGCGGCCTGATGCGCTTCGAACTCGTCTCTCCCGAACGGCGGCTGGCGTCCACCGACGACGCGACGGCCGTCCGCCTGCCGGGCGCCGATGGCGACATGACCGCCATGGCCGATCACGCGCCGACGATCACGTCGTTGCGACCCGGCATCCTGACGGTCGAAACCCCTTCGGGCGAAGAACGTTATGCCGTCACCGGCGGCTTCGCCGAGATCGGCGAAGGTGTGACGGTGCTGGCCGAACGCTCGCTGGCGGCAGCTGATCTGACGCAGGAGATGTTCGACGGCTGGCTGTCCGACGCCAAAACAGCGCGCGACGCCGCTGCTGGCGAGGCGGTAGATGCCGCCGCCAAGCTTTTGGCCGACATGGTCGCCATGGGTGGGGAAATCGGATTGAACGCCAACCAGGCGAATCTCTGACGGATCGCCGTTTTCAAGGGGCGAAGAAGGGCGCGGGAGATCGCGCCCTTTTGCTTTCGGAAGCCGGGCTTCCGTCGCGTCGAGGACCATCCGTCACGATGTTCGTCGATTTTTGGCCTGTTTCCGGTGGATTTGCCGTTACACTTATACCGATCCTCGGCAAACCGGGGGCGATGAAGGAACGGGATGCGGAAAATTCAGAACCATCTGATCGGCGTCGAACAGGGCAGCCGGGTGATGTTCTCAGATTTTGAGGATGGGGGCGCCATGTGGACAGGCCGCGGCCCCCGGGAAGTGCGTCGGCGGGTCGATTTCGAGGAACCGTTCAAGACGCCTCCGACGATCATGACGACCTTAGCCATGTTCGACATGGACGAAGCGACGAACCAGCGCGCCGACCTCACCCATGGCAACGTGACGTTGGACGGCTTTGATTTGATCTTCCGCACATGGGGCGACACCCGTATCGCTCGTGTCCGGGCCGATTGGACCGCCATCGGCGAGGTCAAGGCGGATGACGAGTGGGACCTGTAGAGCGGAGCGGTTGCGCCGCGTGGCCTCTCTTCCGGCAAATGGCGAGAATCGAACGTCGGGACCGCTTGATTGTAGGGATACGCATGGAACTTTGACATTTGGCCGGGCCGCTCCCCAATGGGCGCAGGAGGCCTTGCCATGTCTGACCACCGTTTGCCGTCCGCGGCATCCGCGTATCCGCCCCGACCCTCAATCGGCTTTGCCGGGTCCAGTCCGTCAGACGGGTCTATCGGCTCAGGGCGCCGCTCGGCGGAGCGCGCGGTCTGCCGTGATCGGAGCGCTTCTCAAACCGTCGGGTTCGGACGGCAAGTCGCCGTGACAGCCGGCGGCCGGACATGCAGCCGGGCATGAAGGTCTTCATCAATGGATTTGGGCGCATTGGTCGGTCGGTTCTGCGTGCGTATCTGCAGGGGGCCGGGCCCGGGATCGACATCATCGGGATCAACGACATCGCGCCACCCGAGACCTGCGCCTATCTGTTCCGCTTCGACAGCGTGTTCGGGCCCTGGCCCGGATCCGTCGAGTCTGTGGGCGATGCCCTGGTGATCGACGGGCGACCGGTCCCGTTTCATCGCACACCGGATCTGCGGACCCTGACATTGTCGGGCGTCGATTTGGTGATGGAATGCACCGGCGGCGCCGAAACCCGGGCCGAAGTGGAGCGCGGAATGCTGGCGGGCGCCGGAAAGGTGCTGATGTCCGGGCCGTCCGGGGTGGCGGACGCGACCATCGTGCTGGGCGCCAATGAAGATGTCTTGGCGGCGGAGCATAGGATTGTCTCCAACGCTTCCTGCACAACGAATGCCGTGGCGCCACTGCTGGCGGTGCTCGACCGGGCGGTCGGAGTCCAGGCCGGGTCGATGACCACGATCCATTGCTATACCGGCAGCCAGCCCACGGTGGACATGCCCCGTGGCGACTTGGCTCGCAGCCGGGCTGCGGCTTTGTCCATGGTGCCAACCACCACCAGTGCGGGCAGGCTGGTGGACCAGGTCTTGCCACATCTGGCCGGTCGGGTGCCCTGCCAATCGGTTCGCGTGCCGGTGGCCAGCGTCTCGGCGGTTGACCTGACGTTCCAGCCAGGTCGGTCGGTCGACGGGGCAGAGGTCAACGCGGTCTTGGCTGCCGCGGGCGGCGTGATCGGGGTTGAAGAGATGCCCGTCGTGTCGTCGGACATGCGCAGCCGTCCAGAGAGTTTCATTCATATGCCCGGCGAAACACGGGTGGGGGCGGGCGGCCTTGTGCGGGTCTTCGGCTGGTACGACAACGAATGGGGTTTCGCCAACCGAATGCTGGAGATGGGCGTGCGGATGGGCATGGCTTAAGGCGCGTCGAGTTCCCGCCGCAATCGCAGGATGCCCGCGGGGGGGATCGTCTCACCCTGAAAAGTCTGCGGATGATCGGCGTAGTTGAAGACGAAACGGGTCGACCCCGCATCCCTGAGGCGTAAACCCGCTGGAAGGTCATACACATCCAGCCCGACCTCTGTCGCGAGGCTCTTTAGGATGCGTCGGGCGGCAATCCCGTCAGGCCATCCCGCCAGATGGGCGCGGCGACCGCGCCGGATCAAGACGGGGGTGCCGTCATCGGTTGCTTCCGCGCCCTCTTCCGCAGTGTGGAGATGTTCGAGCCAGAGAGTGACCTCGCCACCCTGTCGCAAGGGGCGCGGGGCATCTGGCGGAAAGGTCTCCTCCATGATCGAGGTCGCATCAAGGCCCGGCAAGTCAGGGCCGAGCGGATCGCGGAAACGCAGTTCCGATGTCTTTAGATCGGTACGTGGCCCGGTCAGGACGAGCCCTTCGGCCCGGGCCACGGCTGCGCGCAGCGGTCCGTCCAGTGTCAAAAGGCCGGGGATCAGGGTCAGCGCATAGCCATCCAGCGCGGCTGTGTCCGGCGGCAGGATGTCGACGCTCAGCCCGAGCGCGCGAAGCGCGCGGTAGAGATCGAAGCACAGTGCGAAGTGATCGAAGCCATTGCCCTGGGGCTGCACCTCCCAGGCCCATTGCGAGACGTAGTCGAAGACCAGCGCAACCTGGGCCTGACCGGTCTCTACATCAGGCGCGTCCCGCAACTCCTGGGCCACCTGGACCGCCTCGGCCCAGGCATGGCCTGGCCCATCGTCGGGGCGGCGCAAGCCCGCATGCTGTTGCTCCTGCGCGAAGGGGGCCTGGCGCCAGCGGAACCAGCAGACGGTTTCCGCACCATGGGCGAACGCCTCCCACGTCCAGAGCCGCACCATGCCCGGCAGC
>JBCDCW010000213.1:0-6616 GCA_039180995.1 Pseudomonadota bacterium
GCGCCGGGAACGCAGACCTATACGTCCGATGAAAGATCGCCCCTAGTCTTTGAACACAGCCAAGCGCTCCGGCTGGCCGAGGGTACGATCGCGTTCAATTTCAAAGCCGATGAACTCGTAGAATATCAGGTTCTGTTCTCGAAAGATGCAAAGGACTTTGGTAACGGAGGTCATATCACGGTCTATCTAAATGATGCCGGTGATCTCACGGTCCGGGTCCAAGACCGAGCAGAGAGCTATTACCTGAAGGCACAGGGGTTGGTCGAAGCTGATCGCTACTACGATTTCGGTCTGAGCTTCGGGGACGACGGGATCGAAATGTCCCTGGACGGCCAGCGTGTCGCAATGAAGCCGGACATTGACTTTGATCTGACGGACAATACCGAATATATGGTCGTTGGAGCCAGTAACTCTAGCAGTCGAACCGGTGAGGCGAATAGCATTGGCGGTCACTTCAACGGCACCATAAGTGATTTCGTCGTATTCGACCAAGCGATCACGGCAACCGAATTGCGGAGCGCTGGCTTTGGCAGCGGTGACGTCGCAAGTCTTGGGGCTAATGGTGCGCCTGACGGTTTGACCGAACTGAAAGGCACAGGCGCATCAGATACGATCACCGGTACAAGCGGCGATGACCAGATCTTCGCGGAGCAAAAAGACGATAGCTTCGATGTCGTTTCAGGTCAGGTCTATAGGATGTATCAAGCCACGCTCGGTCGAGATCCAGATGCGACCGGCTTTATGAATTGGCATCAGAAGCTTTCTAGTGGCGATATATCACTAACCGATTTGTCCTTGAACTTCGTTGCCTCCCCCGAGTTCTCCATGCGGTATGGCGATATTTCAAACGACGCGTTTGTAACGCTGCTCTATCGAAATGTTCTTGATCGTAGCCCTGACCAGGGTGGGTTCGATCACTGGACGGGCCTTCTTGACAGAGGTGTCTTTAGCCAAGCACAGATTGTTGAATTTTTCGCTCAGAGCGCGGAATTTATTTCCAAAACCAAGCTGGATGCGATGGAGTACTCCTACTCAGCACTGCAAGCCTCATTTGCGGACGATGTATTCCGTCTCTATCAGGCCACGTTGGATCGCAACCCAGACAAATTTGGGTTTGAGAACTGGACGGATAGACTGGCCACGGGCATGAATTTCAGCGACGCAATCGCCGGTTTTACAGCGAGTCCGGAATTTCAGGAAAAATATGGCGCGACGGACGACAGTGCTTTCGTGACGTTGCTCTACCAGAACATTCTTGACCGCGCTCCTGATAGTGCCGGTGGGCGAAACTGGCTCGATCGTTTGCAGAACGGAGGTTGGAGCCGCGAAGCCGTGGTCGAGGCTATGGTCCAAAGTGCAGAGTTCCGAGCAAAGAGCGCCGATGAACTGACCGCTTGGATGCGGGACTCCATGGTCGACGACGTGATCGAACCTGGTTCGGGAAACAATATCATAGCCGGTGGTCTGGGCTCTGACCGATTTGTGTTTGGGCCAACGCAGGAAGCGAGCACGAATATCGTCGTGGATTTGGAAGTCTGGGACGTGATAGACTTGGAAGCATTCGGGTATAGTTCTTTTGACGAGGCATTGGCGAATTTCACCCAGGGTGATATGGCTCTCACATTCGAAGATGAGAATGTTGAGATTCGCTTTGAAGGTGCTGATTTTGCGACGCTCTCACCGGACATGGTTTTAATTTAGTCTCGATCAGAGGTTTAAGGTACCACTCGATCCTGTTGCATAGATCCGGTGAGGGGTTCATCTCGTGAATCCAGCATTGTAGCTGGGATGTATGATCAAACCGACACCGCCCATATACAAGACCAGGAACTGTCTCGCCTATAACGAAGCGCTGAAGCGCAGCGGTTCCGGGAAGCTTGCGTCTCTACGCATCAGGTGGCGGATTCATGGGTCGTCGTGACCTAAACTGGATCGGCAACACTTCAGTGGCCGGTTTTTACGGGGCGGAGCAGGTGGTTGATCGCCGCAAGGCGGGGACCGCCGACGCTTGTTGGCCGGGGCCACGCTGGCTCAAGAGCTTTGGCGATTTCGAGAGGGACCGCGTGACGTTACCTTCCGCGCAATGGCTCACCACGTGTTCCACCGGTCGCCAGATGGCTATTCTGCGGCCACTGCGGCATCCGAGACAGGCTCTGGCGCGCGCAGGCACAAGCGCAACAACGGCGGGACCGTCAGCAGTGTCAGGAAGGCCGACATCGACAACCCACCCACGACGACGGCCCCTAGGCCGCGATAAAGCTCCGACCCTTCGCCCGGGAAGACGACCAGGGGCAGCATCCCACAGATCGAGGTCAAGGTGGACATGAAGATCGGACGAATGCGGTTCCGTGTCGCCTCCTCGATGGCGTCGATGGGGGCCATTCGGTCGGTTCGCAGGTGGTAGAGCGATTGGTGGACGATCAGGATCGCGTTGTTGACCACGATCCCTACCAAGATCACGAAGCCCAATAAGGTCAGCATATCCAAGGGCTGCACTTGGAACAGGTTGAGCAAGGCCAGACCGCCGACGCCCCCGGCCGCTGCCACCGGGACGGAGATCAGGATGACCAAGGGCAGCACAAAGGATTCAAACAGCACAGCCATGACCAGGAACACGATCACCAGCGCCACCAGCAGGTTGATCTGGATCGCGCTCCAGGTCTGGCTCAACTGATCTGCCGTGCCCGAGACGGTCAGGCGAACGCCATCGGGCAGGCCACCCTCCGCGAGCGGCGCGACGACCTGATTTTCCAGAAGCTCCACCGCCGCTTCCAGCGGCAGCGCGTCCGAGGGCCGGACCTCTAGCGTGACGGTGCGTAGACGGTCGCGATGGCGGATTTCGGTGGGGCCCGCCGTTACTACCACCTCCGCCAAGGCGGAAACGGGCACGATCTCGCCCGAGGGCGTCACGACGGGATAATGCCCCACATCCTGAGTTCGTTGCCCACTCCGCAGATCGGGATCGCCCTTTAGAACCAGATCCAAGCGCTCGGCGCCGACCGTGATTTCGGCGACGCGCAGGCCGTCATTGAAGGCATCGACGGTGGCCGCCAGGGCCGAGGCGTCAAGCCCCGCATCGGCCAGCCGCAAACGGTCGGGGATCAGGCGAACCTCGGGGGCGCCCAGTTCCAGGCCAGGGATCGGACGGAATTGGTGACCCTCGGACCGGGGCAGCAAGCCCGCGACCATGCCCGCCGCCCGCCCCGCAACGGCAAGGATATCGTCCAGGTCCTGGCCGGAGACGTTCAACTCGATCGTCCGCCCGCCGCCCACGCCCCGCCCGAACAACGAAGGCTGGGTCATGAAGCCGAACGTCCCGGGCTCCGCGAAGATCGGCCGGGACAGGACCGGGATCAGTTCGCCCGCCCGTGCGCCGTCCACGGCGGCTGCGCCGACGAAGGAATTGCCGGGCGTGGCGACGAAGAAGAAGCTGTCGATGGCGGGGACCCCACCCTGGGCCTCTGTGGCGGGCGCCGCTTCCCAAAGCGGCTGAGCCACGCCCTCGATCCGCTCGGCAATGGTTTCGGTGGTGTCCAGATTGTAGCCCGGCGGTGGGATGATCAGGCCGAAGACAAGGTTGCGGTTGCCCTCGGGCAGGTATTCGAGGCGCGGCAGGAAGGCCCAGGTGGCGACCGCCGCGCCACCAGCGATGACTGCGACCATCATCAGCCCGACGGCCCGGAACCGGACCGTCAGTTTGACATAGGCCATCACCGCAGCGCGGAAGGCTGCGGCGGCATGGTCAATCCCCCAAAGGCGCAGCGTGCTCTGTTGTCCACCCTTCAGAAGCCGCGACGACAGGGCCGGGATCACGGTCACCGCCACCACAAGCGACAAGAGGACCGAGACGGAGATCGCGACGGCGATGTCCCGGAAGAGCTGCCCCGCCTCTAGCTGCATGACCAGCACGGGCACGAAGACCAGCACCGTCGTCAAAGCCGAGACCAGGATCGCGCCCCAGACTTGCCGCGCGCCCTCATAGGCCGCCTCGCGCCGGGACAGGCCCTTTTCGCGTAGGCGGTAGATGTTCTCCAAGACGACGATGGCCGCGTCGACGATCATGCCCACGGCGAAGGCGATACCGGCCAGCGAGATGACGTTGAGCGTGCGTCCGGTGGCGGCCATGGCCACGAAGGTCGCGACAATCGAGACGGGGATTGCCAGGGACACAACCAGCGTTGCGCGGGGACTTCGCAGGAACAGCATCAGGATGGTCGCGGCGAGCAGGCCGCCGATCCAGATATTTTGGATGACCAAATCGATGGCGCCCTGGATGTAGATCGTCTCGTCATAGACCTGTCGCATGATCAGGTCCTGTTCGGCGATCGGTCCCGCCTCCAGCTCGGCCAAGGTGCGGCGGACCTCCTCCATGGTCTCGATGACGTTGGCGCCCGGCTCACGCACGATGTTGAAGGCCAGGCCGGATTCGCCGCGGAAGCGCAGCCGCGCCGTCGGGTCCTGATAGGCGAAGGACACCTGGGCGATGTCCGACACGCGCAGCCGCCCCATGGATCCGTTGGCGATGTCCGACCGCAGCACGACCGATCCAATGGCATCGACGGTGTTCAGGTTGCCTTCGGCCCGCACCACATAGCGACGCTTGCCTTCCTCGACATCGCCGGCCGACAGCGAGATATTCTCGCGCCGCAAGGTGGCGACGATGTCGGGCACGGTCAGCCCGAAATTCGCCATCCGGCGCGGGTCGATCACGATTTGCAATTCGCGGGTCACGCCGCCGAAGACGTTGACGGCCGACACGCCTTCGATCCGCTCCAACCGGTCCTGGACGACGTCGCGCAGGAAGTCGCCATAGGTGGGCATGGGCCGTGTATTGCCTTCGGCTGCGCGCAGAATCACCCAGGCGATGGCGCTGTCATCGGCCCCCGACGTGTCCAGCGACGGCTCGTTCGCCTCCTCCGGATAGCCAGACACGCGATCCAGCCGATTCGACACCAGCAGCAGCGTCTGAGACATGTCCGTGCCGATGGCGAATTCCAGCGTGACCTCGGCCTCGCCGGTGCGCGATCTGGACGTCATCAATTCCAATCCGTCGAGGCCGCGCAGGGCTTCTTCCTGGGGATTGACGATCTCCCGCTCGATCTCGGCCGGGGCGGCGCCGGGCCAGACCGTCGCGATTACGACGATGGGTTTGCGCACGTCGGGCGCCAGCTGGATTGGGATGCGGGAGACGGCAATCAAGCCGAACAGGACCGCCATGATGACCGCGGCGATCACGGCCACCGGCCGGTCGATGGCAAGGCGGATCGGGTCCATTAGTTCGAGGCCTCGGCGGTCTCGGGGGATCCGGCAGGCGCCTCGGGCGGCATCGCGGCCACTTCCTGACCCGGCCGCAACCGTTCATTGCCGCGGACGACCACCACATCGCCGTCGGCCACGCCCGAAACGACCTCAAAGCGGTCCCCGACCGCCAGCCCGACCTCGACACTACGGGGCTGGGCGATGCCGTCTTCGACCGCGAAGACCGTCCATCCGCCGCGGGCCTGAACCAAGGCATCTTTCGGGACCGTCAGCAGGTCGCGCGGGGTGTCGACGGGGATCATCACCGTCACCGATTGACCCAGAGCTGTGGTGCGCGATGCGGCCAGATCGGGGGCGGCAAAGCGCACGGGGCGGGTGCGGGTGGCGGCGGTTTCGATGGGCAGCAATGCGCGAACGGCGACCTCGAAATCATCGCCAGTCTCGGCGCGCGCCGTGACGGTCAGGCCCGGCTCCATCAGGGCGACGTAGCGGGCCGGCACGCTAGCCTCCAGCTCCAAGGTGCTGGTGTCGAGCAGGCGCAAGGCCGGAGACCCCGCTTGGATGAATTCCCCGGGATTGACCAGTACGTCCAAAACCACGCCGTCGAAGGGCGCCACGATGGTGGCCCGATCCAGGTTATACGCCGCCTCCGCCTGTGCGGCCTGGGCCACTGCCAAGCGGGCATCGGCTTCGGCGATCTGCCGCTGGGCTTCCAACAGAAGCCCTTGGGCATCGTCGAAGCGCCCGCTGGAGAACGAGGCGGTGCCTTCCAGCCCCGCGACCCGCTCGAACGCCATGCGGGCGGTGTCGGTTCGGGCTCGTGCGACGTTCCGACCGGCTTCGGCCACGGAGACCTCGGCTTCGGCGCGGCGCAGCAGAATGCTCAGCAGTTCTGGATCGAGTTGCACCAACGTGTCCCCGGCCTGGACCGTATCGCCTTCGACCGCCTCGACGACACGCACGCTGCCCGAGACGCGCGATGCCACTTGACCGTCCCTGGCGGTCACCACCTCGGCGAAGATCGGAACCGTTTCCGCGAGGCGGCGGGTCTCGACCGTCTCGATGCCGACCATGGCAGGACCGCCCTGCGCGGTCGCGGGCCCGGCAACGCAGAGGGCCAGAAGTGCGATTTTAAAGGGTCGAAACATGGGCTCCTCGGTTCATCGGCTTGAACATAGGGCCGATTTCGTCGGGGAACATGTCAGGCGGCGGCGGGAAGCCTTTATCATGAGCGCACAGGCCACCTGCGGGGGCCGGGGTTGTCAGCCGCGCCCCCGGGGCGCGGCTGTTCTTTGCAGGGGTGGCAGGGGAAAGGGTCGCGGCAGGTTAGGGCGTTTTAGACCAAATTTCCGTAGGA
>JBCDCW010000214.1:0-6596 GCA_039180995.1 Pseudomonadota bacterium
CGGCGGTTTACATTGGGCATTTCCGCCACGGGATCGCTGAACCGGAGCGCGTTCGGAATGGCCTACGGCGTCGATAACGGGCTGGTCGGCGATCAGGTGGACATCGTGATCGAGACCGAGGCCATGCGCATGGAATGATGCGTCATGTTCAGACGATTGCCACGTTATCAGGCCATCTCCTCGGGCGCACCCGGCAAGGCTCGGCCGAAGCGCCGGGCGTGGGTTCTATCGCATCAGGCAGGACGAACACCTTCCCTTTCTCAGGTGGGCTGGCTCGGTGATGCGGCATCCGTCACCAGTGATCTGGGTGTCTGATCCTGCGACCCATTGGTTGGAATGGAAGGACACCCGATGGGACGGATGCGTCACGCCTGCCCGCGTCATGTTCGGGTCATGCCTCGCCCAGATAGTCCAGAAGCTGTGGCGGCGGATCGGCGAACAGCGCCTCTGTTGGGTGCGGATCGAACATGGCACCGGCATGGATCAGGCCGGTGAAATCGGCGATCTGCCGTGCGTCCTGCGGATCATGGGTCACCATCAGGATGGACATGCCGCGATCTTCCGCCGTTTCGCGCACCAGCGCCAGCATCTCGCGCCGCAGGGCCGGTCCCAAAGCCGAGAAAGCCTCGTCGAGCAGCAGCCAGGACCGTCCTGACACCAAGGCGCGCGCCAGGGCCGCCCGGCTCTGCTGTCCGCCCGACAGATCGCGGGGCAGACGGTTCGCCATCTGGTCAAGACCGACCCGATCCAGCACGTCGTCCCGTTCGGACAGCTGATGTTTTGAAAGCCTCAGGTCCGGCCGCAAGCCCAATCCGACGTTCTGGGCGACCGTCAGATGCGGAAACAGGTTGCCATCCTGGAACAGGATCGAGATCGGCCGCGCCCCGGGCGGCAGATCGGTGATGTCCTGACCTTCAACCCTGATCCGCCCCGAGGCCGGTGCTTGGAACCCGGCAAGGGCCGCCAGCAGGGTCGACTTGCCCGACCCGCTGCTGCCCATGAGCGCGGTGACCTGTCCGGCGGCCAAGACGACGTCCGCGCGCAGCGCGAAGTCCCCCAGTCGGAGGACCAGCTTATCCAGTTCCAGCACGCCGCCCTCCATGCTCGAACAGCCAGAACAGGCCAAGGGACAGGGCGATCAGGACCAGTGCAGCGGCCTTCGCCTCCTCCAGCTGATAGGATCCCATCAACTGATACATCACTAGCGGCAGCGTCGCGCCGTCGGGCGCGCCAAACAGGGTTATGACGCCCAGGTCCCCCGCCGACAAAGCAGCGGTCAAGCCCGCCGCGAATCCAGCAGGACGCCGCAATCGGGGCAAGGCGACCAGGCGCAACCAAGCCCAGCCCGATAGGTTCAAGGTCCGGCAGAGGCGTCCGAAATCGCGATCCAACTCCCGCATGGCGGGCAGAATGGCGCGCAAGGCGAAGGGCAGGGCAAAGATCGTGTTCACCGCGGCTGTGATCGGCAGGGCCAACGTCACCGGATCGGCCACCGGCAGCAGGAGGATGTAGAGCCCGACACCCAGCACCAGCGGCGACGCGGCCACCGACACCGTCCCGGCCGCCTCGACCCAACCGCCGCCCCGTCCGATCGCCGCCAAAGACAGCGCCAGGGCCAATCCCGTGGTCACCACGGCCGCTGCCAGGGCCACGATCAGGGACCGCAGCGCCGCGCCCCAGATGGCGGTTGGCAGCTGTGGAACGGCCAGCATACCCTGCGCGGTCATCAAGGCAAGCGGTGTCAGCAGGAACGCGCAGGCCAGACCGATGGCAGCCGTATCCTGGGCCTTCAGGGCCAGCCCGGCGCTGTCCCATCGCGGCACGGCCCGGTCCAGGCCGCCGCCGAAGGCCGATGGCACCGCCAACCGGAGGGACATGCCCGCCGCCAAGCCCGCCAGGACCAACTGTGCCGCGCCCAGAACAGCGACGCGCGAGAGATCGAAGTCGAAGCGAAACGCCTGATAGATGGCAAGTTCGACGGTCGTGGAACGCGGCCCGCCGCCCAGCGCCAAGGCCACGGCGAAGGACGTCGTGCAGATCAGGAAGATCACGACGAAGATTCCGGGAACGATGCTGCGCAGCATCGGCCATTCCAGGCATCGCATCGTGTCCCAGGGTCCGAAGTTCAGGGATGCCGCCAGGCGCAGGCGTTCGCCGGGGATGGCGAGCCACCCCTGCAGGATCAGGCGCGTGGCCAGCGGCAGGTTGAAGAAGACATGGGCCAGGATCACGCCTTGCGGGCCATAGATCGACAATGGCTCAAGCCCGAACCAGCCCAGCACCGCCGACACGGGGCCGGCCCGTCCGAACACCGCCACCAAGCCCAGGATCGCTACGATCACCGGCAGGATGAATGGCGCGCCCAAGAGCAGGACCACCGCGTCCCGCCCGGGAAACCGGCGCCGCGCCAAGGCCCTTGCGACTGGGATGCCGAGAAGGACCGATAGGCCCGCCGAGGCCGCCGCCTGCCACAGCGTGAACCGGATGGCGGCCCAGTCGCGGGCGGTCAGCCCGGTCCAGCCCTCGGCCCGGACGGCCAAGGCCCCTAGGGGCGCGAGCAGTACCACAAGGACCGCGACGCCCGCGATCCAGCCGGTTCGGGCGCCGGTCATCCTATCGGGCCAGGCCGGCCTCGAACTCGGCCACGACGATGCCGCGCAGGGCTTCGGCCTCAGCGGAATCGTAGATCAAGGCCGTCTCCGGCAGGTCCAGCTTGGCAAACCCCGCGGGCATCTTGTCTGCGTCCAACTTGGCCGGCAGGGACCAATTGCCTTCGGGGATGATCGACTGGAAATCCTCGGTCAGGATGAAGTCCAGAAAGGCCTGCGCCTCGTCGGGCTGGTCTGTCGCGGCGATTTTTCCGGCGGTTTCGACCATCACATAATGCCCTTCCGGGAAGATGGCGGCTTTCTTGGTCTCATCCCCCTCGGCGATGATGTGATATGCGGGCGAGGTCGTGTAGCTGAGCACCATGTCCACTTCGCCATCTGTGAACAGGCCGTAGGCTTCGGACCAGCCTCGCGTGACGGTCGTGATCTTGGGGGCAAGTCCGGCCCAGGCGGCCTCCGCCTCCTCGCCGAACACGTGATGAACCCAAAGCGCCAAGGCCAGGCCCGACACGCTGGTCCGCGGATCTTGGATGGCGATGCGCAGGTCATCTTCGGTCGCGACCAGGGCTTGGAACGACGTCGGCGCCTCGGTCTTGGTCGCATCGTAGACGAAGGCCGTGTGCCCCCAATTGAACGGTACGAACGTCTCATCGGTCCAGGCGATGGGCATGGTCAGCCCGTCGATCTCGACCCCGTGGGGCGCGAACAACCCGGTCTGCCGGGCGCGCTCCGCATCATCGGTGTTCAGGCCGATCACCACGTCGGCCCGGGTCCGCTCGCCTTCCAGCCGAAGGCGTGGCAGCAGGTCGCCGGTCACGTATTCGATCTCGGTCCCGGTGGCCGTCTCGAACGCCTCGGCAATGGCCGGGCCGGGGCCCCACTCTGAGGCGAAGTAATCGGGGGCATAGACCGTCAGCGGCTCGGCGCAGGCCTGCGCGGCGGTGAAGGTCAAAGCCGTGGCAATGGTCAGTCTCATCTCGATCTCCCATGGCGACGGACGGGGTTCGGGTGAGACGTCACACCTTCCCTCCGCCGGTCCTAACCGGTTCAGGTTCAACGGGTCCGCATGCAGCGTCTCAGCCCTTTCGGGCACCCCGAGGTGACATCGTGGATATCGAAGCGGGCCAAGGAGGTCCAGAGGGTCGGCTTGCGCGCCTATTGGCACATCTCTAGACGGCGAGGCCGAGGAGAGCGTGCATGTCACTGAACACCTTCGGCCACCTGTTCCGCGTCACTACCTGGGGCGAAAGCCATGGACCGGCCTTGGGGGCGACGGTCGACGGGTGCCCGCCCGGCGTGACTTTGGACTCCGGTTCCATCCAGAACTGGCTCGATAGGCGCCGGCCTGGCACATCGAAGCACACGACCCAGCGGAAAGAGCCCGACGCCGTTGAGATTTTGTCCGGCATCTTCGAGGGGCAGACGACCGGAACGCCGATCCAACTGATGATCCGGAATGTCGACCAGCGGTCGAAAGACTATGGCGATATCGTCGATAAGTTCCGGCCGGGTCACGCCGACATCACCTATTGGCAGAAATACGGGATCCGGGATTATCGCGGCGGTGGGCGCAGTTCCGCCCGCGAGACCGCGGCGCGGGTCGCGGCCGGTGGCGTGGCGCGGGCCGCCTTGGCCGCGCTGGCGCCGGAGATTTCGGTCGTGGGTTACATGACGGCGATGGGGCCGCTCGACATCGATCGCGCCCGGTTCGATTGGGATGAAATCGCGCGCAACGATTTCTGGTGCCCCGATGCGAAGGCCGCCCAAGCCTTTGCCGAGCATCTGGACTGGCTGCGGAAGGACGATCACAACTCGGTCGGCGCCGTGATCGAATGCGTCGCCCGCGGCGTGCCGGCGGGTTTGGGTGCGCCGATCTACGGCAAGCTGGACACAGATCTGGCGGCGGCGATGATGTCGATCAACGCCGTAAAGGGCGTCGAAATCGGCGAAGGCATGCAGGCCGCCCGCCTGACGGGCCGCGACAATGCCGACGAGATTTCGATGGGACCGGACGGTCCGGTCTATTCCTCGAACCATGCGGGCGGCGTGCTGGGCGGGATCAGCACCGGGCAGGATGTTGTCGTTCGGTTCGCGGTAAAGCCCACCTCGTCCATCCTGTCCGAACGGAGGACGATCACCAAATCCGGCGAGGATACGACCATCGTCACCAAGGGCCGTCACGACCCCTGCGTGGGCATCCGCGCGGTGCCGGTGGCCGAGGCGATGATGGCTTGCGTCGTGCTGGACCATCTTCTGCTGCATCGCGCGCAGGTTGGGGACGGCGGCGGACGGATCGGCTAGCCCTTCGCTGCCGTCAGGCGAGAGAGCTGCACCGCCAGGATCCCGAATGTCACCACCAGCACGCCGACGACATCCAGCGCGCCCAGATTCTCACCCAGAAGGGCCCAGGCGACCACGACGCCGAAAAATGGGTTGAGGAAGTGGAACGTGGCCGCTGGTGTCGCGCCGATGCGCGCGACGAGCAGGAACCAGATGAAGGTGGCGGCCAATCCGGGGATCAATGTCGTGTAGGCCAAGGCGGCGATCAGGGTCGGGGTCCAGGTGACGTCCCAGGTTTCCAGCCACAGCCCCACGGGCAAGAGCGTCAGGGATCCGACGACCATCTGCAAGCCAACGACCATCATCAGATTGCCGCCACCCGACGCGCCCCGCACCGACAGGGTGGCCACCGTCAGGGCGATCACTCC
This sequence comes from Pseudomonadota bacterium, assembly GCA_039180995.1. Lineage (GTDB taxonomy): Bacteria > Pseudomonadota > Alphaproteobacteria > Rhodobacterales > Rhodobacteraceae > Jannaschia. The sequence continues at coordinate 5,318 of JBCDCW010000214.1, forward strand.
GATGACGCAAAGGGCGATCCCCGTCAGGTCCGCGCCGCCTTGGAGGCGCGTGCCCATGATCAGGACAACGCCGAACGTTCCGGCCAGCAGCCCCGCCACCCCCAGCATCCGCGTGCGTTCCGAGAAGATCACCCAATTCGCCAAGGCCACCAGCAGCGGCAGACACGACGCGATGATCGCGGCCAGCGACGCCTCGATCCACTGCATCGCGACAAAGTTCAGGCCCAGATAGAGCGCGTTCTGGCAGACCCCGAAGACCACGACGGCCCGCCATTGCCCGGCGGTCAGCCGCAGGCGCTGACCCAACCCGAAGGCGATCGCGATGCCCAGCGCGCCAGAAATCGCGAAACGAAGCGACAGCGACAGGAGCGGTGGCGCTTCGGCGACGATGATGCGGGCCGAGGTGAAGGCTGATGACCACATCAACGCGAAGGTCAGGCCAAGGAGAAGCGCGCGGATATCCATCCGCGCGACCGGACCCGATCTGCGGGGCCGCCGCAACCCTCGCACGGCCCTGAAACGCAGGGAATTCGGCCTTAGCTGGATGCGGCCGTGGCGGCAGCCGCCAGACCCTCCAGGCCGCTGGTGATATAGGCGTCGATCTCTTCGATCTGCTGGCGCACGAAGAAGGCGGTCAGTGCGTTGCGGGGTTTCACGTTGTAATCCCACTCGATCAGTGTCGAGCCGTCGGGTTGGGCGAGGAAGCGCTGCTCGCCCACGATCTGTTCCACGCCCCGCCCGACGGAATTGGTGAAGAGGAAGATCTGATAGCGGAACAAGTCCGGCCGATCTTCCAGCACCCGCTCGATCACATAATGGCCGTCCGACAGGCGCAGCCATCGGGTCGCATTCGGTTCGGGCCAGGTGCCGGACAGAACCTGGCTCGCTTCAGGTGGGGCAATGTTGTCGGTGGGTTGCAGGAAGTCGATGAGCGGATTGGCCTGCATGAAGGCCCGCAACTCCGGTACCGACATCGGAACGGTGGCCGTGGCTTGCGCTTGCACAAAGCCCGTCGTTGCGACGTCAGGCGGTGGCGGCGCGCTGGGCGGTGTCGCTGGTGGCTCGGCTGCAGTACAGGCGGCGAGGAAGGTCAGGGTTGCAATGACGGGAAGGGCGCGCATGCTGGGCTCCGGTGTAGGATGATACGTTATCCGCATCATTTAGTGCGGAGACCGTATCATGACAACACCCGGAGACGCGGATCGTGTCGCGCAAGCTGTCAGCGGGATCATTCGCGCGCTTCTGGTCGCTGGCCGCAAGGGCGCCCCGGCCGAGGGCA
>JBCDCW010000215.1:0-6472 GCA_039180995.1 Pseudomonadota bacterium
TAGGCGCAAGGACTTAAGATTTCGATCTTGCGGACTGCTTACGCAGCCAGCGCGACCGGAGCACGGTTGTCGTTGGCAACTGTACATTGTGAACCGATAACGGTGGTATCTCACCGAGCGAAAGCTGGCCTCTTTAGACGTTCGTCGATCCTATTTCGGCCCCATGATCCCCCAACGAGGGTGTTTGGTGGAGCCGCCGGGTACCGCCCCCGGGTCCGATCCGCTTATTACAGGTGCGTTTATCGCCATAGTCCCTTGCGAGACAGGAGGAACTTAGGCCTTTGTGCTGGTTGGATCAAGCCTACTGGTCGAGGTCTGACGCTTTGCCCTCCTCTCACAATGGCCCATGACAAGCCATCTCGTCGGCCAGTTTTCCGGACAGTTCGGACGAGCAACAGTTGCTGAGGAAAGCGCCACCGTGAAGGAACTCTTGGTCCCGTTGGGCATGCTGCTCGTCCTCGCGTTGCTGCTCATGTTTTTCGTGAATATGCTGAAAGGGCTATTCCGAGCGGATCCATCGAAGCAAGCCCGGGCCGACAGACCAGCCCGCGCGCATCTCAAGACAGACCCGTCCACCGATATCCCTGAGCCACTACGCGCGCCTGTCGTCGCGAAGCCGGAGGCCATCCACGACGGGCCTTGTTGGGTTGAATTTGTGTTCCCGCCGAAACCAACGGGCAGTTGGCTCGGTGGTTTGCCGAGCATGCCCGACGACGTGTCCTGGCCGACGGGCGACGGCAAACCCATGCAGTTCTTCGCGCAGATCAACCTCGCAGATGTCCCCCGGACCACTTGGGGCGGACTGCAGCCGGAACAGGGCTGGCTTTTGCTCTTTTTCGGCTCGAGAGGTGGGAGAGTTGCGTCAGCAGCCATCTACACTGCGGGGTTGGGGCGGCCACGGCAACCGCCCGAGGGGACGGAGCCGTACTATCTGGAGTATCCCCTTCGCAATATGCTGGACTATATCTTGTGCGGCGCGGCGCCGGTGTTGCCGAGGTGGCCGATCCGCATTCGCCCAGTGGATGAGCCGCCATCCGTCCGATCAGGTGGCTCTCTCTCGAACCGCGTTCCGAAACACGACTTGTCCGACCCTGCCTGGCATCCCTTTGATCGGTTGTCCCAACGCATGATGCTAGCCGCTGCGATGGAGGAGTTGCGTTCTGGTCTTCGGGCCATGGGCCACCGTGATCTTACGCAGCCGCCAGACGTCGATCCCAGCACCGAACGGGGGCAGGCTATGCGGCACTGCTACGGGCTGTGGCAGAGATATGCGTTGGCTCTTTCCGAGGATGCGCAGGACGAGGGCGATAATCTTTCACCGATGCTGGATGCGCATGTTCAAGACCTACTGCATGGCGTCCCTTATACCTGGATGGCTTATAATAAAACGAAGCGAAAGAAGCTGCTTCATAGCGAGTTTCAATCAAGCAGTTTTGTCGCGGCCTTCGAGTTTGCCGCGCGCCACGCCTTCCTGACCTGTCCTGACGGGCTGCCCGCCCGCGTCCGGGACCTCTTCGAACCCCATTGGCGCGAAGCGACTGCCAGGGAAATCATGGCTTTGGGCGGCATGCCCACTTCTTACATGGAGGAGTATGGCTTCGTCGGGGCCAAGCTGTTGGAACTGCCATCCTCGCACGTCATGGGGTGGGAGTTCGGGGATGGGTCTGACGCGGCCTTTTCCATCGACGGGGCAGATTTGGCAGCAGGGAATTGGGACCGCGCCCAATACGCAGATTCCCATGGGCTTTAGACTGCGGCCGCTCATCGATGCGACCGGCCGCAATCGACTTTAGAAGCCGGCCTTGATCCGCTCGAACTCTTCCGCCTGGCGCTGGCGCAATTGGCCGTCCATGGGCAGTTGGGCTAGGACCGGCGCGTCGATGGGGCCGAGGCCGCCGGCGAAGCGGTCTTCTTCCGTGACCTGATCGGCCATGGCGGTGGCGTTGGCGTGGCCCCAGCCGCCATCCATCAGGGGCACGGTGGCGGCGGGCGATAGGATGGCGTTCATGTAGTCGTAAACCAGGTCTTCGTCGCTCTCGCTCTCGGCCATGTTGACGTAGCCGCAGACCCAGAGGGACGAGCCCTCGGCGGCCTCGCGCTGGAAGCCGATGGGGAAGCCTTCTTCAACCATGGTGGGCAGGGTTTCGTTCCAGGCCCAAGAGACGAGGACCTCGCCCGATTGCAGAAGCTGCGACAGCTCAGCCGGGTCGGTCCAGTAGGTGCGTAGGTTCTGATGCGCTTGGCGCAGCCAGTCGGACGCGGCTTGGAATTCGGCGTCACCGGCCTTGTTCCAATTGGTGACGCCAGTGGCGAGGTAGGCGAGCGCATAGGCGTCATCGACGTTGTCGGGCAGGGTCACGCGGCCCTGGTATTTCGGGTTGGTGAAGACGTCCAGCGTGGCCACGTCCTCGGCCGGGACCTCATCGGCGTTGTAAGCGATGGCGGTCGAGCCGAAATCTGTGGGCAAGAAGTAGACGTCCCCGTCGGCCAGGGTGTCGGTGCCAGTGAGGTCGCCATTTAGGTCGTCGAAATGGGTGATCCGGGCGGTGTCCCAGGGCTCAATTAAGCCGGATTCGGTGAATTTCGGGACCGAGCCCGCGCAGATATGGGTGACGCCAGGCGTGTTGAAGCCTGACGAGAGCTTTTGGAACGCTTCTTCCTCGTCGCCGAAGAAGGCGAAGTCGGGGCCGGTGCCGTGCTGTTCGGTATAGGCAGTGTGGAAGGCCGGGTCTTCGAAGCCGGAATAGTCAAAGACGGTTAGGTCTGCCCAGGCCGGAGCGGCCAGGATGGTCCCCGCGAAGAGGGCGGCGCGGAATGTCATTTTATGCTGTCTCCCAGTGTGTTGGACCGAAGTCTGGCGCAGAAAGTAGGGGTGTCCGTGGCCCGCGTCTAGCGGGACTTACGCCGGGCCGAGGCACGGTGGAAGAGCTCTACGGTGAGTGCTTGCAATTGCCTCAAAACGTGGCGGATTTCACCGGCATCGCGAGCGCGGAGCGCGTTGGCCATATGGGTGTAGCGCGCGAGGATTTCGGCGCGGTCCCGCTCGGCGTAGGTGATGGCGTTCATGAGCGGCTGCATGGCCTCGACGGCGCCGGCCAGTTGGTAGGACAGGATGGGGTTGTGGGCGGCGTCGACGAAGGCGCGGTGGAAGGCCACGTCGGCGGCGCAGAAGGTCTCGTCATCGCAGGGCGTGGAGAGGTAGTCATGGGCGGCTTTCAGGGCCGTCAGATCGCCTTGGTCATGGTTGGTGCAGGCGAGATCGGCGCAGGCGGCTTCCAGCGCGAAGCGCGCCTCGGCGGCGGTTTCGAAATCGACCGCGTTCATGGACAGCAGCAAGGTGGACGTGGCCACATGAGCATCAACGGCGGCGTCGAAGGTGAGTTTGTTGACATAGGCGCCGCCTCCGGCGCCGCGCTTGGTGCGGATCAGATTACGGGCGGCCAGACGCTTGAGCGCCTCGCGGACGGTCCCGCGCGAGCAGTCGAACTGATCGGCTAGGTCCGCTTCCGACGGCAGTCGGTCGCCAGAGGTCAGCTCGCCCTCGGTGATCTGCGCCGACAAGCGGTCGGCGATGGCGGCGGAGAGAGGGCGGCTCATGGTCACGTTTTCCATTGTCCGACATTTCAGGAATTGTCGGACATTCGAATGTCTGACATTCGGGTACGGGAGCGAGGCGAGTCGTGCAAGCGGATTGCCTTTGGGTTTGGGAGGACCGCTTGAAGCGATTGGCGCGCATGACCGCACCCCATTGGCTGGCTCTCTATGCCGGGTTGGTTGCGGCTTGGATTTTCGTCTGGCTGGGATCGACCGAGGTGGCTTGGGCCACTCTGATCCGCGACCTTTGTGCGACGCCCGTGGTCGCGGCCGGTTGGGGCGGGGCTTTCGCCATGTGGGTGGTCATGGCGGCGGCGATGATGCTGCCGACCGCGCTGCCGGCCTTTGCGACTTATGATGAGATCGCCGCCGCCCATGGGGCGAGCGGCGGCGCAGCCCTGGTGGCGGGTTACGGGGCGATCTGGTTCGGCTTTGCGGCGCTCGCGGCGACGGCGCAGGTCTTCTCGGCTCGATTGAGCCTCGGCGACGGGGTGTGGTTTGCGGCAGCGTTGCTCGGTCTGGCCGGGGCTTACCAGTTCTCGGCCTGGAAAGTGGCGTGTCTGAGCCGGTGCCGGCAGCCGCTGACTTTTTTCATGGGACACTGGGCAGAGGGGGCCTGGCGCATGGGACTCCGGCTGGGGGCGACCTGCCTGGGCTGTTGCTGGGCGCTGATGGCGCTGGGCCTTATCGGCGGAGCGATGTCGCTGGGCTTTATGGCGCTCGCCACGTGTCTGATGGTGTCGGAGAAACTGGCACATGGGTCCTGGCTGACCCACGGGATTGGCGTCGCGTGTTTTTGCGGGGCGGGCTATCTAATTGGAGGAACCATATGACGAAAATCGCAGCGCCTGTGGTGACGAGCCGCCATCCCGATGCCCGCCCGGCGGGCGCGGGGCAGACGCCTTGGGCGATCAAGGGCGAGCTGATCCTGAACTGCAATTGCACCGTGTTCTGCCCCTGCGTGATCTCGCTGGGCAAGCACGCCCCGACCGAGGGCGTGTGCCAGGCTTGGTCGGGCGTCCGCATTGACGAGGGGCATTACGGGGACGCCGATCTGAGCGGGCTGAATGTGGGCCTGTTGCTGGAAATTCCCGGCATGATGGCGCGGGGGAACTGGAAAGCGGCAGCCTTCATCGACGACCGGGCGAGCCAGGCGGCGTATCTTGGTCTGATCGAGATTTTCTCTGGCAGAGCAAAGGGAACGACGGGGTTGTTCAAGTTGTTGGTGAGCGAGTTCATCGGGGCCGAGCGGGCCAAGATCAGCTATGAAACCGAGGGCAAGACCCGGCGCCTGATGGTCGGCAAGAAGATCCAGGGCGAGGTTGTTCCCGTGAAGGGGAAGCGCGAGGGCGAGGACATCGTCGCGATGAACACCGAGTATTGGATGGGGCCGGATATCACTGTGGCGACCGCCAATAAGGGCCGTGTGCGGGCCTTTGGGCGGGTCTGGGATTTCGACGGGCGGTCGGCTGAGATTTGTCAGATCGACTGGTCGGGGCCGGAGATCCCGAAGTGATTACGCCGGACTGGGCGCGGATGATGGCGCGCCACAATGCGTGGCAGCATGAATGGATGATCCCGGCGATCTTGTCGTTGGACGAGGCGGCCGCGCGGCAAGATCGAGGGCTGTTCTTCGGGTCGATCTTGGGGACGGCGAATCATTTGCTTTGGGGGGATCGGGCGTGGCTCTACCGGTTCGGGGCGGGGCCGATGCCGGATGTTCCGCCGGCACAAAATACGGAACTGACGCCCGATGTCGCGACCTGGGCGGTGGAGCGGCGGTCCACGGATGATGCGTTGAAGCAATGGGCCGATGGCCTTGAGGCGACCGACGGCGCGCTGGTCTGGCAATCGGCTCTGTCGCCGCGGGAGAACACGACGCCCGTCGCGGTGGCGGTGAGCCATATCTTCCTGCATCAAGTCCATCATCGCGGGCAGATCCATGCCGCCCTGACCGGGCTGGGGGTCGAAACCGGGGCGACGGACCTGCCCCTGCTGCCGGGGTTGGAATGAAGTACCTGGCGCCGTCGAACCGATTGCGGCGGACCTGGTGGTCCGATGCCGTCGATGCGTGCGGGGTCACGGCGTATAGCGTGTACAACAAGACGTTGCTGCCGGCGGTGTTCCAGTCGACGTCCGAGGACGGGCGACATCTGAAGTCGGCGGTGCAGCTTTGGGACGTGGCCTGCGAGCGGCAGGTGCAGATTGAAGGGCCAGACGCGGATGCGCTGATGCAGCGGCTGACGCCGCGCGATTTGGATCGGGTGCGGCCGGACAAGTGTGCCTATGTGCCGATCTGCGATGTGAATGGCGGGATGTTGAACGATCCGGTGGCGTTGCGGCCGCGGCCCGGGACGTGGTGGATCTCGTTGGCCGATAGCGATTTGGCGTTGTGGGTCGAGGGCGTGGCCATGGGGGCGGGTTACGATGTGGCCGTCAGCGAGCCGGATGTTCAGATTTTGGCGGTGCAGGGGCCCTGGGCCGCGGATTTGACGGCCGAAGTGTTGGGCGAGACGACGCGGGATATCTCGTTCTTCGGCTTCGCCTGGGTGCCGTTCGGGGATGGAGATGTGCTGATCGCCCGGTCGGGATATTCCAAGCAAGGCGGGTTTGAGATGTACGTGCCGGAGGAAGCGCTGGCGATGCCGCTTTGGGATCGGTTCATGGCCGTGGGCGAAATGTATGACATTCGGGCCGGGTGCCCGAATGCGGCCGAACGGATCGAGGGCGGGATGTTGTCCTATGGTAACGACATGACCCGCGCCGATACGCCGTTCGAGGCAGGGCTAGGGCGATACGTGCAGCGCTACGATTGCTTGGGCGGCGCGGCGTTGCGGTATCACGAATCGCGGCGACGGATCGTTGCGGTGGAGTTGGA
>JBCDCW010000216.1:0-6402 GCA_039180995.1 Pseudomonadota bacterium
CCCCGAAGCCGACCAATTCGATCCCGAAGCCGAACCGTGTCGACGGCTCTAGCAGGTCGTTGGATGTGAAGCGCCGCTCCACGTCGAAATCCACCGTGTCGCATTCCGTCCGATAGGTCACACCGACCCCAGCGCGGGTGGCATCATCGGTGACGAAGTCATATCGCCAGTTGGCCCGCCCCGTCCAGGCGGGGGTAATGTCGAGCGCCGCATTCATCGTCCATTCGGAGGTGTCGATAGGGCGCCCGGCCTCGATATCCTCCTCCAGCCAGGTGAAGCGCGTGGCCACGTCCAGCCGAGGGCCGGTATAGCGCAGGACCGTCTCGCTGCGGCTGAACTGGAACTGATCGTCGAACAGCGACCGGCTGAGCAACTCGAACGTGTCGCGCCAGCGCGCCGTGCCAGAGACCAGCCAGTCGGACGAGGCACTGTCGAGGCCGGTTCCGGAATCAAACTGCTCCAGGTCCTCTTGCCGGATCACCCGACCGACCAGGCCGCCGACCTGCCAGCCGCCCGGCGCGAACCGGTCGTAGCTGACGCCCACATTCAGGCGATTGCCCAATTCGCGGGTGTCCCGGCCAGCGAAGCGCTGGGCCGAGAACAGATTACCGCCGTCGAATTCAGGTGTGAGGCTGTCTTCGTCGGGCGTCTCCTCGACATCGTCGGGCGCCAGCACGATCTGGACCACGGGTTCCAGTACATGGCGGACGCCGCCGGCGCCGCCCCGAACCATGGGCAGGCGAAACTCGACGCCGCCCACGGGAACGGCGCGCACGAATGTGTCGGTGCGGAAGGTCGGATCCTGGCTGACATTGTAGGCATCCGCTTGGATGCTGGCCATGGCCGTGACGACCAATCCGCTGGGGGACACCATGCTGCGGCGCCAATCCAGCCCGGCCGAGGCGCGGATGGCGTCCCGCGCCGCATCTGCCGGCAAGCCCGAGCCGGCAGGCACCGACGAGGCGGGCCGCTCACGGGAATGGGCCTGCAAGGTCCAGATCGCCTGCCCCCCGACAAATGGTGCGTTGCGCACGCCCTGGCGCTCGACGGTGATGATGCGGGTGGGCAGGAATGAGCTGTCTTCGCCCGCGCGCAAGGTCCGGATCGCCGTCGCTTCGGCCCGGAACCGGTCGGTGCGATCGACTCGCGACAGAGCGATGGCACTGTCCAGCCGGTCCTTTTCGCTGACGTTGTAATCCAGCAGGTAAGTGTCGTCGGTCACCAGCTCCAGGTCCAGATCCAGCCGGTAGTCGCGGGGCAGGAAGAAGACCGCCTCGCCGAAGAAGAACCCACGGGTGTCGCCTGGGCGGATATTGTCTTCGGCCACGGCGGCATCGACCCGGAGCGCGCCGTTGTCGAAGGCCTGGCGGTAGCGGAAGCCCAATTGCCGGGCGTCATCTGTCGTCAGGAAGGGGATCAGCGTCAGATCGCGCGACGGACCCAGTTCGATGAAATAGGGCAGGGCCACGCCGGTCCCCAACTGGTCGTCTGTCGAAAAGCGCGGGGCCAGCAGGCCGGTCGCGCGTTCGACCGTCGGATCGGGCAGGCGGAAGCGCGGCAGATAGGCGACAGGGATGCCCGCGACCTCGAACCGGGCATTCTCAAAGTAGAGTTGATTTTCTTCCCGGTCGTGAACGATCCGCTCGGCCCGGATCTGCCAGAGCGGCACCGGATTGCCTTCGCAGACCTCGCAGGACGAGGCGACCGTCCGGCTGAGCTGGACGAAGCGGTCGTCGCCGCCGGTCGCGATCTCGGCCGCCGCGATCTGGAGTTGCTGGTCCAAGACCAGCCGAGCACCTTGCAGGACCGAGTTGCGCAGATCCGATCCGAGCGAGGCGAAATCGGCCACGATGATCGTGTCGGGCCCGTCCAGCAGCGTCAGCGGCCCTTCGACCAGCAGCCGGTCCTCATCGCGCAGATAGGTCAGGCGCCGGGCCCGCAGCACGCGGCCATCGGCGAAGATTTCCACTCCGCCCTCGGCCACCAATTGGTCGCGATTGAAACTGATAGTGTCGGCGACCAGGGTCGCTGGCCCCACATCCTGGGCCCGCGCCGGCAGGCCAGCCAGCATCAGCGCGGTACAGAACGCCAGGACCAGGCGCATCATCCGTCCTCCAGGTGCAGGATCAGACCCAGCGACAGCAGAATCCCGGCCAAAGGCGGCGACCAGGCGGCCAGCGAGATCGGCAATTGACCGTTTTCCCCCAAGACCTGGGCGAAATTCCGCAGGAAGAAAATCGCGAACCCCATCAGCAGGGCCGACAGGACCATCATGCCGATGCGGCCCTGACGTTGATGCCGCATCGAGAAGGCGGCCCCGATCAACACCATCGCGGCAAGCATGGCCGGATTGGCCAGTTCCATCTGGAACCAAACCCGGTGGGTGCGGCCGGAGAAGCCCGCCGCGTCCAGTTGCGCGATGAAGTCGGGCAGTTGGAAGATCGGGATCGAGGACGGCACGCCGAAGCCGTCTCGGATCTGTTCGCGCGTCAAGGTTGAGGGCAGGGTGGCCACCGGGACCGCCTGCGCTTCCCATTCAGGGTTCACGGCGCCCGCCAGGGGCCAGCGCTTGGCGTCGACCAGCAGCCACATGCCGTCGATCAACTCGGCCTCGGCGGCATCGGTCCGCTCGACCGGGCTGCCGGCCGGGTCGAAGGCCAGGAACGTCGCCTCGTAGAGCACGGTGCCGTCCAACGACGACCGCGCGGCGCGGATCACCGTCTGTCCGTCGGCATCGCCTTGGCGCAGCCAGACGCCTTCGGCGCTGACCGACAGGACCGATCCGCCGCCGTCGCGAAAGGTCGCGATCTCGCGCTCATAGGCGCCTTGGGTGGCGGCCACGATGGGGTTCAGGATCAACAGGCCCAGCCCGCCCAAGGCCAGCGCCGCCAAAACCGGCGGCGCCAGGGCTCGTACAGCCGACCGGCCCGAGGCGCGGATCACGACAAGCTCCGACGATCGCCCGAATGCCAGAAACAGCGCCAGCGTCGCCAGGATCACGATCAGGGGCAGGATCTGATAGAGCGCCGAGGGCAGGTTCAGCGCCGCCAGCCGCAGCCCATCCCCCATGCCCGCGCCGCGCCCGTCCAGGCGGCGCAACTGTTCCATCAGGTCGATGGGCACCAGAAGGCCGGTGAAGACCAGCGACACCAGGAAGACCAGCCCCAGGAACCGGCGCGCGATGTAGACAGACAGCGTCATGCGGGCACGGCCAGCGACGGGGGCCGCCGCGCCTCGCGCCAAATCAGCGCCAGCGCCAGCGCCAGGGTCATCAGCGGCGGGACATAGGTCGTCCACCACATCCCGGCATCTCGGCGGGCCGTGTCTTCGGCCACGTTGCCCAGCATCTCGAATATCACGGCGGCCAGTACGGCGCCCAGGATCTGCCGCCACAGCCCCATCCGCGAATAGCCGCCCAACATCAGGAAACCCAGCGCCAGCAGCGGGATCGCGCCCGCGAAGATCGCCTCGGCGAAGCGGTCATGCCCCTCGAACAGCAGCTTGGCCCGGTCCGCCCCGGTCACCTGCAACGCCTCGGGGCCCGCATGCAGCAGGGCCAGGGTCGACAATTCGCGGGGGTCGCGCAGGCGTTGCGTGTCTTCGCCGGTCAGCACGGCCAGATCGTAGACGAAATCCTCGAAGGTGGTGGTGATCAGGGACCGGTCGGGCACGCGCAACGTCTGGGCCATGCCCTGAAACATAACCAGCCGCGTCTCGCCCGCCTGGCGCACCATGATCGCGCGTTCGGCGGTGTAGGTCGTCACCAGATCCGTCGCCCGCCGGTCCTGCAGGAACAGGCCCAGCAGCGCGCCGGTCTCGGTGATCTCGCGCACATAGACCGTGACGCCGTCGGCGGGATGCAGGAACTCGCCTTCCAAGAGGAAGCGCGCGGTGATGTCCTGGGCCACCGCCTCGCCCCGTTCGGCCAGGGCGGTACGCGACATCGGCACCAGCGTATGACCCAGAAGCGACACCATCAACGCCACGACCGCCCCGAAGGCCGCCACCGGCCAGGCCAATCGCCAGGGTGACAGGCCGGTGGTCTGAGCGATCACCATCTCGCTGTCGTTGGTCAGGCGATTCACGGCGTAAAGCGTGGCGACCAATGCCGCCAGCGGCAGAACGGCGTGGATCACGTTGGGCAGTGCCAGGGCGGTGAATTCCAGGAAGGTCGACAGGTTCGATCCGCCCGCGATCAGACGGTCGAACAGGCTGATCGCCCGGTTGACCCAATAGACGGCCACCAGAACCAGGCTGAAGAACCCGAAATAAATCAGCAGCTGCCCCGCCAGATATCTGTCGAACAGTCCCAAGTGGTCCCCTTGGATACCTCTTTTGACCGGTCTTAGCCGGGCCCGGGGTCAGGGGGGAAGGGCCGATTGCCCTGGGGCGCTGGAATGTCCGAAAGGTGCGCTCTAGGGTCCGCACATCCCTCACGCGCTGGAGCCGCTCATGACTACCCCCGCCGCCGTCACCTTCGTCGAGACCGACCTGGACGCGCTCGCCAGCCAGGACGGCGTCCTGGCCTGCTTGGTGCCCGCCGAAGGTACCCTGTCGCCCGAGGCGCGGCGGCTGAACCGGTTGTCCAAGGGGGCCGTGAAGCGGGCCGTGGAAAGTTCCGCCTTCGATAAGCTGAGCGAGGGCGAAGTCTTGGATATCGCCTTTCCGGCGGGTCTCGTGGCGTCGTCCATCGCTATCGCCAAGCTGGGCCGCCGTCCGGGCGCGGCCAAGGCGCGGACCACCGGGGCCGCGCTGGCCAAGCTGCGGAGCGCGCGGCCGCTGACGCTTCTGGGCGGGTCGCATCGGGCCACCGGAGCCGTCGTTCTGGGTGCGGTCCTTCGCGGCTACGCCTTCGCCGACCACAAGACTGGCGACGAGACCGAGCCGCCCGCCGACATCACCGTGATGATCAAGGATCCCGACGCCGCCCGCACCGATTGGGCCGACGCGCGGGCCCTGGCCGACGGTGTCTTCCTGACCCGCGATCTGGTGAACGAGCCCGCCAACATCCTGACCACCACCGAGTTCGCGAGCCGACTGGAGGGCCTGCGCGACCTGGGCGTCGAGGTCGAGGTGCTGGAGGAGGACGAGCTTGAAGAGCTCGGGATGCGCACGCTGCTGGCCGTCGGTGTGGGGTCCGAGAGCCCGTCCAAGGTTGTGGTCATGCAATGGAAGGGCGGCGGCGACGAAAAGCCGCTGGCTCTGATCGGCAAGGGCGTGGTGTTCGACACCGGCGGCATCTCGCTGAAGCCCGCCGGCGGCATGGAGGATATGACCATGGATATGGGCGGCGCTGGCACGGTCGCGGGCGCCATGCACGCCATCGCCGCGCGCAAGGCCAAGGCGAACGTCGTGGGCTTGGTCGGCTTGGTCGAGAACATGCCCGATGGCCGCGCCCAGCGGCCGGGCGATATCGTCGTGTCCATGAAGGGCGACACTGTCGAGGTCATCAACACCGACGCCGAGGGCCGCCTCGTCCTGTGCGACGTCATGTGGTACGCGCAGGAGCGGTTCGAGCCGACCGGCATGATCGACCTGGCCACCCTGACGGGCGCCATCATCATCGGTCTGGGCCATGAGAATGCGGGCGTCTTTTCCAACGATGACGGCTTCGCCGACGCGTTCCTGAAGGCCGCGAAGGCCGAAGATGAGGGCGCCTGGCGGATGCCGTTGGGCAAGGCCTATGACAAGCAGCTGAAATCCCGCGTGGCCGACATGAAGAATGTCGGCGGCCGCCCCGCGGGTTCGATCACGGCGGCGCAGTTCCTTCTGCGGTTTGTGAAGGACGAGGTGCCGTGGATCCATCTCGACATCGCGGGTGTCGCCTCGGTCAAGGGCGGCACGGCCCTGTCGCCCGATGGCGCGACCGGTTGGGGCGTTCGCGCGCTGGATCGTTTGGTGCGCGACCGATACGAACCGAAGGATGGCTGAGGTCTATTTCTACCACCTCACCCGCCGGTCAGTGCCCGAGACGCTGACCCCGCTGCTGACCCGCTCGCTGGCCCAGGGCTGGCGGGTCGCGGTGCGGGGCGGAGACGGGGACCGCCTTCGCTGGCTGGATGAGAAGCTGTGGCTGGGCGATCCGGCCGCGTTCCTGCCCCACGGCCTGGCGGGCGGGGATCACGACGCGCGCCAGCCCATTCTGCTGACCGAAGGCGCCGCCGACAACGCCCCCGATTGCCTGATGAGCATCGACGGCGCCGACGTCACCCCACAGGAAGTGCCTACGCTGAAACGTGTCTGCATCCTGTTCGACGGCAATGACGGGGATGCGTTGACCCGCGCCCGCAGCCAATGGCGCGACCTGACCGAAGCAGGGGTGCCCGCGCGCTACTGGTCCGAGGAATCGGGCAAGTGGGAGCAAAAGGTCACGAAAAACATAGACGAGACGGAATCCTAGAG
>JBCDCW010000217.1:0-6377 GCA_039180995.1 Pseudomonadota bacterium
CATTCGCAGACTTGGTCTGAACGTATGGATCGCGCCGACACGCTGATCTGGATCGACCTGCCAGTCACCCTTCGCTTCTGGCGCGTGACCAAGCGCGTTCTGCGTTGGTATGGTCGTACCCGTCCAGACCTGCCCGATGGCTGCCCCGAGCGTTTCGATATCGAGTTCATCGGCTACATCTGGCGCACCCGCCGAACGGGCCGGGCCCGTTGCGCCGCCTTGATGGCTGAGGCTGGCGCGGATAAGGCGGTGCATCACCTCCGCTCTCGCCGTGACGTGTCGGGCTATCTGGCCGCCCTTCGCCGGGCGGCAGCAGGCGGCAATCTGGGAATCTCGCACCGGTAAACCGGACGATCAGTCCGAGAAGGCCGCTCCGAGTGCGCCCATCAGGTCCCGGAATATCGGAAATGACGTCGCGATGGGTGAGGCATCGTCCACCGTGATCGCGTCCTTGGCCGCCAGCCCGGCACACAGGAACGACATGGCGATCCGGTGATCGAGATGCGTGGCCGCGCGCGCGCCACCGTCGACACCCCCGGCGCCGCAGCCATCGACCTCCCACCAGTCAGGACCGTCGCGGACCTCGACCCCGCAGGCCCGCAAGCCCGTGGCCATGGCGTCGATCCGGTCGCATTCCTTGACCCGCAACTCGGCCACGCCGCGCATGACCGTCGTGCCTTCGGCATTGGCGGCAACGACGGAGAGGATCGGATATTCGTCGATCATGCTGGCCGCTCGGTCTGGCGGCACCTCGACGCCCTTCATGTCGGGCGAAAACCGCGCGCGCAGATCCGCCATGGGCTCGCCGCCCTCGTCCCGGAAATTTTCATAGGTCAGATCGGCGCCCATCTCGCGCAAGGTCTCGAACAAACCCGCGCGCGTGGGGTTCAACCCGATATTCGGAACCAGAACCTCGGATCCCGGCACGATCAATGCCGCGCAGACGGGGAAGGCCGCGGAAGACGGGTCGCGCGGCACCACGATGGCCTGCGGCGACAGGTCCGGTCGCCCGACAAGCGTGATCACCCGCCCCTCGTTCGATTGCTCGACCGAGACCTCGGCCCCAAACCCGGCCAGCATCCGCTCCGAATGGTCGCGGGTCGCCTCTCGCTCGATCACGACGGTTTCGCCCGGCGCGTTCAGCCCGGCCAGCAGCACCGCCGATTTTACCTGCGCCGACGCGACCGGCGTGGCATAGCGAACCGGCACAGGGTCGTCCGTCCCCACCAAGGTCATCGGCAACCGCCCGCCCGAGCGTCCGTGGGCCTGCGCCCCAAATAGGGCCAACGGGTCCGTGACCCGTGCCATGGGCCGCTGGCGAAGCGAGGCATCGCCGGTGAACGTGGTCGCAAAACCATAGGTCGCGGACAGTCCCATGAGCAGGCGAACACCAGTCCCCGAATTCCCGCAATCTATGATGTCTTCGGGCTCCATCAGGCCGCCGACGCCCACACCGTTAACAACCCAGGCGTCGCCGTCTTTCTCAACCTTCGCACCGAAGGCCCGCATGGCCTTCCCGGTGTCCAGAACATCCTGACCCTCTAACAACCCCAGGATCCGCGTCTCGCCCACGGCCAATGCCCCGAGGATCAGCGCTCGGTGGCTGATGGATTTATCACCCGGAACATTCGCCTCTCCCGTCAACGGCCCGGCGGCTTTGGCGGTCAGGGGCGTGGCGTGGACATGGCTCATGTCTCTCTCCGGTGCGTTTGCGGCGCGTGCCTACCCCGGCGCCGCGGAAACCGCCAGCGGCACATGGGGACCGGCCTCTGCCGGAAGCGTTCCGTCCAGCCGCGGATCGGCCAGGATCTCGACCTCCTGCCGGACGATCCGAAACCCCGTCCGCCGGTAGAACGGAAGCGCCGCCGGATGATCCAACGTGCAGGTATGCACCACGACCCGATCCACCCGCGCAAAGAGACGGTCCAGCGCCGCGTTCATCAACCAGCGCCCAGCGCCACTACCTCGCAGAACCGACGACAATCCGAAGAAGGCCAGCTCTGCCGTGCCCTCGGACCGAAAATCCAGCTCCAGCAGCCCCTCATCACGGCCGTCCAAGCGGACCGCGAAGACCTCCACATCCGTATCCGCCAAGATCGCGGCGAGATCGGCATCGGGCATGATCAAGCGCGACGTCCAAAGCCAGTCCGCGCCCACATGCCGGAAGAGCCCGCGATACCAGTCGGGCTCGGGCGATGGCACGAATGTCAACTCGGCGTCGACCTGCGGCGCCGGTCGCGCGGCTGGTGGCCCGATCATCTCAAGATGCGTCACGACAGTCGCCAGGTGACCCGGCGGGATCGGATGAAATCCAGGCGCGAGCGGGTCGATGTACAACGCTGTTTGAGACGTAGCCATAAGCGCCAGCTAGCACCTCGCGGCAGAGAGCGATATGGCGGACAAAGACCCTATCCGAAGACCAACTTGTCCCCATCGGCGGGAATATGGATGCGCTGCCGCAGCGCCTCGTCCAGCGACGCAATTTCCGCAGCCAGATCGGCGCGGGTCGAAAAGCAATGATCCAAGGCATCCATATGGATCGCCACGATCTCCACGCCCGGCTTCGCCGTCTCGGCCAACTCGAAGAACGCCCGCCCCTGCGCGGCATCCATCAGCAGAATCTCCGGTGATAGAACTTCGACCACCGGCCCGCCCGTATGGGCGATCACGATGTCCGGCCTGAACCGCTCCAACACGGCAGCGACTTCGCCACCCTCGTCCAGGATCGTGTCGCCGGCCCAGTAGATCGTCGGCTGCCCATCCGCCTGGAAGACCAACCCGTTCACACCGCCCATCCGGTCGCCGACCTCTCCCTTGCCATGGCGCGCGAAGACCTGATGCAGGGTGATCCCGTCCACGGCGATGTGATCGGCCGTCTCGGATCCGATTTCCCGCACATCCGTAAAGCCCATCTCATCCAAGCGGGTCTTGAACGCGGCAACCACCGCGGGCTCGCGTGGGTTGACGGGCGCGGAATTGCGCGGGGTCAGCATTGGCACGTTCTTGTCCAGCAGTTCCGCCGCTGCACCGTCGAAATGGTCGCCATGCAGATGGCTGACAATGACGATGTCGATATCCTTGACGATCTCCTCTGCCGCCATTGGCAAATCGACCATGGGGTTCGGCGCGATCCCGGCAAAGGACGGCAACGCTCCCTTCATCGACAAGGTCGGGTCCAACAGGAACGTCTTGCCGCCATAGACCAAACGCGCGGTGGCGTTGCGCATGAAATGATACTCGACCTTGCCCATGGGAATATGTCCTATCTGCCGCGGTATCCTGGCCGGGACCTCCTGGTGCGGCAGGCCGCAAATCGCGTTCGACACCCAGACGTGCCCCAGAGTCGCAGCAGCCCTAGGACCTGACGACAGGACAGACCATGCAGGTCCGCGGCCTTCAACAAATGTTGATCTGCCCGTCACGGCATGCCGAATTCCCCGAAACGAGACCGTTAGAAGGACTATTGAAAATCTTCAAAAATTTCGAGCACCCTGCCGGAAAGCAGTGAGCCCGGCATGACCCGCATCGGATACCGGACAGGTCTTATCTCGGACCCATCCCGCTCAAGCTGGGACAGATCCGGGCCCCGTCCGATCGCCTGGTCGGCCTGGTACCCCACAGATGCCGCCGCCTCATCCCCGCGACCGCCCGCCCTTGTCTTCGCCTCCGGAGACGTCGCGCATAACGCCTCCCTCGCGCCCGGTGATCCGTTTCCCGTCGCCCTCCTCTCCCACGGGACCGGCGGAACAGCCGAGAGCCTGGGCTGGTTGGCGCGGGCGTTAGCTGCCGCGGGCCACGTGGTTCTGGGCGTCAATCACCACGGAAACACGGGCGTCGAAGCATACCGTCCCGAAGGCTTCCTCTGCTGGTGGGAGCGCGCGCCGGACCTCTCCACTCTCCTCACCTCCCTTGATCGGTCCGGCATTTTCGCCGGTCGCCTGGACATGACCCGCGTTGCCGGAATCGGATTTTCGCTCGGCGGCCACACCGTCCTGGCCTTGGCCGGCGCACGCACCTCGTTCGACGCCTTCGACAACTGGCAGCGATCAGAAGCGGAGGATCAGACCGGCCCTCGGGAGTTTCCGAACGTCGTCGATCACATTCCCAGCCTCCTCAAGGGCTCGGCCCCGTTTCGGGCCGCGTGGGCTCGCCAGTCCGAGACCTTCGCCGACCCCCGCATTACGGCCCTTGTGGCAATCGCCCCGGCACCGCCTGTCCGCGCGCTCAGCGCGGAAACCGTCGCCGCGATCCGCCTGCCCGTCATGCTTTTGACCGCCGGGTCCGACACGGAGGCCCCAACGGATCATGGCGCTGCCTGGCTCTGCAAGCTCAATGCCCGCTTCCGGCGGCACAATTTAGGGGATGCCGTCGGCCATTACACCTTCCTGGATCATCCTGCGGACCGATCTCTGATCGGCAAGGTCGACATCTTCACGGATCGGCGGGGTGTCGACCGGACTCGCGTCCATACCAGCGCCGCCGATTTGGTCCGGTTCGCGCTGACACGGGCGACAGATTATTCATCGCCATAACCGAGACGTGGGCCAGCGACGGCCTTGCCCCCGGCCGCACTGCCCTTACCTCCGACCGATGACCAATCGCCGCCGTTTCTTAACCCTCGGCGCTCTCGGCTCGCTCGCCGGAGCAGCCGCCTGCGCCGTCCAGACCACCGCCAAGGGCAATCCCTATTACCAGGGGCCCGTCAGCGATCATTTCGACGGTACCCGTTTCTTCAACCCGGACGGCGAAGACCCGCGCGGCTTCCGCGATCTGCTACGCTGGCAATTGGGCGGCGACCGCGCAGATTGGCCGGACAGCATCGGCATTATCCCCACCAAGCCAGAGACGCGTATCGCGGACCTGCGCGTGACCATGATCGGCCACGCCACGGTCCTGATCCAAGCGGGCGGGCGCAACATCCTGACCGACCCGGTCTGGTCCCGCCGCGCCTCGCCCGTCGCTTTTGCCGGGCCCACGCGCGTCACCTCGCCGGGCGTCGCCTTCGCCGACCTGCCGCCCATCGATGCCGTCCTGATCAGCCACAACCATTACGATCACCTGGACATCGCGACCCTGCGTCGGCTGCACGAGGCGCATGCGATGCCGGTCCTGACACCGCTCGGGAACGACACCATCCTGCGCGACGAGATCCCCGATATCGACGTGCGTACCGGCGACTGGGGCGACGTGCTCGACCTCCCCGACCTGTCAGTGCGCCTTCTTCCCTGTCATCATTGGAGCGCCCGTGGCACCCGCGACCGCAGCCATGCGCTCTGGGCCGCCTTCGCTCTCGACACCCCGGCCGGAAAAATCTTCCATATCGGCGATACGGGCTATGACAGGGGCCGTCCCTATCGGGCCGCCGCCGCCCATGGCCCTTACCGCCTCGCGATCCTGCCGATTGGCGCCTATGCGCCACGGTGGTTCATGGCGCCCCAACACCAGAACCCCGAAGAAGCGGTTGCCGGGTTCCGCGCCAGCGGAGCGCGCCACGCCCTGGCCCATCATTGGGGCACGTTCCAGTTGACCAACGAACCCCGCGAGGAGCCGCCCGCCAAGCTCGCACAAGCCCTGGCGGCTGCGAATGTTCCGACAGATAGCTTCCGGGCCATCGCCCCAGGCCAAGCCTGGACCATCCCGGCTTGATCGAACCTGTCTCCTTCTGACGGGAAAGACCTTCGGGGGGTTCATAAGGGGCAGACAGCCCTTTTGCTTTTGTGGGCAGCGCGAGGGGCTGGCCCCTCGCTCCCCCCTCATAGTCGACGGAACGTCAGATAATGGGGCACCCGCCCCTCGCGCAGGGCCTTCGCCTCGTAACGCGTGCGCGTCCAGTCAGACCAAGGCTTCCGCCAATCCGACGGCCCTTCGGCCAGCCATTCAAACCCATGACGCGG
The DNA here is from genome assembly GCA_039180995.1 of Pseudomonadota bacterium. Classification (GTDB taxonomy): domain Bacteria; phylum Pseudomonadota; class Alphaproteobacteria; order Rhodobacterales; family Rhodobacteraceae; genus Jannaschia. The sequence continues at coordinate 5,895 of JBCDCW010000217.1, forward strand.
GACCTGTTCCAAGGTCTGGCGCACGTAATCGGCGATATCCGTCGCCACCCGGAACTCGGCCCCGGGACGCAGCACGCGGGCCAGCGGCGCCAAGTGTTCGGGCGTTACGAAGCGTCGGCGATGATGCCGGGCCTTGGGCCACGGATCCGGGTAGAGCAAGAAAGCCTTGGCGATACTCCCGTCGGGCAGGACATCGAACAGATCGCGGACGTCCCCGGGATGAATGCGGACATTGTCCACCGGCAACCGCCGCAGCTTTCCAAGAAGCATCGCAACGCCGTTGATATAAGGCTCTGCGCCGACGATCCCGACCTTCGGATGCGCAGCGGCCTGAGCCAGCATATGCTCGCCCCCGCCGAAGCCGATTTCCAACCAAACCTCGCGGTCGCCGAACAGCCCGCCCAGGTTCAGCGGCGTCCGATCGGGATTGACGTCCCAGGACACGGGGCCGGGCGACAACGACGACAGGTCCGCATCCAGATA
>JBCDCW010000218.1:0-6360 GCA_039180995.1 Pseudomonadota bacterium
CACACACACATATTGCGGAAAGAATGCAGGGTAGGGCTATCTTACAAATATGTCCAAAGTAATAGGATCAATAAGCTCTGGTCTGGTTTCAACAGGCTCTTGAAAGCAACCAAAGGTGGGCATGGTGATGCCCACCCTACATCCCATCCCAATCCGGTCGGATATCCCCTGCGCGAATGGCGCCGTGAATAGACGAAAACGTCCAATCCGTCGGACGCTCGACATATCCGTGCTTGACTGGTTTCACCCAAACATACCGCACATGCGCCGCCCAATCCGCCTGGTCCCGGATCGTATGTTCCCAAAATCGGCGCTGCCAGATGCCCCGCTCGCGCTTGCGCCGCTTACTCTCCGACCGTCCGACCTCTATGTTGACCGCGCGCGAAAATCGAAGCTTCAGCTTGCGCCACCGCTCAGAATAGGCGTCATCTCCCGGCGGCAAGGTCCAAACCGCGTGGATGTGGTCCGGCAAGACGACCATCGCGTCACATCGCACGGGCATGGTCCGCATCGTCGCGGCATAGGCCGCGCGCAAAGCATCGATCCGCTTCACCAGCAGGTCATCTCCGCGCCGTGCAAGGTTCACTGTGAAAAAATAGCTCGCCCCAGGCACCCGGAGCCGACGGTAATTCGACATATCCCATCGTGCCGACAAACTGGTTAAGGCCGACCTAACGTAGGGTGGGCATCACCATGCCCACCGCCCCCTTCCCCACCAGGCCCCTTGCCACTATCCCTCCCCCATGCCCGACACCCCCACAGACATCCATCCGCTCTTCCAGGGCGCGCCGCAGACCACGGAATTTCGCAAGCTCCGCAAACGGATCATCCGCTACACCCGCGAAGCCATCGAACAATACGGCATGGTCCAGGGCCGCAATGACCGCTGGCTCGTCTGCCTTTCGGGCGGCAAGGACAGCTACACCCTGCTCGCCGCTCTCTATGAGCTGAAGTGGCGCGGGCTCCTGCCCGTGGACCTGCTCGCCTGCAATCTCGACCAGGGGCAGCCGGGCTTCCCTGCGACCGTGCTGCCGGACTTCCTCGAAAGCAAGCGTAGGGCGGGTGAAACCCACCACGCATCACCCCACCTGCTTCAATCGCTCCACCTCATCCTCCAACGCCTCGATCCGATCCCGCATCGCCGCGACCGTTCCGGCCAGAGCAAGCGTAGGGTGGGCAATCTGCCCACCAACAACATTGCCATCCGCACCGTCGCTCACATTAAATACCCCATCACCCAACCTGAGCCGCGCTAAACCCAGCCTCCCGAATGGTGGGCAAATTGCCCACCCTACACCCCACCAATGTCCCCCAAACTCGAACGATCCCGCGCCGTTTCTGTCCCACCCGTGCCCCGGTTTCGCCCCATGTGCGCAGCACCTTGCCCCCATGGACCCGCTGCTCGCCTCCGACATGCTCCGCATTGCGCATCTCTTCGCCGTCGTGCTGGCCATGGGCGCGGCGTTCTACGCCGATTGGCGCATGTTCAATGGCGTGCAGAAGCCCGTCTCGGCCCGCGACCTGACCGCGTTCGACGACCTGCACCATTTCGTACTCGGCAGCATGGCCCTGGTCTGGGTCACGGGGATCGCCCTGATCTGGCTGCGCACCGGCTTCGTGCTCGCCGACTTCTCGCCCAAGCTCTTCGCCAAGCTCCTCACCGTCACGCTGCTATCGGTCAATGCCGTCGTCATCGGCAAACTGGCCCTGCCACTGATGCGCGATCAGGCCGGCAGCGTGCCGCTACACTTCCCCATCGCCCAGAAGCTGACGCTCGGCGCCGTCGCCGCAATGTCCACGGCCAGCTGGCTGCTGGCCCTGTCGCTGGGGGCCAGCAAGGTGCTGGCCGTCTCGGGCTGGGACGTGCTCGCCCCGGTCCTAAGTGGCACCTACCTCTCTGCGCTGACGGTTGCCTTCGCCGCGGCGCTCGGCAGCCAGATGCTGGTCCCACCCGCGATCAGCTCGGTCGACCCGTTCTGCCGTCTGAAGAGAGTTTGATCCTACCGAGCATGGCGGCCCTGCTCGACCGTGCCCGATCCAGAACAGCCAACAAACCCCAACCAAACCATGCGAACGCACGTTCGCAAGGCAGGTTTACAATGGGTGCATGGCGGGTGCCCCCCCCTCACCAGCCCTCCGTCCCCGGCGCGCCCTTCACCCGGCCGCGCAGGTTCGGCGTAACCCAGCCGCCATAGAAATTCCCCGGCTGCGGCTCGACCGGCACGCCGCCGATGCGGCATTCGTCCATCGCGTGGGCATAGATCGCCAGGTGATCCTTCAGGTCCGAGAAGCGCGGCGTGGGTGTCGGGTAATCCCAGGCACAGCGGGGCGCAATCGTCCCCCCAGCCGCCAGCGTCCAATACCGAGCGGCCCCTTTCCATTCACAGAAAGACGCGCCTTTCTCGGATCTCACCTCCGCCGTGATCGCCGCGCGCGGAATGTAGTAGGTTGGCGCATGATGCGTCTCCAACACCCGCAGCGCATCGGTCGTCGAGACGATCTCCACCCCGCCCAGCCAGACCTGCACCCGCTGTGGCACCGGCTGCAAATCAGGCGGCCGGGGGTAAGACTGGACGTCCTCGATGGCCAGTTCCGACGTCATTTCATCACCTCTTCCCGTTGCACTGGGATGATCCCATCAAACCCAATCCCCGATGATCCGGCTGACGGCGACTTGGCCTAGCGACAGGTCCATCGTCGCCCCCAAGGGCCGACAGCGATGCGCGCTGAAGGTGACCCGTGTTCTGCGGCAGCCCCGCAATGTCATCAGACGGTCGATGTCGATCCATACCTGGACCCTACCCGCCCATGCCCTGCAATCCACCGTCACAAGATGCCACGCAACGCCAGATAGGCGGCGGCAGTCGCCGCATTGGCCAGGTTCAGCGACCGGATATGGGGCGAGCGCATGGGCAAGCGAACGATGTTGTCGCCATGGGCCAGCAAAATGTCAGGTGGTAATCCTTTGGTTTCACAACCGAAAACCAAGTGGGCATCCGGCGGAAAAACCGTGTCATAGGCCGATTGCGCGCCATCCTCCTCCCACAGGAACAACGCCTCTGGCCGCGGCGCCCGGCGGGCCAGGAAATCGGCCCAATCCCCGTATTCAAACAGACGCACATGCGGCCAGTAATCCAGCCCGGCCCGCCGCACCATCCGGTCCGACAACTCGAACCCGTAGGGCTTCACCAGGCACAGGTCGATGTCCAAGGCCACGCAGGTCCGTCCGATCGTCCCGGTATTGCCGGGGATCTCGGGCGCGACCAGAACGATGGCGGGCCTCACGTATAGACCGCGGCCCAGCGTTCGATCAGGTCGAATTGCAGCGATCGCGCCCGACGGCTCCAGGATCGGCCGCCCTCCGGCCGCTCACGTTGGCCGACGGACAGCCCGTTGCGCCGATCCACGTCGGCACAGAAAGTCGCGAAGGCCAGCATTCGCCCCGACCGCGCCGGGAAATATCCCGCCAGACCGGAGACGAAGTTCAACGTGCCGGTCTTGGCATGGACCCGAATCGGAGAGCCATCGCCAACCGACAATTCCCGCAAGACGGGCCGCAACTGCCCCTCGACCCGCGGGGCCGTCAGCGCCTTGACCATGTCCGAGGCCGAGATCCGCGTCGTGCCGTTCAGTCCGGAATGGTCGTCGAAATCGGTCCGCCGCGCATCCGCTCGCGCCGCCAGCCAACGCGACATCAGGTTGCCGGAATCGTCCAGCGTGCCTGGCTTGACGCCCCGGGCGACGGTGGCCGACAGGCCCAGGGCCTCGGCGGTCAGGTTCGTCGACCAGCGCAGCATCGACCGCGACACGCGGTCCAGCGTGGCGCCCTGGTCGCGCGCGACCACCCGGCCCTGGGGCATGGCCCCCACGCGCCGCGGCGCCCCGGCGACGATCCCGTTGGCGCGCAGCATGGTTCGCAGGACGTCCCCGCCATACAGCGCCGGATTGCGCACCGGCAGCCACCGCGCGCCGCTGTCGCCCAATTGGCGCCGGGCCACCGTCCAACTGTCCAGATCACCCGCGCGTTCATAGGTATAGACCGGCAGCGAGCGGTCGGCGACGCGGATGGTCGACGTCGTGACATCGGGGCGGAACCGTTCCGTCCGGCCGTCCAGCGTGGTCGAATAGGACGACCCCGACCGGCGCCACTGGAAATGCACCCGATTGAAGTTCAGGTTCAGCCCGCTGACCGCCGGATTGTAGCCGACGTGATCGGGCTGCGAACGGTCGATCCGCTCGATCCGGGGCAGCGCGCCATCATAGACCAGCAAACCGCCCGTCACCTCGGTGATCCCCGCCTCGCGCGCCTGACTGGCCAGCGAATGCAGACCGTCGCTGTCCAGCGCCGGATCGCCGCCGCCGACCAGCACCAGATCGCCGTCCAGCCGGCCGCCGCTGATCGGCCCGGTGGCCACCAACCGGGTCTCGAACCGATGGCCCGCGCCGAGGGTTTCCAACGCATACAGCGCCGTGATCGCCTTGGCGACCGAGGCGGGCGGTTGCGGCCGCAGCGGGTTCAAACTCTCCAGCGGCTCGCCGGTGCGCGCATCGGCCACCAGAAACCCCACGTGACCGCCCAGCCGGGCCTCGGCCACGCGCTGCCGGGACGCGGCCGAGGCGGCGCGGGTGACGATATCCTCGGGGCGCACCACGGGCCGCGCCGATGTCTCGGGCGCGCCCGCGCAGGCGGGCAACGCGGCGGTCGCCACGGCTCCGGACAAGAACAAACGACGCTTCATGAAAAAACACCTCCGTACCCGTGGCAACAAATGGCCGAGGCGGGACGGGTTGTGAAGGCCCTGGGAGGTCAATCGCGGGGATGTTAGGGGCGACCATGGATCGCAGGACCCTCGGATCGGTAGCGCTCATGTTCGTGGCGATGTCGCTGATCCCCTTGGGGGATTCGGCAGGCAAGCTGTTGACGCGCGACCACGGGGCGACGGCATCGTTCGTGGCCTTCTCGCGCTTCGCGGTGGGCGCGGGGATGGTCCTGGTGATCTTGGGATTCCGCATCGACTGGCGGCTTTATCGCGATTGGCGGGTCTGGCTTCGGGCGGCTCTGATCGCGGCCGGGATCGCCTTCATCCTAACGGCCCTGACGACGGAAGACATCGCCACCGTCTTCGGCGCGTTCTTCGTGGGGCCGATCTTCAGCTATGCCCTGTCGGTCTGGCTGTTGGGCGAAAGGGTACGGCCGATGCAGACCGTGCTGCTGGGCGTGGGCTTCTGCGGCGTGCTGCTGGTGGTCAAGCCGGGCTTCGGCATGACGCCGGGCCTGGCCTTCGCGGTCTGCGCGGGGCTCTGCTATGGTGCGTTCCTGACGGCGTCCAAATGGCTGGCGACCGTGGCGCCGCCCCGTCAGCTGATGCTGTCGCAGACCCTGCTGGGCACGCTGATGCTGGCGCCCTTGGGCCTGATGACCCTCCCCGAAGTCACGCTGCCCGTCACCGGCCTAACCCTGGTGTCGGGCCTTGCGTCGGCCAGCGGCAACCTGCTCTTGATCCTGGCCTTCCGGCGCGAAGGCGCGACGACCCTGGCCCCTTTCGTCTACTTCCAACTGATCGCGGCGACGGTCTACGGCGTCGTAATCTTCGGCACATTTCCCGATCCCCTGGCCTTGCTTGGCCTGGGCCTTCTGGTCGGCGCTGGCTTCGCGACTTTGGCGGTGCGACCTCATCGGGCGTGACCGCCCTCTTCGGTTCAGGCCGTCCAGCCCCCGCCGTCGCGGATCGCCGTGGACGACGCGCCATGCATCGGGACGTTCACGAACGCCCAGGCAGGCGCGGCCGTCCGACCCAGCAAATGCGCCGCCTCGGCTGACACCTTGAAGCGCCGGAAGACCTGCGCGGCAACGGAAGTGCGCGCCGCAATCCGCTCGCCCGGGCGGGCCAAGACGCCGACCGGCACGGTCGCCATGATCCCGCGCCAATCTTGCCAGTGGTCGAATTGCGCCAGGTTGTCCGCACCCATCAGCCACACGAGCCGCACGCCGGGATATCGCGCGCGCAGCTCTCGCACGGTTTCGGCCGTGAACCGTGTGCCCAGCCGCGCCTCGATATCCGTGACCGTGACGCGCGGATGCCCCATTATCTGGCGGGCCCGTGCCAGGCGCCGCTCCAAAGCCGCAGGCCCACGCGCTTTCAAAGGATTGCCGGGCGAGACCAGCCACCAGGCCCGATCCAGCCCGAACCGCTTCAAGGCCTCGCGGGTGATGTGGACATGTCCCCCATGGGCCGGATCAAAAGACCCGCCCAACAGGCCCACCACCTGGCCCGGCATCGCAGGGGGGAAGCCCGTCCGCATGGCGCTTCATGCCCGCCGGCCCGGCCAGGTTGCAAGCCCGGGCGGGGTCCCCTACCC
>JBCDCW010000219.1:0-6301 GCA_039180995.1 Pseudomonadota bacterium
CGCCCAGCGACAGGATCAACAGGCCCAGGATCACCCAGACGACGATATTTCCCTTCTTCTTGCGCGGTTTGTCGTCGGCCATCACTGCCTCCCTTGACTTGCCCGTCGATACCGCCGCCAGCGGCTGGGGACAAGCGGGCGGGCGGAGGCGGCCAACTTGCCGGGGTAGAAGTGTTAACACATTGCAAACGCTTGGATGTTTCGCGCGCGAAACATCGGGCGATCAGAGCCCGTCGGCCGTCACCTGACGCAACCGGTCGAACAAGGTCGCGATCCCGGCCCGATCGGCATTGGCAAAGGCGATGCGCAACGTGGCCTCGGCCCGGCCCCGGCCGCCTTCGGCCTCGGTCGGCCCGAACATGGTGCCCGGTAGCAGTAGCAGGGCAGCCCGGTCCACCAGGGCCTTGGCGACCTCGTCGGAGGGTTTGTCGAACGGATGCCGGACATAGGCGAAATAGGCGCCGCAGCCCAACACCTCCCAATCGGGCAGGTCGGCGAACCCGGCCTCCATCGCGGCCCGTCGCGCCAGGATTTCCCGCCGTTCGCCCGCCAACCAATCGGCCAGGTTTTCCATCCCCCACAAGGCCGCCTGCTGGCCCAGCTGGGCCGGGCAGATGGTGACTGTGTCCAGCCATTTCTCGACCTCGCGCAGCCGCGCGGGCGCGGCGATCATGGCCCCGACCCGGTGCCCGGTCAGGCGATACGCCTTCGAGAAGGAATAGAGTTGGATCACCGTGTCCCGCCAGTCCGGGTCGGCGAACAGGTCGTGGGGCGCACCGTCGCGGCTGTCGAAATCGCGGTAGGTCTCGTCGACGACCAACGCCAAACCGCGCGCCCGGGCCAGGTCTCGGAAGGCGGCGACCGTCTCGGCCGGGTATTCCACGCCGCCCGGGTTGTTCGGAGTCACCAGCACGATCGCGCGGGTGCGCGGCCCGATTAACGCGGCGGCGGCCTCCGCGTCGGGCAGCAGGTCCGGCCCGGTTTCCAGCAGGCGGGCGCCGATGCCGGCCATGTCCAGCCACATCTTGTGATTGAAGTAGAAAGGCAGCGGCAGGATCACATCGTCGCCCGGACCCGCCAGGGTCGAGATCGCCGCCGTGAAGGCTTGGTTGCAGCCTGATGTGATGGCCACATCCGCCGGTGTCACCCGGCCGCCATACCCTGCGGTCCAGTCCGTCGCGATCCGGTCCCGAAGGGCAAGCAGGCCGAGCACCGGTCCATAGAGATGCGCCTCCGGCCGTTGCAGCATCTCGGCCATGGCCGCCCGCATCGGGGCGGGCGGCGGGTCGGCGGGCGCCGCCTGGCTGAGGTTCAAGAGCGGCCTGTCCGCCGCGAAGGTGGCCGTTTCGATCCAGCGCCGGGCCTCCATGACGGGGGGCGGAGCGGTGGCGGCGAGGGCGGGGTTCACGGGCGCGGACATGTCAAGCGGGGTAGGGCGCGGGGCGCGTCATCGCAAGCCCACGCCCCAAATCCTTCAAAGGATTTGGTCAGGGTTTTCGAAAACCCTGACGCGCCTGATCAGAACGGGATTTCATCATCCATGTCGGCCGGGCCGCCATAGCCGCCCTGGTTGCCGCCACCCTGGCCGCCAGAAGACGAGCCGCCCCCGTAATTGCCACCGGACGAGCCACGGTCGTCATATCCGCCGCCCCCGCCGCCGCCTTCGCTGCGGCCGTCCAGCATGGTGAGCGTGCCGCCATAACCTTGCAGCACGACTTCGGTCGAATAGCGATCCGCGCCGGATTGATCTTGCCATTTCCGGGTCTGCAATTGGCCTTCGATATAGACCTTGGAGCCCTTGCGCAGATATTGCTCGGCGACCCGCACCAGACCCTCCTGGAAGATCGCGACCGAGTGCCATTCGGTCTTCTCGCGCCGCTCGCCCGTGTTCTTGTCGCGCCAATTCTCGGACGTGGCGATCCGCAGATTGCAGACCTTGCCCCCGTTATTGAACGTCCGCACCTCCGGATCGCGGCCCAGATTGCCGATCAGGATCACCTTGTTGACGCTTCCGGCCATGCCCTTCGCCTCCGCTCGTGTCGAATCTCGTGGGGCCAGACCTGACCCGATTTGGTTAACTAACCGTTGCGCTGAGGGAGGGAAAGACGTCGCGAGAGAGGACGGAAAGCCGATGCCACATCTTGCATCGAAGGCTGTCCACCGCATTGGCAAGAGAGCGGATTAACGATATGGTTCTGGCGAATTGGCGGATGGGCTCGGACAGAAGGCCGCCGCTATGTCTGGGACGGGATGCGGACATGATGCGCTTGACGGGACTTGCGGTCGCCGCCGCGATTTTTGCGACCTCGGTCGATGCCCAGACCTTTTCGAGCCGGTCGCGGACCGCCCTGTTCGAGAACCAGACTTCGCTGATGGATCGGCGCCTGAACGACCAATATGCCCATTCCAGCCGTCTTCTGCCGACCTCGCCCGCGCCCCTGTCGATCCCCGGCCCGTCCGAGGCGATTCCGCGCTACGATGGCCCCCAGCGGTCCCGCTATATCGGGGATGCCCGGGCGGTGGCGCAGCAGCATGGTATTCCCGAGGATCTGTTCCTGCGCCTGATCCGCCAGGAATCCGGTTGGAACCCCAATGCCCGCAGCCACAAGGGCGCCATGGGGCTGGCCCAGTTGATGCCCGGCACCGCGCGGCAATTGGGGGTCAACCCGCGCAACCCGCGCGAGAATTTGGAAGGCGGTGCACGCTATCTGGCGATGCAGTACCGCAAGTTCGGCACCTGGCGCCTTGCGCTGGCGGCATACAATGCGGGTCCGGGCGCGGTCGAAAAGCATGGCGGCGTGCCGCCCTTCCGCGAGACCCGGAATTATGTCCGCGCCATTCTCGGGCGCGGCTGACGGGGCGCCGGGCGCGCCCCGCCTTTTGTTAGACGTCACCGCGCATCCGTTTGGCAGCGCGTGGGCCAGGGCGCCTCGTCGAGGATCGCGCAAGGCATGGCTTGGCGCAGGAACACCGATGTCAGCGGCAGGTTATCCGCCTTCACCGCCTTCTGCGGGATAATCGCCGTTATGATGAGGATCAGCAGCAGGATCGCCAGCCATGTGGTCGATCGGCCCAGAGGAGCCAGGGTCTTGGTGGTCATATCGACGTCCTTTCCGTACTTCGTCGGGGTTTGATCGGACCTTCGGTCCGGGGTCTTGCTGCGACTTCTGGGCATCGCCTCAGAGTCGCAGAAAGAAGTCATCGCTCGTCCGCCAGGACCGCATCAGATCGGCCATGGTCGGATCGCCGCCATGGCGGTCGATATCCATGCCCAGCAGCATCGCCAGGCGCCGCGCCGTGCGCGCCTCGTCCGTGGGGGCGCCGGCCCGGCTGATGGCGGCATCCATGCCGCGCGCCGCCGAAAGCAGCGCCGTTTCCAGCATGCGGGCCGGCAGGTCCGGCTGGTTGGCGCCGAAATCGCGGACCAGGCTGCGCCAGGCATCGGGGGAGGTATGCAGCGCCTCGATCACGGACGCCGTCAGGTCTTGGTCGGTCATTGGGGTCTTCCACGGTCGGTCGAGACCCGGTGTCGCTGCACAAACCTAAAGGCGGATTAACACCGGTAGGCCGTAAACTTTGGATTTTACGGTGTTTTGAGGCGTCTTGCTCAGACCGGCAGGCGCGCCTTGGCGCCGGCCGAGGCATAGGCCTGCCCGACCAGGTTCAGTGTCCGAAGGTAGTCACGCGCCTGCGTTTCCAACGCGCCCTCGCCGCGCAGGGCCGCCACGGCATGGGCTTGGAAGGCGTGGACGCTGTCGCCCGCAAAGCCGGGCCAATCCCGGGCCGACAGCAGCGTGTCGGTTTGCCGGGTGCCATGGGCGCGTAAGGTCACAGTGCCGTCCGGTGTCAGGGTCAGCGTGGCGTCTTCGCCTTCCAGCGTTGCATCGCCGAAGGTGCGGCGGGCGTCGTCGGTGTCGAGATCGGCGCAGCGATTGGCGTCCAGCACGGCGCGGGCGCCGGGGCCGTAATCGAGGATGACATGGCCCGCATCCTCGCCCCGGATCGCCGGGTTCAGGCGGCGGAGGTCGGCGTAGATGCCGTCGGGTTCGCCCAGCAGATAGCGGAACGTATCGAGGTAGTGGACGCCGGTCTCATGAATCAGCAGGCGGGGCATGGTGCGGAAATAGGGCTGGCGGGCGAGGTAGGCATCCTCGCCCTGGCCGTCACCGGTGCGCAGGCGGAAGGTCAAGGTCATGACGCGACCGGTGCGGCGATCATCCAGCGCTTGGCGGAAGGTGCGGAACCAGGGTTGGAACCGGAAATTCTCGTGGATGAGGAGGGGGATGTCCGCCGCCTCCGCCTCGGCTGTCAGACGCTCGGCCTCTTCCAGCGAGGTGCAGAAGGGTTTCTGACAGATGATGAGTTTCGGTTTGTGGGTCAGGGCTTTGCGGATGGCCGCCGCATGGGTGGGCGGCGGTGTGGCGATGTCGACCACGTCGAGGGGCTGGGCCTGAAGCATCGCCTCCAGGCTGTCGTGATCCGCCCCTTTGGCCGGGTCGGTATCGGCGGTGGCGGCCAGATGGACGCCCTCGATCCGGGTCCAGGCGTCGCGATGGTAGGCCGCGAAGTAGCCCGCACCCAAGAGGCCGACTTTGAGCGGCGCCGGGGAAGAGCCGCGCGCGGTCATAGCCGTGCGATCACCGCGCGCCCGGCGCCCGCAGTGTCGAGCGATCCGCCCAAGTCGTCGGTGGTCTCGCCCATGGCGAGACAGGTATCGACGGCGGTTTGGATCCGAGCCGCGTCGGCGACCAATGCGGGAACGTCGTGGCGGCGGCCCAGCCAGTCGAGCATTAGGCCCGCCGACAGGATCATGGCGAAGGGATTGGCGATGCCTTGGCCCGCGATATCCGGGGCCGAGCCGTGGCAGGGTTGGAACACCGCGTGGTCGTCACCGATATCGGCGCTGGGCGCCATTCCGAGGCCGCCCATCAGGCCCGCGCCCAGATCCGACAAGATGTCGCCGAACATGTTCTCGGTCACCATCACGTCCCATTCCCACGGGCGCTGCACCATCCACAAAGCCATCGCGTCCACATAGGCGTGGTCGGCGGTCAGGTCCGGGTAGTCGGTGGCCACGCCGTCGAAGATGTCCCGCCAGAAGGCAAAGGCGCGGAAGACGTTGGCCTTGTCGACGCTGGTCACACGACCGGGATGACCCAGGGCCTTGCGGTCGCGGGCCAAGTCGAAGGCGAAGCGGCTGACGGCTTCGGTGGTGGGGCGGGTGATGCGGAGGGTTTCTTCGGCGAAATCTTCTTCCACCAGACCTTTGCCTTGGGTGTGGAACAATCCTTCGGTGCTTTCGCGGACCAGGACGAAGTCGATGACCTTGCCCTCGGGGATAACAAGCGGCGTGCGCATGCCGGGCACGACGCGCACCGGGCGCAGGCCTGCGTACAGGCCCAGGGCGATGCGGATGTCGATTTGGGGCGTCATCTCCGTCCCGTCGGGATAGCGGACCTTGGGGTCGCCCAAAGCGCTCAGCAAAATGGCATCCGCGCGCCGCGCCGTCTCCATCGACGCTTCGGGTAAGTCGTGTCCGACATCGAGATAGGCGGCGGCGCCGGCAGGGCAGTCGTGAAACGAGAAGGCGTGGCCCAGGGCGCGCAGGACGTCCAACGTGGGCGCCATGATCTCCGGCCCGATGCCGTCTCCGTGGAAGACGGCGATGTCGAAAGTCTTGGACATAATGTCCTCCCCCAGGCTTCATGCCTGACGGAAATCGGGGAGGAAACCATGTTTGCAGTCGTCGTCACCATCGAGGTCGTGCCCGGTAAGATGCCGGAGTTCCTGCCCGCGATATTGGAGAATGCGCGGGCGTCCCTGGGCGAGCCCGCGTGTCAGCGATTCGACGTGGCGACCGATGGGGCGCGGCCGGACGAGGTATTTTTGTACGAATTGTACGACGATGAGGCCGGGTTCGCGGCCCATAAAACGACGGCACATTACAAGACGTTCGATGCGATGACGGGGCCGATGATCGCGTCGAAAGGGGTGAAGACCTATTCGGTTCTGCACGGATGAGCGGCGAATGGGAGGTCTTCGCCCTGCGCTATGCCGAACGAAACGCGCGAACCCGCGGGGACAGCTTCATCTTCGACGACCATGCGGGCGCGCCCCATGGGATGGATTACTTCCTTTGGCTCTTGCGGCGCGGGGCGGAGGTGATCCTGGTCGATACCGGTTATGATGCCGCCGAGGGTGCGCGGCGGGATCGGCCCATTCTACGCGATCCGGGTCAGGTGTTGGCGCCCTTTGGGCTGACGCCCGACGAGATCGACACGGTGATCGTGACCCATCTGCA
>JBCDCW010000220.1:0-6265 GCA_039180995.1 Pseudomonadota bacterium
ATCTCATCGCCCGTGGGCTCGGGCAGGTCCGGCGTGTAGCGGCGGGCAACATCCTCTTCGATGCGGGTCGTGACCGGATCGGTCGTCACGCGGCAGGGTTGCACCACGGTCGCGCCCAGCCGTCCCGACAGCGTCCAATCCCGCCCCGGCCCTGGCGTCAGGGTCACGTCCAGCCGCACCTTCCGAAACGCATCGACGTCAAGTCGATCTGCCAACGCCTCCAACTCACCCTCATCGGGGACGAGGCGGGCAATCGTCGGTTTGCGCTGGGGCAGGTCGGCTAGGCGAAGCGGATGCGACAAGATCGGTTTCATGGCGGCGGTCACCCCTGGGCGGGCGCCCTTGATGGGCGCGATGCAGGCGGCTAAAGCCATACGGTGAAAGCTCCGCCGCACGCAACGGGGGTGCAGGGACCAAGGGGGGATGGCCATGGCACGCATGACCGGCAGGGCGCTGGCGCTGTCCCTTGCATTGGCGGTGTCCGGCTGTTCGGCAACGTTCGAGAACCATGGCTACGTGCCGCCACCCGAAGACCTGGAGGCGATCATTGTCGGCGTTGACACACAATCCAGCGTCGAGGCGACATTGGGCAGGCCGTCGACCGGCGGCATCATCCGCGATGACACTTGGTTCTATGTCCAAAGCCAGACGCGCCGGTTCGGCCCTGGCCCCGCGCGCGAGATCGACCGACAATTGATCGCCATCAGCTTCACCGGCGAGGAGCGGACGGTGGCGAATATCGAACGTTTCGGTTTGGAGCGCGGGCGCGTGGTGGCTCTGTCGCGCCGGGTCACCGACACCTCGATCCGCGACTTTGGGCTGATCCAGCAGATCCTGCGGAACTTCGGCCGGATCGACGTGGGCAACATTCTGGCGGGTGAAGATGGCTGATCGGCCAGCCCCCCTGCTGCGCGCCGCCGACATCGCGACGATGGCAGGGCTGGCCAAGACGCATTTTCTGAACCCGCAAGCCCGGCGGCTGAACAAGTCGCTGGGCGATGCCACAGGCCTGACCGGGCTCGGGATCCACTTGATCGAGGTTCAGCCCGGCGATGTGACGACAGAACACCATGTCCATTACCACGAGGATGAGGCGATCTATGTGCTATCGGGCACGGCTGAGGCCCAGTATGGCGACCAGGTCGAGACTGTGGGTCCGGGGGATTTCTTAGGCTATGCGGCCGGCGGCGAGGCGCATTCGCTGGTGGCTACGGGGCCTGAGCCTTTGCGATGTCTGGTGATCGGTCAGCGGCTGGATCACGACGTGGCCGACTACCCACGCAAGGCCAAGCGCATCTTTCGCAACGCCGGGTTGTCTTGGACATTGGTGGATCACGACGCGTTGGAAGGCGTCGTCGCAGGCAGGAAGAGCTAGGTGCGTCCGGTGATCTTGGTGACCGTCTGGGATCGTGCAACCGGGAAAAAGGGGTTGGAGCAGACGGGAGGAACCTAGAACCCTCGGAACTGCCGAAGGTGCTTGAGGAACTGGAGACTTGGTCGGCGACTATCGCGGCTGATCCTGGGCTTTCCGAAAGACTTGCCGCCTTCTCAAGGGGACGGACAGATAAACCTTCCGCCGTCGATACCGCAGAGGGCGGTGAGCCATCTGCTGAGCCTGACGTCCTGCCGGAGCCGTCGACATGAGCGTGATCGGAAAGGCTATTGCGCCAAACGCGTCGGGCGACTTCGTGCGTTCGGCCAAGCCCGCCCGCACGCGCACGACGATCTCGCCTTTGACCCTGCGTTTGACGTCGGATGAACGAACGCGTCTGGAAGAATTGGCCGATGGAACGACGTTGAGCGCCTATGTGCGGGCTTGCGTGTTTGCGGAAGGTGAATGGGCCCGGAACCGACGACCCAAGGATCCGGCGGCGGATCGCAAGGCCGCGGCCGATGCGCTGGTGCTGTCTCGGATTGCGAGCAATTTCAATCAACTGGCCTATCACGCCAATATCGGGATGGTGATTGTCGGGGAGGCCGAGACGGCGGAGATCGCGGAGGCCAATGGGCATCTGCAGGCTATTCGTGGGTTGCTGATGCGGGGGCTTGGGAAGACGGCCTAATGCTGGAGGGCAATGGGTGTGGCTATGGGGCCAATCTGGCGCGGCATCTGCTGAACCTGCGGGACAACGATCATGTCACCGTCTATGGCGTCGAAGGGTTCGTGTCGGACGATGTGGCGCGGGCATTTGCCGAAGCCGAGGCGATCAGTTCGGGGACGAAGTACAAGAATTGTCTATTCGTGCTGTCGCTCAACCCGCCGCCGGATGCCCAAGTGCCCGTGGCAATGTTCGAAGACACAATCGCCTCGGTCGAGAAGCGGCTTGGCTTGGAAGGTCAACCGCGCGCCGTGATGTTCCACGAGAAGAACGGGCGGCGCCATGCCCCTGCGGTTTGGTCTCGGATCTATGCCGACACGATGACGGCGATCAATCTGCCGCATTGCAAGCGCAAGCTGGTCGATCTGTCCCGGGACCTCTACCACCGGCATGACTGGGAGATGCCCGCCGGGTTTCGCAAGGCGGAGGATCGCGATCCGCTGAATTATAGTCGGGCCGAGGCCGGTCAGGCCGCGCGGCTCAAGCGCGATCCCAAAGCGCAGAAGGCGATGTTTCGGGCGTGTTGGGACCGCTCGGATGGTCGGGCGGGGTTTGAGGCGGCGTTGCGCCAGGAAGGTTACGTGCTGGATCGACGCGAACTGGACCGGCAAACTCGTTTCCGGGAACAGGCGCAGAGTCCGACATCGGCGCAGGAGCGCGACCCAAGGCAACGCCCCCTCTTCCCTAGGACACCTGATATCCAAGCCTAGTCCAATCCCACCCCAACGGCATTGGGCGCGGCGCGGCTGGTCATCGCGCGATACCCGGCCCAAGTTACTGCCCATGACCTACCCTATCCCGCCCCACGACCCCCGCATCCACGTCTTCTCGGTCAGCGATGGCGCGTTGAAGCTGGATCACCAAACCTACCTGTCCCGCCTGACCGCGCCAGGCGACGGCCCCTCCCTGGCGGAAGCCTTCGGGGCCGAGATCGACGCGACCTATGCCGAGGTTTTCGCCATCACGGATATCGCGCCGATGATTCTGCGCGATTACCTCACCCAGGCTCATGACATCCCGGAACCCGCGCTCTTCACCGATGCCGCCAAGTTGGACGCGCTGTCCGGCGACGTGGTGGTGTTGGCGGCTGGTGCCGTGCGGGGCATCTCCGTTCTGGACCCGCGCCCGGAATTGACCGCCATCGGCGCCTATGCGCCCGCGCAAGCCAACGACACCCCCGGCGATTTGCCCAAAGCGCTGCCGGGGGACGATCCGATGCCCGAGCCCGCGCCGCCGCCGCCCCCACCCGGCTCGCGGCGGACGTTGATCTGGGTGATCCTGATCGCCCTGGCCGTTACCCTCGGCATGGTCGTCCTGCTCTGAACCCGGATTGCCCCCGACTGGCCGCCCGGCTAGTCCGGGGCCATGACTGCGACGCTCTTCCGCAATGCCCGCCTGATCGACCCCGTCGCGGGGACAGACGCGCCGGGCGATCTGCGGATCGAGCAGGGTCGTATCACCGCCCCCGGTCCCGCCGCCCAGACCGTCGAGTGCCACGGCAAATGCCTGGCCCCCGGCATCGTCGATTGGGGCGTGAAGGTGGGCGAACCGGGCGAGCGCCATAAGGAGAGCTTCCCGACCGCGGGCGAGGCCGCCGCGCGCGGCGGCGTTACCACCATCATCTGCCGTCCGGACACGCAGCCTGTCATCGACAGCCCCGAGATGCTGGAACATGTCCGAGACCGGGCCCGCGCCTCGGCTGTTCGCGTCCACCACATGGCCGCGCTGACAAAAAACCGTGACGGGCGCGAGATGGTCGAGATGGGCTTCCTGCGCGACGCAGGCGCCGCGGCCTTCACCGACGGCACCCATGTCACGCGCGACACCCGCGTCCTGTCGCGCTGCCTGACCTACGCGGCGTCGCTGGGCGCTCTGGTCGTCGGCCACCCGCAAGAGCCGGGCCTCAGCGCTGGGACCTGCGTCACGTCTGGCAAGTTCGCCTCGCTCCGGGGCTTGCCTGGCGTCCCGATACTGGCCGAGCGCATGGGGCTGGAGCGCGACCTGGCCCTGGTCGAAGCCACTGGCGTGCGCTGGCACGCCGACCAGATCACCACGGCCTCCGCCTTGCCGGCCCTGCGGCGCGCCAAGGCCGTCGGCCTGGACGTGACCTTCGGCACGTCGATCCACCACCTGACGCTAAACCTGCTCGACATCGCGGACTACCGCACGTTCTTCAAAGTGGTCCCGCCCTTGCGCGAAGAAGACGACCGCATCGCCTTGGTCGAGGCGCTGGCGGCGGGCGAAATCGACGTCATCTCGTCGATGCACACGCCGCAGGACGAGGAGTCCAAACGCCTGCCGTTCGAGGCCGCTGCCCCCGGCGCCGTCGGCTTGGAAACCCTGCTGCCCGCCGCGCTCCGCCTGGTCCATGGGGGTCACCTGGATTTGCCATCGCTCTGGCGCGCGCTGTCGACCAACCCGGCCAGGCGCCTGGGCCTGGAGGCGGGCACCCTGGCCCCCGGCACACCCGCCGATCTGGTCCTGTTCGACCCGGACGCACCCTTCGTGTTGGACCGCTGGACGATGGCGTCCAAGTCCAAGAACACCCCCTTCGACGGCGCGCGGATGGAGGGCCGGGTGCTGGGCACCTGGGTCGGCGGCACCCGGGTTTATGGCGGTTAAGCGGTCAGGCCTTTCGGGCCGGGTGGTCCCGGGCGTCCATTGATCATCCCGCCCAAGTTGACGGTGCTAAGTGCCCGGCCATCAGAGGACCCCGCGCCCCGGTCTTAAGCCCACGTTAGAGTTAACGCGCCCCTGTCATCAGTGGTCCAAAAAGACGCAAATCCCAACTCTTCCAAGCATCTGGCCTTGGACAGCAGAGGACAGGGCCGGGCCAAGACCCTCTCCATCGGTCATCAACGTGGAAGGCGGTCCAAGGCAGGGCGGCCAGTGCCCGCTCCGATCCAACACCGGCTATCCCAAAAGTTGTTTTCAAAGCCTGGTCTTTCTCCCGACCGCCATCCTCGCCGCTTGACCCGGCCACGTCCCCACCAGTGCAGATCATGAACTGGACCGTGGTCTCGGGCCCGATCCTGCTCTATGGCGGGTCCGCAGAGCCGGAGCCGACCATGCCAGACCTGACCGCCGCCCCCTTCGTGCTGCCTGTGGTGGGCCTGCTGGCGTATCTGCTGGGCTCCGTCCCCTTCGGCATCGTCATGGCACGGCTCTTCGGCCTGGGCGACCTGCGCCAGATCGGGTCGGGCAATATTGGCGCGACCAACGTCCTGCGCACGGGCAACAAGCTGGCCGCCGCCCTGACGCTGATCGGCGATGCGGGCAAAGGCGCCGCTGCCGTGCTGCTGGCCCGTGCGCTTGTGGGCGAAGACGCGGCGCAGGTCGCGGGCCTGGCCGCGTTCCTGGGCCACGGTTTCCCGGTTTTCATCGGCTTTCAAGGCGGCAAGGGCGTCGCCACCTTCCTAGGCACGATCCTGGCGCTGGCTTTCCCCCTGGGCCTCGCCGCCTGCGCGACCTGGCTGGCGATCGCGGCCCTGTTCCGGATGTCGTCCCTGGCCGCGCTGGTCGCCGCAGTCGCAGCCCCGCTCTGGGCCGTCTGGCTGGCGCCGCAAGCCGTCGCCCTCTGCGCGGCGCTCGCGCTCTTGATCCTCTGGTGGCACCGCGGGAACATCCAGCGCATCCGCGCCGGAGAGGAACCGCGCATCGGCGCCAAGTGATTGATCATCGCGCCCTGCGCGCCGCCGAGATCCTGGACACCCTCCCCATCGGCAGCTTCCGCGCCCGGGCTCTGGACCGCGACTGGCTGATGACGCGCAGCCTGTTCGCGGGCGGCGCGTCCGAAAAACTCGTCGGCCGCAGTCTTGATGGCGCCGACTACATCAGCCTGAATCTCTACCGGCTGGTGGCAGGTCCGCGTCTGCGCCCCTGCGAGATGCCGGTGGCAAAGGTCATGGCCGTCTTACAGGACCTGACCGTCGAGGCCTGAGGTCCGACTCAGCGTCGCAGTGTGATCAGCAGTTCCAAGGCATCCGCCGTGCGGCGCGTGTTGGCGTAAATCCCAAGGCCGAGATAGAGCGCCCCGCCGATCACGAGCAGCGCGACGCTGCCGGCCAATGCGAAGATTGCGGCGGCGACGGGACCCTCGATTCTTGGCAGGCCGTCGGCCAGGGTCACGCCACCGAACAGCGCGCCGATCGAGACGACGGCCACGA
>JBCDCW010000221.1:0-6247 GCA_039180995.1 Pseudomonadota bacterium
CCCAGCCGCCCATTCGCCGCTTTCCACCTGACCCGTGGCATAGCGCATCGTCCCCGGCCCCTGCCGCCGCCCGGCCACGAACGAGCCTTCGTAGACATCGCCATTGGCATAGGTGGCCACACCTTCGCCCTCGATCTCGCCATCGACCCAGCCGCCTTCGTAGACGAACCCATCGGCCATCTCGATCCGGCCCGCGCCCTCGCGCTGGCCGCGGACGAACACGCCCTCATAGACGGTCCCATCGGCATAGGTCGCGGTCCCCTGCCCGTGGCGCAGGCCGTTCTCCCACTCGCCCTCGTAGCGGTAGCCGTCGGTGAAGGTCATGACCCCGAAGCCATGGTTCTGCGCGTTCAGGAACCCGCCCTCATAGACCAAGCCGTTGGGATAGACCGCGCGGCCCTCGCCCTCGATGACGCCCATGTTCCAATCGCCCTCATAGGTCGACCCATCCACATAGGTGATCTTCCCCTCGCCATGGGCCAGATCGTCCATGAACGTGCCCACATAGGTCGAGCCGTCCGGATAGGTGACCTCGCCGTCGCCCTCGATGCGGCCCTCGATCCAGGCGCCCACATAGATATAGCCGTCGGTCCCCCGGAACTCGCCCTGGCCATGGCGGCGGTCGTCCAGGAACGCGCCCTCATAGGTATCGCCGTTGGCATAGGTCACGCGCCCCTGCCCTTCGCGCTTGCCGGCGACCAGCGCGCCTTCGTAGACGTCGCCATTGGGCTGCGTCAGCACCCCCTCGCCGTTGATCTGCCCGTCGACCCAGGCTCCGATATAGGTCAGCCCGTCCGGCGTGCGCAGCGTTCCCTGACCGGCCCGCAGGTTGTCGACCATGCCGCCTTCATAGGTGGATCCGTCGGGATAGGTGATCCGCCCCTCGCCCGCCTTGACGCCCATGTCCCAGCCGCCTTCATAGCGGTAGCCATTCGGACTCTCCATCACGCCCTGGCCGTGATGCAAGGCGTTCAGGAAGCCGCCGGTATAGCGGGTGCCGTTGGCGTAGTCGGCCACGCCCTCGCCCTCGATCCGGCCCTCGATCCATTCCCCCGCATAGGTCCCGCCATCGGCAAAGGTGATCGACCCCTCGCCATTGGGCTGCCCGGCCTCGAATTGGCCCTCGTAGATCGAGCCATCGGCGAACGTCGCCGTCCCCTGGCCCAAGATCTCGCCATCGACCCAATCGCCCGTATAGCTATAGCCCGACGGCAAGGTATACGTGCCGGTCCCGTGCTGCTTGCCATCCCGGAACGTGCCCTCGTAGACGCCGCCGCCTTCGTATTGCTTGACGATCACGTCCTGCGCATTGGCCGCTTGCGCCAGCACTGCCAGCACGGCTGCCCCCAACAGTCTTCGCATGCTCGTTCCCCTCAGCTTTACGCCTTTGGGCGGGAAACTACGGGCCATGGTCCCCATACGCAACGGTCCAAGCCCCCTTCTATCGGGCATCGGCGCTTCCCCCCACCCGCTTGCCGCGCTACGTCCCTGGCAATTCTGGCTTCGGAGCCCCCATGACCGACACCTTCCGCCTGACCCTGGCCCAGTTGAACCCCGTCATGGGCGACCTGGAGGGCAATGCCGCAAAGGCCCGCGCCGCGTGGGCGGCGGGGAAGGCGGCGGGCGCGCAGATGGTCGCCCTGCCCGAAATGTTCCTGTCCGGCTATCAGCCCCTGGATCTGGTGCGCAAACCGGCCTTCGTGGCCGATGCCGTCCGGGTCCTGACGGACCTGGTCAAGGATTGCGCCGACGGCCCCGCCCTGGGCATCGGCACGCCGATCTGGCCCGATGACGGCGATAAGCCCGTCAATGCCTGGATCGTCGCCCAGGGCGGCCGGATCGTGGCCGAGATCGTCAAGCACCACCTGCCCAACTACAAGGTGTTCGACGAAAAGCGCTACTTCGATTCCGACGCGATTTCGGGCCCTTACACGATCGGCGGCGTCCGCCTGGGCACGCCGATCTGCGAAGATGCCTGGTTCGAGGATGTCTGCGAGACCCTGGCCGAGACCGGGGCCGAGATCCTGGTCGTGCCCAACGGATCGCCCTATTTCCGCGGCAAGCAGGATGTCCGCTACGGCCACATGGTCGCCCGCACCGTCGAGACGGGCCTGCCGCTCGCCTATCTCAACCTGGTCGGTGGCCAGGACGATCAGATCTTCGACGGCGCCTCCTTCGTGCTGAACCCACACGGCGCCCTGACCCACCACCTGCCCGCCTTCGAGGACGCAATCGCCCATGTCGATTTCGACCGCACCGCCGATGGCTGGCAGGCCCGCCCCGGCGATCTGGCCCCGCAGCCCGAAGGCCCCGGCGCCGATTATCGCGCCATGGTCGTCGCGCTGCGCGACTACATGGCCAAGGCCGGGTTCGCGAAAGCCCTGCTGGGCCTGTCGGGCGGCGTCGACAGTGCCATCGTCGCCGCCATCGCCGCCGACGCGCTGGGCCCCGAAAACGTCCGCTGCATCATGCTGCCGTCGGAATACACGTCCGACCACTCGCTCGACGATGCCCGCGGCGTGGCCGCCCGTCTCGGCTGCCAGCTCCACACCGTGCCGATCACCGACACCCGCGCCGCGGCCACCGCCACGCTCGCCCCGCTCTTCTGCGGCCGGGACGAGGACATTACCGAAGAAAACCTCCAATCCCGCATCCGCGGCCTGCTCTTGATGGCCATGTCCAACAAGTTCGGCGAGATGCTCCTGACGACCGGCAACAAATCCGAGGTCGCGGTCGGCTATTCCACGATCTACGGCGACATGTCCGGCGGCTATAATCCGGTCAAGGATCTCTGGAAGACCGACCTGTTCAAATGCTGCCGCTGGCGCAATGCCAACCACGTGGATTGGTTCAAAGGACCGGCGGGCGAGGTCATGCCGCCCCGCGTCATCGACAAACCGCCCACCGCCGAACTGAAGGCGGACCAGAAGGACGAAGACAGCCTGCCGCCCTACCCACTTCTCGACGCGATCCTGCGCGGCCTCATCGACGACGAGCTTTCCGTCGCCGATCTGGTCGCCGCTGGCCATGACCGCGACACGGTCAAGCACGTGGAACGGCTGATCTACCTATCCGAATACAAGCGCTTCCAATCCGCGCCCGGCGCCCGCCTGTCGCAACGCGCCTTCTGGCTCGACCGCCGCTACCCAATCGTCAACCGCTGGCGCGACCCGTCGGGACGCTAAGCCACCGGCCCTCGCCCGATCCCGGACGGCCATGCCCGTGGCAGCCCCCGCCCTTCGATCCAAACCGTCAGGACGCCGTCAACACGCCGCGATCCACCTGATCCTGCTCGATCGCCTCGAACAAAGCCTTGAAGTTCCCCTCGCCGAACCCGTCATCGCCCTTGCGCTGGATGAACTCGAAGAAGATCGGCCCGATGCAGGTCTTTGAGAAAATCTGCAATAAAATCCGCGTCTCCCCGCCGCCGACGACGCCCTCGCCGTCGATCAGGATCCCGTGCTTTTCCAATGCCTCCAACGGCTCCTCGTGCCCCTTCACCCGCTCCCTCGACAGCGGATAATACGTGGCAGGCGGCTTCGGCATGAACCTCACGCCGTTCTCCGCAACCGCATCCACGGCGTCGTAGATATCCCTCGCCCCGACCGCGATGTGCTGGATCCCTTCGCCATTGTACCGCTTCAGATATTCCACGATCTGCCCGGTCTCGCCCCGATCCTCATTGATCGGAATGCGAATACGCCCGCAGGGCGAGGTCAGCGCGCGGCTCAACAACCCGGTGAACTTCCCCTCGATGTCGAAGAACCGGATTTCCCGGAAGTTGAACAGATCCCCATAGAACCGGAACCAGACATCCATATTTCCCTTATGGACGTTGTGGGTCAGGTGATCGAGATAGTGGAACCCGACACCCTCGGGATGCGCCTGCCCGACCCAATCGAACTCGGCATTGTAGGGCGAGGCATCGCGATACCGATCCACGAAGTAGATCAGCGACCCGCCGATCCCGACGATGGCGGGCACATCCATCACCTTGCCGGGCCCCTCATAGGCCTCCACCCCCTTGGCCACCGCATGCCGAAAGGCGTGATCCGCATCCGCCACGCGCCAGCCCATGGACGGCGCACAGGGCCCGTGCTCGGCCACGAACGCCATTCCATGGGATCCGGGCTCGGCGTTGATCAGATAGGTGATATCGCCCTGCTGCCAGACCTCGATGGCCTTGGTCTTGTGGGTCGCCACATGGGCATAACCCTGGCGCGTGAACAGATCGCGCAGGGCCTGCGGGTCTTCATGGGCGAATTCCACGAACTCGAACCCGTCGGTCCCGGCGGGGTTGGCATCGTTGATCTCGGCATAGGGGGCGTGGTGCGGGAACGGGCCCATGGCGTTTTTCCTACTGGTTTTCCTACTGGTTCGCGCAGGATATAGGGTCGGCCCCATGATCTAGCCGCGCATTCCTGCCACGGATTAACCTTTTCTTTACTTGTTTCGCGCGCGAAACACCTCAATGATGCGCGAAACATGCGAGCCTGATCCATGGACAACACCGACCGCGCCCTCCTCCGCCTGATCCAGCGAGACGCGACCCTGACGGCCGAGGCCCTGGGCCGGGTCCTGAACCTGTCGCCCAGCCAAGCGGGCCGCCGCCGGGCGCGGCTGGAGTCCGAGGGCTATATCCGCGCCACCACCGCCCACCTGGATCCGGCCAAGCTGGACCTCAACGTTCAGGCTTTCGTCCAAGTTCAAATGGCCAGCCACGCACCCGCCCAGGCCAAGGCCCTGCTCCGGCTTCTGGAAACCGAGCCCCGCGTCGCCAGTGTCTGGACCCTGACTGGCGAGGCCGATTACCTGCTGCGCGTCTGGTGCGCCGACCTGGCCAGCCTCAACGACCTGATCCAGCGTGTTCTGCTGCCGCACGAGGCGGTCGCCCGCGTGCAAAGCCAGATCGCCCTGGATCAACCGAAACGCGACGCGCCGCTGCCGGTCTAGGGGCCCCCGCAGCGCGGGGCCGGCCATGCATGCGGTGCGATGCGCTCAAAGATTGCCCCGGGCCCGCCGCTCCCCTAGCGTCGCGCCATGGAAAGCTTCCTCTTCCAGGCCGCGATTTACTTGGCCGCCGCCACCATCTGCGTGCCGCTCGCGGTGCGCTTCGGCATGGGCTCGGTCTTGGGCTACCTGGTCGCGGGCATCTTGATCGGGCCGATCACGGGCTTGGTCGGGTCCGAGACCGAAAGCTTGCAGCATTTCGCCGAATTCGGCGTGGTCATGCTGCTCTTCGTCATCGGGCTCGAACTGGAACCGCGGGCCCTTTGGGACATGCGCGTGCGGCTGATCGGATTGGGCCTGGGGCAAGTTCTGCTGACCGGCGCGGCCGTCACCGCGGTGACCATGGCCCTGGGCTTCACCTGGCAGATATCGGTCGCCATCGGGATGATCTTCGCTTTGTCGTCCACGGCCATCATCATGCAGACGCTTCAGGAAAAGGAGTTGACCGCCACGCGCGGCGGCCGCTCCTCTTTCTCGGTCCTGCTGGCGCAGGACATCGCCGTCATCCCCATGCTGGCGCTGATGCCCCTGCTCGCCACCGAAGCCAGCCATGGCGGCGACAGCCACGGCGCCGGGTCGCTGGGCGACGGGGCCACGGCCACCATGGTGGCCGATGTGGGCCATTGGATCCAAACCCTACCCGCCTGGGGCATCACCGCCGTCACCACCGCCGCCGTCGCCGCGGTCATCCTGGGCGGCACCTTCCTGACGCGCCCGGTCTTCCAATTCGCCAGCCAGGCCCGCCTGCGCGAGATGCACACCACCGTATCGCTGCTCTTCGTGATCGGCGTGGCGGTTCTAATGATCTTGGTCGGCCTCTCGCCCGCGCTGGGCACGTTCCTGGCGGGCGTCGTCCTCGCCAATTCCGAGTTCCGGCACGAACTGGAAGCCGATATCGAACCGTTCAAGGGCATCTTGCTGGGCCTTTTCTTCATCACCGTCGGCGCGGGGATCGACTTCGGCACGTTCCTGTCGGACCCGGTCACGATCCTGGGCTTGGTCCTTGGGTTGATCGTGCTGAAGGGCGCCATCCTGTTCTTGCTGGCGCTGATTTTTCGCCTGACGGGACGGGACCGCCTTCTGTTCACGCTCAGCTTGGCCCAAGCGGGTGAATTCGGGTTCGTCCTGGTCTCGGTCGCCGTGGCGGACGGCGTCTTCGGGGCCGATGTCCAAAGGATCGTGCTGCTGGTCGTCGCGCTGTCGATGTTGGCCACGCCGCTGCTCTTCATCCTTTACG
>JBCDCW010000222.1:0-6234 GCA_039180995.1 Pseudomonadota bacterium
CCGACCAAGCGCGCCTGGACCAGGCGAGCCGCGCCGTCGCGCTCGCCAAGGGGGCCGGTTGGACGGACGAGCGGGTGGCGTTCTCGCTTCTGGCGCAGGGGCGGGCCGCGCTGGCGCTGGATGGCGATCTGGCTGTAGCGTCCTTTCTGGACGCTGCGGCGATCTACAAAGACTTGACCGGGGACGGGATCCATTCCGCCCAGGTGGCCTTGCAATTAGGGGCCTTCGCGATTTCGTCAGGGCGCCCCGATGCGGCACTGGCCCTGCTCGACCGCGCGATCCCAGCCGCCGATGGCGCACAGAATGCCGCGCTGCTCTCCACGCTGCTGCTTCTGCGGGCCGAGGCCACGCGCATGCAGGGCGCCCCGACCGAGGCGGACCGCATCCGCCGCGAAGGGCTGGCCTGGGGCCGGTATGCCTGGGGCGACCGGGTGCTGGCCCGACGCGCGGCAGAGGTTGCGGCGCTCGGCCCGGGCACCTAAACCCATCCCATGCTGATCGCTCTTCCAATCGGTGGCGCCGTGCTGGGCGCCTTCATGGCCTGGCGCCGCAAAGGCTCGGGCTTGGACATGGCGCAGTGGGCCGCGGTCTTCGCGATCATCGGGTTTCTGCTCTCGATACTCGCAGCGATCGTCCTGACACGCCTGTAGCCGGATGTTCCTAGGTTTCTTCAGCACCCTGCGCGCGGCGGGCGTTCCCGTATCGCTGCGCGAACACCTGACGCTCCTCGAAGCCATGACCGCCGATCTGGTGATCTACGACGTGGAAGGTTTCTACCACTTGGCCCGGGCCGCCTTGGTCAAGGACGAACGCCATATCGACCGCTTCGACCGCGCTTTCGCGGCGACCTTCGACGGGCTTGAGACGATCTCGGTCGAGCAGATCTTGACCGCAATCGACCTGCCGCCCGACTGGCTCCAAAAGCAGGCCGAAAAGCACCTGACGCCGGAAGAGCGAGCCGAGATTGAAGCGCTCGGCGGCTTCGACAAGCTGATGGAGACCCTGCGCGAGCGCTTGAAGGAGCAGCAGGGCCGCCACCAGGGCGGGTCCAAATGGATCGGCACGGCCGGCACGTCCCCCTTCGGCGCCTATGGCTACAACCCCGAAGGCGTGCGCATCGGCCAAGACGAAAGCCGTCACCAGCGGGCGGTGAAAGTCTGGGACAAGCGCGAATTCCGCAACCTGGACGACACCGTCGAGCTGGGTACCCGCAACATCAAGGTGGTCCTGAAACGCCTGCGCAACTGGGCCCGCGAAAGCGCCCACGAAGAGCTGGACCTGGACGGCACCATCCGGTCGACCGCCAAGAACGGTTATCTGGACGTCCAGACCCGCCCCGAGCGGCACAATGCGGTGAAGGTCCTGCTGTTCCTGGATGTAGGCGGCTCGATGGACCCCTATATCAAAGTGCTGGAGGAGTTGTTCTCGGCCGCCCGCGCCGAATTCAAAACGCTGGAACATTTCTACTTCCACAACTGCCTCTATGAAGGCGTCTGGAAGGACAATCGCCGCCGCTGGAACGCCGTGACCCCCACCCATGAGGTGCTAAACACCTATGGCGGCGATTACCGCTGCATCTTCGTGGGCGACGCATCCATGTCCCCTTACGAAATCGCCTATGCGGGCGGCGCCAACGAACATTGGAACGAGGAACCGGGCCAGATCTGGTTGCAGCGGGCCCGCGACCAATGGCCGGCCAACCTTTGGATCAATCCGGTGCCCGAAACCCATTGGCCGCACACCCATTCGATCCGCATGATCCGCGAAATCTTCGAGGATCGTATGGTGCCCATGACGCTGGACGGCCTGACACGCGGCATGAAGATGCTCTAATCCAGGTGCTGGCGAGCCTTCATAATCTAAGGCAGCCGCAATCCGCCTTTTCGCGACGGTGACAGCGACATCGCGAGCCGACATCTTGGCACAGCCACGCGGCCTGCCCCCCCGGAGGGCCAGCATCGGACGCACGGTGTCCAAGATCGCGATCAACCCGTCGGGCATATCGTCCCAAACCCCGACGCAGCCGTTGGTTCCCCCGGTCTCGCGCCCCATATCCCCGATATGATCAAGTTTCCTGCTCTCCTGCTGGCCATCGGCTACGGACTCGTCCTGTGGGTCTTCTCGGCCTGGCGGCTCAAGCGTCAGATGGATCAGACCTCGACGCCCCTCGCCGATCCGACGTTGGAGAAGGTCTTTGCCAAGCTGGCGCGAGAATTGGAGGTCGACCGCATCAAGGTAAACGTTCATGAGGTCGAGCCCGTCAACGGCCTCGCCGCGCCCGACGGCCGCATCTTCCTGACCCGCGGCTTCCTCAAGAAGTACCAAGACGGCGAGGTCACGGCCGAAGAGATCGCCTCTGTCGTGGCCCACGAACTAGGTCATGTGGCCCTGGGCCATGCCCGCCGACGTTTGATTGATTTCTCGGGTCAGAACGCCATCCGGGTGGCGCTAGCGGGTGTCTTGGGCCGGTTCATCCCAGGCGTCGGCCCGTGGATCGCGAACATGGTCGCCTCGATGGTCGCGGCGCGGCTTTCGCGACAAGACGAATACGAGGCCGATGCCTATGCCAGCGCCCTGTTGACCAAGGCCGGGATCGGGACCGCGCCTCAGAAATCCCTGTTCGAGAAGCTCGACAAGCTGACTGGCCTAGGGGGCGTCGGCGCGCCTGCTTGGCTGATGAGCCATCCCAAGACCGCCGCGCGCATCGCCGCAATCGAGACGCTGGAGGCCCGCTGGGGCACGACGGGCCTGCCCGACCGGTCGTGACGCAAGGCCAAGTCTGAGACCCGGTTTCTGACCGTGGTTTCGACGTGACCAAGCCTCAAATCAGCGGCCTGTAACCCTCGACGCACCCGCTTCTTCGTCCTTTCAGAGATATCCCAGCGGCGCGCAGCAGGGGACGGAGTCCCTTCGACCGAAAGCCACCACAACCTGGGGGTGATGGCCGGGCGCCTTGCAAGCATCTGTTCCCCATGGCAGGCGCGCATCCATGACCCCCGACCTTCTTTGCATCGGTTCGGTCCTCTGGGACATCATCGGACGCTCGCCCGTTCATATGGAGCGCGGCTCGGACGTTGGGGGCCGCATCACCCGGCTACCCGGTGGCGTCGCACTCAACATCGCCATGGCCGCGCGTGCCTATGGCATGACCCCCGCCCTGCTGTCCTGCGTCGGGCGCGACGCCGAGGGCGAGGAACTGGTCGCCGCCCTCAGCCGCCTGGGTTTGATCACCGAAACGCTTTATCGCTCGGACGATCTGCCGACGGATGTCTACATGGCGGTCGAGGGGGCGAACGGCCTGATCGCCGCGATCGCCGACGCCCATTCGTTGGAACGCGCCGGCGAGAAGATCCTGGCCCCGATGGGCGATCTGAGCTTTACCGGTCCCATCGCGCTGGACGGCAACCTGACCCAAGATCTCCTGGCCCGCATCGCCGCCGATCCGCGGTTTCGCGCCGCCGATCTGCGCGTGGCTCCGGCCAGCCCCGGCAAGGCGGATCGCCTGCGGCCTTTCTTGGATCACCCCTCCGCGACGCTCTACGTCAATTTAGAGGAGGCGGGGATCCTGCTGCATCGCAGCCTCGCCGATACGGCCGAGGCCGCCCGCGCTTTACGCGCTAAGGGCTTGCATCGGGCATTGGTCACGGACGGGCCAAATCCAGCGGCCTGCGCGCATCCGGATGGTCTGGTGACCCGGCAACCGCGCGCGGTCATGGTGACCCGCGTGACCGGCGCGGGCGACACGTTCATGGCCGCCCATATCGCGGCCGAAGCCGAGGGCATGGCCCCCGATGCCGCGCTGGCCCGCGCATTGGAGGCCGCCGCGACCTACGTCTCGGGCGATAGCTACTGACGCAGGACCCCGCCTGCCTCATGGGTTTGGCACAGCCAGTTGGATTGGTCGCATCCACGCGCGCGCCAGGACCGATGGCTTGACGCCATGTGTTTCGACCGTGGGGCCGCAGCGCCTTGTTCCCTTCTCGCGACCGGCATATGTCCCGAAGAGCGCGACCAAGGAACGTCCCCGACCATCATGCAACTCGGCGAAGAAATCATTCCCCCCAGCCCTTCGGGTCCAGGGTTCCTCGGGCGGTTGCGGAACAACTTCCTGACGGGCCTGATCGTCATCGCCCCCATCGGACTGACGTTTTGGTTGATCTGGTCGGTGATCGGCTGGTTCGACAGTTGGGTCTTGCCCTTCATTCCGGCCTCGTACCGGCCCGATATCTGGCTTTTGCAGCGCTTCGACATCGACGTGGATATTCGTGGGATCGGGGTGGCCTTCTTCCTGATCTTCACGGTGATCATCGGTTGGTTGGCCAAGGGGCTGATCGGGCGGTCGATCCTGCGCTGGGCCGAGAATGTCGTGCAGAAAACGCCGGTCATCCGATCAGTCTATGGCGGTTTGAAGCAGATCGCCGAGACGATCCTGGCGCAGGACCAGACGTCGTTCGAGCAGGCGTGCTTGGTCGAATACCCCCGCCGGGGCATCTGGGCCATCGCCTTCGTCTCGACATCCGCCAAGGGTGAGATCGCGGCCCGGGCCGAAGCGGACATGGTTTCGGTCTTCCTGCCGACCACGCCAAATCCCACTTCCGGCTTCCTGCTGTTCGTACCCGCCGCCGATATCATCGCGTTGGAGATGTCGGTGGAGGATGCCGCGAAGCTCGTCATCTCAGCCGGGCTGGTCTATCCGTCATCCCAGGTGCCGGAGGACGCTCCGCCAGAGGCGGTCGTTGTCCGCTAAGGCAGACCGCCGCTAAACGGGATGATGATGCCCGACATAGGACCGTAACGTCGGCGCACAGCCGTCGTTCCAGAGTTTGGCCAGCCAGCGAGCGAACGGCGACGCAAAAGCTGGCGTTTCAGCGAGATCGCCGTAGAACCGTCGCTGTTCCAGCCAGGTCGCCGGACGGTCGCGCGCATTCAAGGCGGCGTACTGCAAGTCGTCCCAGAGCGGATCGTTCGGCGCGATGGCTGTGCCGTCCTCGCGCGTGCCTGCGCACATCCGCGCCCACAGGGCCTCGACCAGTGCCAGCCCATCCACCGGCGCCCCGGCGGTCAGGGCGTCTTGGACGATGGGCAGCACGAAGCCGGTATGGCGGGACGAGCCGTCGAAGGCCACGCGGCGGGTCGTGTCCTTGATTTCGGGATTGGCGAAGCGGCGCTCGATCAGGGCCAAGTAGGCGTCGGGCGACGTGCCCGGCGCGGCATCGACGAAGGGCAGGATCTCGTCGGTCTGCACCTTGGCGAAGAAGTCGCGGATCGCCGGGTTGGCCATGCAAGCGGCGATGGTCGGCACGGACAGAAGCTCGCCCGCATTGGCCAGCACTTGGTGCCCGGCATTTAGGACCCGGATCTTCATGACCTCATAGGCGTGGACGTCATCAGTAAAGGTCGCGCCCACCCGGTCCCAATCGGGGCGACCGGCACAGAACCGGTCTTCGATCACCCATTGGCGAAAATTCTCGTGGGTGACGGGCGCGCGGTCGTCCAGACCGAAGCCGCGGGCCAGGGCGATCTCGTCGGGACCCGTGGCCGGGACGATGCAATCGACCATGGAATTGGGGAACGCGCCGTCTCGGTCGATCCAATCGGCCAAGTCGGGATCGGACAGGCGGGCCAGGCCGGTGACCGCCTGCCGCAGAATATCGCCGTTGCCGCGCAGGTTGTCGCAGGATTGGCCGGTGAACGGCCCCAGCCCCGCATCGCGGCGGCGGCGCAGCGCCGCGACCATGGCGCCGAAGGCGGTGCGAGGTGCGGTCGGGTTTTCGACGTCGTGGATGATGTCGGGGTGATCCGTCTGAAGCCCGCCACCGACCGGGTCCAGGTAATAGCCCCCCTCCGTCACCGTCAGCATGACGATGCGGATGCGCGGATCGGACATCGCCGCGATCAGCGGCGCATTGGCGGGATCGACGGGGAGGTAGTCGGTCATAACGCCCGTCACCTCGGCCGAGCGGCCGGATGGGTCCAGCTCGATCAACGTGGTCAGGCAGTCCTGGGCCAGTAGCGTTTCGCGCATGGCCGCATCGTTCGGCCGAACGCCGGCGCCAAGAATGGCCCAGTCTTGCGCGTGACCCGCGTCGCACAGGCGGTGGGTATACCAAGCCTGATGGGCCCGATGGAAATTACCGACGCCGATCTGGACGATGCCCGGCGTCAGAGCCGCGCGGTCATAGCGCGGGCCGCGCACCCCCTGCGGCAGCGCATTCAGCCTGTCTGTCCGAAGCG
>JBCDCW010000223.1:0-6228 GCA_039180995.1 Pseudomonadota bacterium
CGGCCCCAGCCGCCTATGATGCCATCCGCTTCCTGGGCGCCGCGATCTTGATCGGTCTCGGGATCCGAGCTTGTCTGCGCGCCAGCGACCCCGTTCCCAGCGAACGGCCACCGGCCCGCGGTATCTTCCTACGGGCCTTCGTCATCGCCACGTTCAATGCCAAATCGGTAGCTGGCTACCTGGCGGCCTTCTCGCAATTCGTGTCGACCGACGTGCCAATCGCGCAGCAGATGTCGGCCATCTTTCCCACGGCTCTGACGCTCACCGCGCTCAGCTATACCGGTTGGTGCGCGCTGGGCGCGTGGCTCGGCCGTCGGGCCCTGGGCGTTGTCGCATCAACTGTGCTGCGCCGCGTTCTAGCCGCTTGCTTCATCGCCTATGGGATAGCCCTCGCTCTTCTCTAGAGGCGCCGCCAGACGGCTCACCTTGGTGGCCTCATTCTGTGCACAGAGATCCGGGGCCGCGATGGGGACCGGCCCCTTCTATATCTCAGTCCGACAGCACCGCCGCCCCATAAAGCGGCACCGTCGAGATCGACATCTTCGCCGATCCCTGGGTCAATTCCTGGGCATGGACCAGATATATCAGCGTCTGGTTCGCCTCATCGAAAATCCGCTTGATCCGCAACGTCTTCAGGATAATCGACCGACCCTCTCGAAAGACCTGCTCTCCCCCCTTGGACCTGTCGATATCGCCCAGGACGATCGGACCGGTCTGGCGGCAGGCGATCGAGGCGTTGGACGGGTCCTCGAACCAATTCCCCTGGCTCAGCCGGTCGATCAGCGACCGCTCGAAATAGGCGATATGACAGGTCACGCCCTCGACCTTGGGATCGGCGATGGCCTCGATGATGATATCGTTGCCCACCCAGTCGACGCCCACTTCTCCGACCTCCTGAGCGGTTGCGGGAAGGGCGGTCAGGGCGGCGGCGGCGATGAAACGTTTCATGCCGGTATAATGCCCCCAATCACCCCTTGTTCCAACACCCATCACCGTCGGTCGCTCTGGTGGCAGCCAGGCCCTTGGGCTAGGGCCGACGGATGACGGGCCCGTCCACCCCTTACGATCCGCCGACCGATCCCATCGCCGTGGTGCATCGCGACGACGATCTGCTGGTCGTGGACAAGCCCCAAGGCCTGCTGTCGGTTCCGGGGCGGGGCGATCATCTTGCGGATTCGCTGCTGTCCCGGCTCGAAGCCGAGTATCCCGAGGTCTTGCTCTGCCACCGCCTGGATCGGGACACATCCGGCATTATGGTCTTCGCCCTGACCAAAGCCGCACAGCGCGCCATGGGGCGATTGTTCGAGACCAAGCGCGTCAAGAAGCGCTACATCGCCCGTGTCGCGGGGCAGGTGGCCGCGCCATCTGGAACCATTGATCTTCCGCTGATCGTCGATTGGCCGAACCGTCCGCTGCAACATGTGAACCACGACACCGGAAAGCCCGCCATCACCGATTGGACGCGACTGGCGGTCGAAGGCGACACGACCCGGATGAAGTTGATGCCGCGCACTGGACGGTCGCATCAATTGCGGGTGCATATGAAGGAACTGGGGCACCCGATCCTGGGCGATCCCTTCTATGCCGACGGGCCTATACGGGATGCCCCTCCGCGCATGATGCTCCACGCGGAGGGGCTCAAATTTGAACATCCCGGCACTGGCCGCGTCCTGCGGCTCGACGTGCCCTGTCCGTTCTAGGCAACCGACATTGTCGAGTCGGGCCGGTGGGCCGCGATCATCAGCAAGACCGTGACGCCCACCACTAGAAAGTAAGCGGCATCAATGCCGTGCAAGCCGAACACCACCGGGGCGGCTAGGAAGGCCATGCCCACCAGGGCGTCCACGGCCAGGTGCATCTTATACGGCAGCACGCGGATCACACCCGTTTCATGATCCGTCAGGGCCGTCAGCAGCAAGGCCGCCAACCCGGCCGCGACCGACAGGCCCATGGCCAGCGGCATCAGCCCCAGGATCGCGGGCATGGCGATCAGACCCAGAGCCACCGGATAGTCGATATAGGCATGGAGCGCTTGCGACACGAAGCGCATGGGTTCCGGCCTTTCACGACGGGTCACGACAGATTCGCCGAGCCGAGGGAAACCGAAAACCGCTCGCACCAGATGATCACGCGGTTGAAGGCCGACACGTCGACGCCCGCGGGCACTTGGTAGGTCTGGCCGCCATCATTCGACCGCAGAAGACCCAGGTCGATGGCGCCGTTATCGGGCCGTGCCAGAAGCACATGGGGGTCGGGCGCGCCGTCCAGGCTGAAATTGTTGCCCAGTACGACATAGTTGGTGCCGTCGGCGCCGCGTTGGATGGTGACGCCACCGGTGGTGACATGGCGGTTTTTGCCGGTGAATTGGCCTGATGCGCTAACGGTCTGAGCGAAGACCGTGGGGGCGGCGGTGAACGCGACTGCGCCCAGGGCGGCGGCAAACACGATGCGAGCGATGGGGGTCATGGCAAATATCCTTGGCTGTCCGGCCTCGGTGCCGGGTCTGGATTGGAATTATGGCCAGGCACCGATCCGCTCAAACCACGCCCGCGTGAGATCCGTCACGCGGCGATGCCAATGCGGTGAGCGCGGGGCGAGCGCGCCGTGATCGGGCGCCTTCCCTCTGCCGGGGCTGGGGCGTAGACATGCCCCCAGGTCAGCCAGAGGAGGCCAGCATGAGCCTGCGCATCAACCAAGTCGTCCCCGATTTCGAAGCCGATACCAGCGACGGCCCGATCAAATTCCACGATTGGATCGGCGATAGCTGGGCGATCCTGTTCAGCCATCCCAAGGACTTCACCCCTGTCTGCACGACCGAGTTCGGCGCCGTCGCTCAGCTTTCCGACGATTGGGACAAGCGCGGCGTCAAGGTCATCGGTATCTCGGTGGACGGGGTCGAGGACCACAAGAAATGGAAGGGCGATATCGAAACCTTCGGCGGCGCTAAGGCGGGTTTCCCGATCATCGCCGATGAGGGGCTTGCCGTGTCCAAGGCCTATGACATGCTGCCCGCCGATGCCTACCTGCCCGATGGGCGGACACCCAATGACACGGCCACGGTGCGCTCGGTCTACATCATCGGGCCGGACAAACAGCTGAAGCTGTCCATGACCTATCCGATGAATGTCGGCCGCAACTTCGCCGAGATCCTGCGCGCCGTGGACGCGCTGCAAGCGGCGGCGAAGCATGGCGTCGCGATGCCGGCCAATTGGCAGCATGGGCAGGACGTGGTCATCCCCGCCACCGTCTCGGACGAAGATGCCAAGGCGAAATTCGGCGACTTCACCACCCATTTCCCCTATTTACGGATGACCAAAGACCCGTCCTGACCGGACGGGCTCGACAGCCCAAGGCAAATCAGGTGGTCTAGCCCAGCCGGTCCAGCAAGGCCTCGACCACGCGGGCAAAGGCCGCTCGGTCGGCTTTGGGCACGTCGTTGAACAGCGCGGCCAGCGCCTGTGCGCGCTCGGTTCGGGCGGCCTTAACCGCGTCGCGGGCGTGATCCGACAGGCGGATCACCGTTTTGCGGCGATCGGTCGGGTGTCGTTCGCGCATCACCACACCTTCGGCTTCCAGGGTGTCCACCAGGCCGGTGACGGCTTGGGGCGAGACCCCAAGGTGGAGTGCGAGGTCGCGCATCGTCATCGGACCATCGTCGTGCAACTTCGAGAGCGCCGCGATGCGCGGTGCCCTTGCGTCACCCCGGCCCTGTGCCCGGCGCAGCGCCGGGGCCAGCCTGTCGAGCAATTGGGCGAGATGTTTGGGAGATGTTGGTTTTGCCATCGTCATTTAGCATGGTGTGTTGAGGGCTGGATCGTCAAGCCATTGATTATCTAAGACTCTGCCAGTGCGGGTTGATTGACTGGTCAATCAAGTTCGGGCATGGGAAAGCGTCAAGCCTTGGAAAGACCGATGAGCCGCATCTCGACCGAACTCAGTCGCAAAGCCTCCTTGGTCGATGCCGCCATCGCCGAGATCGCGGCAAGGGGGTCCTTGGACGTCACCGTGGGCCGCATCGCAAGGCGGGCAGGTGTGTCCTCGGCCTTGGCGCACCATTACTTCGGATCGAAGGACCGGATTCTGATCGCCGCCATGCGCCAAATCCTCCGCCAATTGGCCGCCGACCATCGGCAAGCGCTGGTCGCGGCAGGCACGCCGCGCGCGCGCCTTTCCGCAACAATCCGAGCCAGTTTCGGCCAAGCCAGTTTTCAGCGCGAGGTGATCGTCGCTTGGCTGGCCTTCTATGTCCGCGCCCAGGGAGACCCGGTCGCACGCCGATTGTTGCTGCTCTACCAGGCGCGATTACGGTCGAACCTGCTGTACGCTTTGCGCCCCCTGGTGGGATCCGACGCGCCCAACCTGGCCGAGACGCTGGCCGCGCTGATCGACGGGCATTTCGTCCGCGAAGCCGCTCAATCGGGGCCAGCAGACGGGGCCAAGCTGATCGCCTCCGTCGAGGCGGTGACTGATTTGCTTCTGGAAGCCTACGCATGAACCGCCCGATGGCGACCGCGCGCCCTTGCGCCATCCGCCCGTCCACGTCCGGGGTCCGATTGATGTCTGCCGCGCCGTCGTTGGCCCGTCCCACGGTCGATGTCGTGAAATGGGTCGCCACGATCGTTCAACTCGTCGGTTACGGTCCGACGGGGCTCGGCCGGGCGCCATGGAACGTCTATGCTTTCGTCGTGGGCATCGTGCCGTGGTTCGCCGTCGGGGTTCTGTGGAAAGACCGGGCGATCATGGTGGTTCATCTCGGTGCTTTCGTCTCGCTGGTCGGGGGATATCTGGCCGGATGATCGCGGATTACGTGATCGTCGGTGCCGGTTCTGCCGGATGCGCCATCGCGTATCGATTGGCGGAGGCCGGGCGATCCGTGCTGGTCATCGAACATGGCGGATCGGATGCCGGACCGTTCATCAAGATGCCCGGCGCGCTGAGCTATCCGATGAACATGGCCCGCTACGATTGGGGCTTCCGCACCGAGCCGGAGCCGCATCTCAACAACCGCCGCCTCGCCTGTCCGCGCGGCAAGGTCATTGGCGGGTCCAGCAGCATCAACGGCATGGTCTATGTGCGCGGCCATGCCTGCGACTTCGACCATTGGGCCGAGATCGGCGCCGCCGGTTGGGCCTATGCGGATGTGGAGCCGTATTTTCGGCGGATGGAGGACTGGACCGATGGCGGCCATGGCGGCGACCCGGCGCGCCGGGGCTCGGACGGGCCGCTGCACGTCACGCGGGGCCGTCGGGACAACCCTCTCACACGCGCCTTCGTCGAGGCGGGCCGCCAGGCCGGATACCCCCTGACGGCCGATTACAACGGGGCCCAGCAGGAGGGGTTCGGACCGAAGGACATGACGGTCCACCACGGTCGACGCTGGTCGGCCGCGGACGCTTATCTCAGACCCGCGCTGAAAGGCGGGCGCTGCGCGGTCCTGCGGGCCCTGGCGCGCCGGGTGGTCATCCAGAACGGCCGCGCTGTGGGTGTCGAAGTCTCGCGGGCTGGCCGGACCGAGGTCATCCAGGCCCGCGCCGAGGTCGTCCTGGCCGCGTCGGCCATCAACACGCCCAAGCTGCTGATGCTGTCCGGCATCGGCGCGGGCGCCCACCTGAGCGAACATGGCATCGACATCGTCGCCGATCGGCCGGGCGTCGGGGCCAATCTGCAGGACCATCCCGAAGTCTATATCCAGGTCGCCGCGACCCGCCCGGTCAGTCTCTTCCGGTATTGGAACCTTTTGGGCAAAGCCTATGTCGGCGCCCGCTGGCTGCTGACCCGGACAGGACCGGGATCGTCGAACCAATTTGAAAGCACCGGGTTCATCCGCTCCAAGGCAGGGGTGAAGTATCCGGATCTCCAGTTTCACTTCCTCCCCATCGCCGTGCGCTACGATGGCAAGGCACCGGTCGAAGGCCACGGCTTTCAGGCCCATATCGGCCCCATGCGGGCCAAATCCCGTGGGCGCGTTCGCCTGACCTCGGGCGATCCGGCGGCGGCTCCGTCGATCCTGTTCAACTACATGAGCCACGACGACGATTGGGTCGATTTCCGGCGGGGCGTCCGGCTGACCCGGGAGATCCTCTCGCAACCGGCCTTCGACGATTTTCGGGGCGCCGAGATCCAGCCCGGCGAGGGCGCGCAAAGCGACGCGGCGATCGACGCTTTCCTGCGCGACCATATCGAAAGTGCCTATCATCCCTGCGGCACCGCCAAAATGGGCGCGCTCGA
>JBCDCW010000224.1:0-6226 GCA_039180995.1 Pseudomonadota bacterium
CCAGGGCCAGCGCGCGGCCTATTCCCGCGCGTTCGAGTTCTCCTGGCTGCTCACCATCCCCTCGGCCGTGGGCCTGGCCGTGCTGTCGATCCCGATCATCTCGATCCTGTTCCAGCGCGGCGCCTTCGGCGTGGACGACACGGCGGCCACTGCGCTTGCGCTCACAATCTACGCCCTCGGCCTGCCGGCCTTCGTGCTGCAAAAGGTCCTGCAACCCCTCTATTTCGCGCGCGAGGACACCAAGACCCCGCTCCGCTACGCGCTGGTCGCGCTGGTGGTGAATGCCGTCGTCGCCATCGGCCTGTCTTTCCTGATCGGCTGGCCCGCCGCCGCGCTGGGCACCACCATCGCCGCCTGGGCCATGGTCATCCTGCTCTGGCGAGGCGCCCGCCGCCTGGGCGAGGTCGCGACCCTGGACGCCCGCGCCAAGACCCGGATCTGGCGCGTGATCCTGGCGGCCTTGGGCATGGGCGTCGTGCTCTGGTTCACGGTCCTCGTCTGGGGGCCCGTCCTGGGCGGGCCCTGGCGCGCGCTGGGTCTGGTCGCGCTGGTCCTGACGGGCGTCGTCTGGTTCTTCGGCCTGGCCTTCCTGTTCCGCGCCGTCCGCTGGGCGGAACTGCGGGTGGCCTTCCGCCGTCAGCGCTGACGCAGTCGACCCAACAACCGGGCCATCCCGCCCGGAAACAGCAGCGAGGCCAGGCCGTAACCCGCCGCCGCGCCCGCCGCCTCGGCGATCCAATTGGGCACCCAGGCGAAGCCCGACCCCGAGGCCAAGCCGAAGATCGGCTGGATCGCCAGCAGGAACCCGATCAGCAGGAACGCCCGGTCCGGGTCCAGCCGCGTCAGCCCCCGCCGCGACAGATAGGTGAACGCCCCAATCAATCCGTAGGCCCCCGTGAAACCGCCGGTCAAAGGCCCCACCGCGTCGAAGATCGCCACATAGGCCAAGGCCCCGGCCATCGCGCTGCCCCAGAAGATCGCGGGGATCCGCCAGGTCGCATAGAACGGCGCGATCACGTTCCCGAGCGCCAGCACGAAGACGCAGACGAAGGCCGCATGCCCGAACCCGGTATGGATCAGCGGATAGGTCAGGATCCGCGCCGCCTCGCCCAGGGGGAACCGCCCGGTTTCCAGCATCCAGGCGGCGACCTGATCGAACACCGCCCAATCGCGGATCGCATCCAGCCGCCAGGCCGCCCCTGCGCGCCCGCCGATCACGCCCGCCGCGCCCGCCTGGAACAGGGCTTCGATCCCTGCGATCAGCACCGTCATCGCCGCCACCACCGGTGGCAGGGCATTGAAGGGGCTTTGGTTTCGGGGATCGCCGGTCCAGGCCATGGGCGTGCTCCGCGTTGACGGGGGTCGTGGCGCCGACTAAGCGATGCGCCACCGTAATGCCAGACCATCCCCGGAGCGCCCCATGCCCGACTTCACCCCCCGTGTCTTCTCGGGCATCCAGCCGTCTGGCGGCCTGACTTTGGGAAATTACCTGGGCGCCATGGTCAAATTCGTCGCCATGCAGAATGCCGGAACCCACGAGACGGTGTTCTGCATGGTCGACCTGCACGCCATCACCGCGAAGCTGCTCGATCCCAAGGAGTTGCGCCACAACACGCGCGAACTCTGCGCCGGGTTCATCGCCGCGGGGATCGACCCGGAGACGTCCATCCTCATCAATCAGAGCCAGGTGCCCGAACACGCCCAGCTGGGCTGGATCTTCAACTGCGTGGCCCGCATGGGTTGGATGGACCGCATGACGCAATGGAAAGACAAGGCCGGCAAGGACGCCGAGGGCGCGTCGCTGGGCCTCTTCGCCTATCCCGCGCTCATGGCCGCCGACATCCTGCTCTACCACGCGACCCATGTGCCCGTGGGCGACGACCAGAAGCAGCATCTGGAACTGACCCGCGACATCGCCGCCAAGTTCAACCATGATTACGGCGTCGACTTCTTCCCTTTGACCGAGCCGGTCATCGAGGGCGTCGCCACCCGGATCATGAGCCTGCGGGACGGCACCAAGAAAATGTCCAAATCCGACCCCGTCGACGCGAGCCGGATCAACCTGACTGACGACGCCGATGCCATCGCCAAGAAGTTCAAGAAGGCCAAGACCGATCCCGACCCGCTGCCCGGCTCGGCCGCGGGGCTGGCAGATCGACCGGACGCGCGGAACCTTGTCAATATCTACGCGGCCCTGTCGGACCGCTCGGTCGAGGACATCCTGGCCGAGAAGGAGGGCGCGTTGTTCGGCTACTTCAAGCAAGACCTGGCCGATCTGGCCGTCACCAAGCTGGCCCCCATCTCGACCGAGATGTCCCGCCTGATGGCCGACCCGGCCGAGATCGACCGCATCCTGGCCCGCGGCGCGGCCCGCGCAAGGGAAATTACCGTCCCGATCCTTGAGAAGACCTACGACATCGTCGGCCTGGTACGGTGAACCACCCGAACCCGCTCGGCCCGGGGCCGACACAGCCCACCGACCGCGGCGCGCCCATCCGACGATTTTATCCCACCGGGAACGGGAGGCGCGGCAGGCCCATGTCGTATTCAGCGATGGTCCGGTCTGCGGCCTCGCCCTCGGTCCGCCATGTCCGTAAGGGCGCATGCGCCAGATGCGTGTCCACATAGGCCCGGCCAACGGGCCCGATGGGCAAGCCATAGCCCGCGATCCGCATGGCCACCGGGGCGAAGAAAGCATCCGCCGCCGTGTAAGGCCCCAGCAGCCATGGCCCGCTTCCAGCATGCTCGCGCGCCAATCCCCAGAGCAGGTCCAGACGGGCCAGATCGTTTCGGACATCCTGAGATGGCGCAAAGCCGGACCACGCGGTGCGCAGGTTCATCGGACAGGCGCCGCGCAGCGCGGTGAAACCGGAATGCATCTCGCTGACCAGCGATCTGGCCAAGGCGCGCAGGGCCGGGTCCTCCGGCCAGTGCCCTGCCTCGGGGTGGCGGTCGGCAAGGCCCTCCGCGATGGCCAGGCTGTCGGTCCAGACCGCACCATCGGCCGCGCGGGCGATGGGGACCGTGCGCGCGGATGGCCACCAAGTCTGCAACTTGGGCAGAAAACCCGGCGCATACATGGGCGCGACGGTGATCCGCACGGGCAGGTCGAAGGCGGCGAATAACAGCCAGCCGCGCAACGACCAGGAGGAATAGGAGCGGTCGCCGATCAGGAGGTCATAAATCATAGCCGCGAACCTGGCGGAGCTGCGCGCCAAGGTCCAACGACAAACCGTGATGGCCCCATGACGGATCGCGATGGCCCATTTCGCGAACCCTTCGCCGCCAACCATCCGCCCCATCCCGCGCGGGATAGGCCCATCGGCTCGAACCGTCTGGATCGCGGCCTGTCAGGGATGCCGGTCCGCGAAAACGGGAACCGGACCAGACGCGGTCCAGTCGATGCGTGTCAGACTCAGATTGCCGATCGGTTGGGCCAGCGCCTGGGCGGGCATTTGCCCGGTCGCTTTGGCCCACTGGGTCAGGATCACGCCGAAATGGCAGACCACGATCACGTCCCCCGGGGGCAACCTGGTCAAGGCTGCCTCGACCCGTCCGGCCACGTCGTTCCACGATTCGCCGTTTGGGGCGCGCAGGTCTCCCGGCGTCTCGAAGTAAGGTCGGGTCTCGGCCTCCGGCAGGTC
Source organism: Pseudomonadota bacterium (assembly GCA_039180995.1). GTDB lineage: Bacteria > Pseudomonadota > Alphaproteobacteria > Rhodobacterales > Rhodobacteraceae > Jannaschia. The sequence continues at coordinate 3,645 of JBCDCW010000224.1, forward strand.
GGCAATCGCACGGTCCTCCCAGTCGCCGTAGTGGAACTCTCGCAGTTCAGCGGAATGGGGCAGGCGGCGCCGGTCCTCCTGGATCGCATCCGCCGTCGCCACCGCCCGGATCAGGTCCGACGATACGACCGGCGCATTGGGCAACGCGGCGGCCAGGCGGGCGATTTTGGCGACGTCCGACAGGTCGGCGGGCAGGTCGGTCCAGCCCACCATGCGCCGCGCATGGGTTGGCCCGTGGCGCACGAACCATAGTCGCTTCATTTCAAAACCTGCGACAGCCCGGCCGTCACCAGCACCACCCGGTCGGCCGCTGCCGCCAGCTGCTGGTTCAGCGCCCCCTGCGCTCGCTGGAAGCGCCGGGCCAACGCGTTATCGGGCGTCACGCCGCCGCCCACATCGTTGCTGACCACCACGAACCGGGCAGATGACGCGGCCATCGCGGCGATCCAAGCCCGCGCGAACGGCGCCCAATCGACCTCGTCCATCAGCAAGTTCGTCAGCCACATGGTCGCACAGTCGATCAGCACGGCCTCGCCCTCGGCGCGTGCCGCGCAGGCCCGGGCCAGATCCACCGGTTCCTCCACCAGGGCCCATTCGGATCCCCGCCGCGCGGCATGGTCCCGGGCCTTCGCGGCCATCTCCGCATCGCCCAGGCGGGCCGTCGCGACATAGGTCAATCTCAGGTTGCTGGACGCGATCATCGCCTCGGCCCAGGCGGATTTCCCCGAGGATGCGTGACCCAAGACAAGGGTGAGTTCCGGTATTTTTTGTGAAGCCACGGACTTTCCTGCGAAACTTTTTTTGATCCGCCCAGGTTGGACCTCCGTAACCCTTTTAGACGCCGATAATCGGCTGACCTGAATTTGACCCTGGGGGGCGAGAAGATGGCACTCGATTTCAACAGCGACATGTCCCTGTCAAGACGCGCCATGAAGGCCGAGCTTCTTGACGCGGAGACCGAACTGCGGCTGGCCTATGCCTGGCGCGACGAACGGTGCGAGGAAAGCCTGCACCGGCTGATCACCGCATATATGCGCCTCGCCATCTCCATGGCGGCCAAGTTCAAGCGCTATGGCGCGCCCATGAACGACCTGATCCAGGAGGCCGGTCTGGGGTTGATGAAGGCGGCCGAAAAGTTCGACCCGGATCGCGGCGTCCGGTTCTCGACCTACGCAGTGTGGTGGATAAAAGCGTCGATCCAAGATTACGTGATGCGCAATTGGTCCATGGTGCGGACCGGCTCGACCTCCTCTCAGAAATCGCTGTTCTTCAACCTGCGTCGCGTTCAGGCCCGGCTCGAACGCGAGGCCATGGCCGAGGGCATCACGATTGACCGTCAGACCCTGCGTGAGAAAATCGCCACTGAGGTCGGCGTGCCGCTGCACGACGTGGAGATGATGGAAGGCCGCCTGTCGGGCTCCGATTTCAGCCTGAACGCGACGCAATCGTCGGACGAAGACGGACGCGAATGGATCGACACGCTGGAGGACAATTCGGTCCAGGCCGACGAAACGGTCGAACTCACCCATGATAACGCCATGCTCCGCGAATGGCTGCTGACAGCCCTCTCGTCTCTAAACGACCGGGAACGGTTCATTGTCCGCGAACGCAAGCTGCGCGAAGACCCCCGCACGTTGGAGAGCTTGGGCAACGAGTTGTCGCTGTCCAAGGAACGCGTGCGCCAGTTGGAAGCCGCGGCCTTCGCCAAGATGCGCAAGTCGTTGGAAAAGCAGTCGCGCGAAGTGATGGGCTTCCTGGGCTGATGCGTTTCTTCGGGGGGGCCATTTTGGTCCTTCTTGCGGGTATGGCGATGGCGGCCGAATTGCCGCCCGCCGATATCTATATCCTGGGCGAACGGCACGATAACCCAACCCACCACGAGACGCAGGCGCGTCTGGTGGCCGAAATCGCGCCCGCCGCCATCGTGTTTGAAATGCTGACGGCCGAACAAGCCGACCGCATCGACCCGACCATTCCACGTGATCCGCAAGTGTTGGAACAGCTCTTGGATTGGTCCGATATGGGCTGGCCCGACATCGCCATGTACGCGCCGATCATGGCCAACCCCGAGACGCCGATTGTCGGCGCGGCCGGGTCGACGGGGGACCTGTCCGATTACGGGCTAGCGGCGCCGCTGCCGCCCGAGCAGCAAGCCGCCCGTGAGCAATTGCAGGCCGACGCCCATTGCGGCGCGCTCCCCGAGGATGTGTTGCCGCAATTCGTGGATCGCCAGCGCGAGATGGACGCGCAATTCGCGGCGCGGACATTGGCGGCGTTCGACGATTATGGTGGGCCTATCGTGTTGATCGCCGGGAACGGCCATGCCCGCGCCGACTGGGGCGTGCCCGCGGCCATCGCCCATGTGCGGCCGGATGTGGAGGTTGTCGCCGTCGTGCAGGGCGAGGACGGTGTGGTTCCCCCAGGGGGCGACGTGGTTTTCGATGCACCGGCGCCGCAGCGCGGGGATCCCTGCGCGGCGTTCCGATAAGGTCGTCCGTCCTCTGCCTGAGACCGGCTATCCTGGGCTTCCGGGGGGGGCAAGCCCCTGACATTTCAAGTTTTTTCAAGCAACCCTTAGGGGC
>JBCDCW010000225.1:0-6140 GCA_039180995.1 Pseudomonadota bacterium
CCGCCGGTTCCAACAAGTTTCTCATTGAGAAACTCCTCTAGCTCGGGCGTGGGGACCCACAGCACGGGGTCCCCGACTTCGATCTCGTCGTATATGGTCAGCCCGCGCGCAGCGATTGCTCCCGCGTATTCCTTGCCCATGTCCTGCCCCCGGTCGTCCTTTGGGCAGGTTGATAGCAGCACGGGGAGAATTGTGCCAGATTTGAACGCCTTGGCGGGTGTGGAAGAGGAAACCAAACACGGGCGAAGCCATCAAACGGAAGCGTCCCGAGCCTTACGCGGGCCTTACTTCGCCGCCTTACGCGAGAAAGTTTGGGAAAAGAAAAACCCTCTAAGTCGCTGACCTAGAGGGTTTATCTTGGCTCCGGCGGTAGGGATCGAACCTACGACCAATTGATTAACAGTCAACTGCTCTACCGCTGAGCTACGCCGGAATACCGGTGTGCGACATAGCTGGGCGGGATGGATGGTGCAAGGGGGATTTGGGTCGTCAGATCAGATACCAGCGGGCCCGCGTGCCGGGGGCCGGATCGGCGCGGACGCAGCCGTCTTTCGCAAGCTGGAGAAGATGGGCCAACACGTTGCGCGCGGCGGCACCATGTAGGGCTGGGGGTGTTTCGGCATAGATGCCGCGGACCAGGTCCGGGATGGTGGGTGCCTCTGGCAGGGCGGCCAAGATGGCCTCGGTGCGCGCCCGACGGTGGGCGCGCAGGGCCTGGCAGCGCTCCGCAGGGGCGTCGACGGTCGCGCCATGTCCGGGATAGAAGCGGCGGGCGGCCAGGTCTTCCAGGATGTCCAGGCTGCCGTAGAACGCGCCCAAATCGCCTTCGGGCGGCGAAATCATGGTGCTGGCCCAGCCCATCACGGTGTCGCCGGTGAACGTGGTGTTGGTCTCCGCCCAGTGGAAGCTGAGATGGTCGGGCATGTGGCCGGGCGTGTGCAGCGCCCGCAGGGTCCAGCCGGTGCCAGAGACCGTGTCGCCATCGGCCAGGGCACGATCTGGGCGGAAGGCCCGGTCGACGCCTTCGCCGCCGCCGATGGCGTCTGCTGCATGATCGGCCGGGAGTAAGCCGAAGGCCAGGACGGGCCCGCCGGTGCGGCGCGCCAGGATGGCGGCGGCGGGCGCATGATCCAGGTGCGCATGGGTGACCAAGATAGCGCGAACGGGGCGGCCCGCGATCACGGCGTCCAGCGCGTCCAGATGGCTGACCAGGGCGGGGCCCGGGTCGATCACCGCCAGGTCGGACGTCCCGATCACGTAGCTGTTGGTGCCCTGGGCCGTCATCGGGGACGGATTGGCGGCCAGCACGCGAACGAGCAAGCTTTCCCCCGCCGCGTCAGAGGCATACACTTCCGCCATGTCTACGACCTCCGATCCCGTCGCCGATCTGTCCGCCGCCCGGAAAGCCTTCGCGCGGCGCTGGTTGCCGCGCAGTTTCTATGCCCAGGCCGCGCTGATCCTCATCGTTCCGATTCTGACCATCCAATTGGCCGTCGCCGTGATGTTCCTGCAACGGCATTATGAAGATGTCACGATCCAGATGACCACCAATCTATCGCGCGAAATCGCGTTGCTGCGGGAACAACCGGATTTGGCGCCGTCGTTGGAGATTGGGCTCGATTACGCCTCGGTGGAGCCGTATGTGCGGTGGTGGGACCTGGCCGGGCGCGCCATGCAGGAACGATTGCGCCAGGGCTTTCCGGATCTGGTGGCCATCAATGTCAGCGGCGTTCGCAAGACGATCCAGATCGAATTCGCCGACGGGATGCGGATGGTGTTCCCGCGCTCGAACGTATCGGCGTCGAATCCGCATCAATTGTTGGTTCTGATGGTGGCCACGGCTTTGATCATGACGGCTCTCAGCATGCTGTTCATGCGCCGGCAAATTCGGCCGATCAGCCGGTTGGCCAATGCCGCCGAGGCCTTCGGGCGCGGCGAGATGACAAGCTATAAGCCCACGGGTGCGCGCGAAGTTCGGGCGGCCGGCACTGCTTTTCTCGACATGCGGGCCCGGATCGAACGGCATATCGAACAGCGGACGCTGCTCCTGTCGGGGGTCAGCCACGACCTCCGCACGCCGCTGACGCGGATGCGGCTGGAACTGTCGATGATGGAGGGCGAGGAGGTTGGCGCCCTTGAACGGGACCTCGCCGCGATGGAGCGGATCATCGACACCTTCCTGGACTTTGCGAGCGAAGAGGCGACGGCGGCCCGGCGGGCCGTGGGCCTGCGGGCGCTGTTGGAGGATGCCGTCGATCTCGGCGCGCCGGAAACCAATCTGGTGATCGACGCGCCAGAGGCGGATGTCACGATTTACCCCGACGCGATGGGCCGCGCCGTGGCCAACCTCGTCGGCAACGCGCTCCGCTATGGGTCGACCGCGCGTGTCTGGGCGACGGTTTCCGAGACAACGCTGGTCATCGCCGTGGAAGATGACGGGCCTGGCATCCCTCAAGCGAACCGGGCCGATGCCGTGAAACCCTTCGCTCGGCTGGAAACCGCGCGCTCTAACACGGCGGGAAATGTCGGGCTGGGGTTGTCGATCGTGCGCGACGTGGCCCGGTCCCACGGCGGCATGCTGCGCCTGGGGCAGTCGGGTTTGGGCGGCCTGAAGGCGGAAATCGTCGTTCCGCTGTGACGGTGAATGGCCCCATCGGCGATGGTAGGCCCGGCAGGACTTGAACCCGCAACCAAAGCGTTATGAGCGCTCTGCTCTAACCAATTGAGCTACGGGCCCCCGTCGAATAAGGTCGATACCAAACGATGAAGGCCGGTCAAGGGCCTCAAGCGACGGGGGAGATCGGGATGGTGGGTCAAGAGCGAGTGCCGTTTCTTGGGCACTACCTGCGTGTCCTGGTGTTGATGATCTTCGCGGTGAATGTTGCGGCGGTGGTTTTGTCGCTCTGGTCCCCGCTGCGCATTCCCGCTGGAACCCTGGCCATGATCCCCCCCGTGGTCGCGGCTTTGTCCGTGGGCCGGGCCTGGGGTCGCCTGACGGCCAAGGCACCGTTCGGGCGGCAGGCCTGGCTTTGGTCGGCGATCGCGGCGGCGGCCTATCTCGCCGTCAATGTTCTGCTTCTGCCGCTGCTCTTCGTTCAGTTCGAGTTGACGCCCAACCTGATGCGGGTCACTGGAACCGTGCTTTTCGGCGCGGCCATGCTGGCGGTGCCGCTGCACCGTTTCTGTCTGGCGCTGGGGGCCCGGTCGATCCTGCAACGGCATTGAGGCCATTGCCGCTCGGTCGGCGCAGGTGATAGGCCGCGCGCAACTTCAGGGGAGCGCGCCATGGACAAGCGACGGAACGGCCTGACCTATGCCGAAGCGGGCGTGGATATCGACGCGGGCAATGCGCTGGTCGACCGGATCGCGCCCGCGGCCCGTGCGACCGAGCGGCCGGGCACGATGGCGGGCTTGGGCGGCTTCGGGGCGCTGTTCGATCTGAAGGCTGCGGGGTTCGTCGACCCGATCCTGGTGGCGGCCACCGATGGCGTGGGCACCAAGCTGCGGTTGGCCATCGACACGGGCCGGTTGGACGGGGTCGGCATCGACCTGGTGGCCATGTGCGTCAACGACCTGGTGTGCCAAGGGGCGGAGCCGCTGTTCTTTCTGGATTACTTCGCCACCGGCAAGTTGGAGACCGATGCCGCCGCGCGCGTGATCGAGGGCATTGCCGAGGGCTGCGCCGCCTCGGGCTGCGCGCTGATCGGCGGCGAGACGGCCGAGATGCCGGGCATGTATGGCGCGGGCGATTTCGACCTGGCGGGTTTCGCCGTCGGCGCGTTGGAGCGGGGCACGCAATTGCCCCGCGACGTGGCGGTCGGCGATGTGCTGCTGGGCCTCGGCTCGGACGGCGTGCATTCCAACGGATTTAGCCTGGTGCGACGGGTGGCCGACCATGGCGGCCTCGGCTGGGAGGATCCGGCGCCCTTCGCCGAGATGTCGCTGGGCGCGGCGCTGGCGGTACCCACCCGGCTCTACGTCAAGCCGGTGCTGGCGGCGGTCGGGGCAGGTGGGGTCCATGCCCTGGCCCATATCACCGGCGGCGGGCTGACCGAGAACCTGCCCCGTGTGCTGCCGGACGGGTTGGGGGCCCGGGTCGACTTGTCGGCCTGGACCGCGCCGCCGGTCTTCGGCTGGCTGGCCCAGACGGGCGGGATCGCGCGGGACGAGATGCTCAAGACCTTCAATTGTGGGATCGGCATGGTGGCCGTGGTCGCGCCCGACCGTGCCGACGCCTTGGCCGACCTGCTGGCCGGGCAGGGCGAGCGGGTCTGCCGCTTGGGGGCCGTGACCGAAGGCGCGGGCGTGACCTATACGGGACAGCCCGGCTGGTGACGCGCGTCGCGATCCTGATCTCGGGCGGCGGCTCCAACATGGTGCGGCTGGTCGAAGACATGAAGGGCGACCATCCCGCCCGGCCCGTCCTGGTCCTGTCGAACCGACCCGAGGCGGGCGGGCTGGCCAAGGCCGAGGCCCTGGGCGTGCGCTGCGCGGTGGTCGATCATCGCGCCTACCCGGACCGGCCGACCTTCGAGATGGCCCTGGCCGCGGCCTTGGACGCGGCCCGTCCGGATGTGATCGCCCTCGCAGGTTTCATGCGCATCCTGACCGCGGGGTTCGTGGCGCGCTACGCGGGCCGCATGCTGAACATCCATCCTAGCTTGCTGCCGAAATATCGCGGTCTCGACACCCATGCGCGCGCGATCGCCGCCGGCGACGCCGAGGCCGGCTGTACCGTTCACGAGGTCACGGCCGACCTGGACGATGGCCCGATCTTGGGGCAGGCCCGGGTGCCCGTCCTGCCGGGCGACACATCCGAGCGTTTGGCCGCCCGGGTGCTGGCGCAGGAACATCGGCTGTACCCGGCCGTTCTCCGCCGGTTTACCAAGGGAGAACGGACACCGCTGGTTCTTCCCCCTGGCCGGGAAAGCGCCTAGAAGGCCCGGTACCGGGTTCAAGAGGCCTCCTTTGTCAAGCACGATCACCACGCTGGCCACGACCGACGCTCTGGCCGAGTTCTGCGCCGCCGCCGCCCAGGCCCCCTACGTTACCGTCGACACCGAATTCCTGCGCGAACGGACGTATTATTCCAGGCTCTGCCTGATCCAGCTGGCCTATCCCGGCGACGGCACGACCGATGCGGTGTTGGTCGACCCGTTGGTCGACGGCCTGGACCTGGCCCCGCTTTATGCCTTGTTCCAGGATGCCGGCGTTGTGAAAGTGTTTCACGCGGCGCGCCAGGATCTGGAGATCTTCGCGGTGGATGGCAACGTGATTCCCGCCCCGCTGTTTGATACCCAAGTGGCCGCGATGGTCTGCGGCTTCGGCGAACAGGTCGGCTACGAGACTCTGGTGCGCAAGGTCGCGCGGGCCCAGGTGGATAAGTCGTCGCGCTTCACCGATTGGTCCCGGCGGCCGCTGTCGGATGCGCAGAAGAGTTATGCCCTGGCCGATGTGACCCATCTGCGCGGCATCTACGAACATCTGGCGGCCGAATTGCAGAAGACCGGACGCAAGAAATGGGTCGAGGAAGAGATGGACGTCCTGCGCGACCCGGCGACCTATCGGGTTGAACCGCGCGAGGCCTATAAGCGGTTGAAGATGCGCAACCCGTCGCCGCGCCAGTTGGCCATCGCCCGCGAATTGGCCGCGTTTCGCGAACAGCATGCCCAGACCCAGGACATCCCCCGGACCCGGGTCTTCAAGGACGATGCCCTGTTGGAACTGGTGGCCAACAAGCCCAAGGATATGGGCGAGTTGAGCAAGGCGCGCCTGTTGCTGCGCGAGGCCCGCAAGGGGCTGATCGCCGAGGGGATCCTAGCGGCCGTGGCTGCCGGTCTGGCCCTGCCGAAGGAGGATTTGCCGCCCGCGCCCAAGCCCCGCGCCCGCGATCAGATCAACGGTGCGTTGGCCGATCTGTTGCGGGTCTTGCTGAAAGCCAAGGCGGAGCAGGCGGGCGTGGCGTCGAAGCTGATCGCGACCGCATCGGATCTGGACGATATCGCGTCCGGGATCCGCAATGGCGATTGGATGCGCGGCTGGCGGCGCGAAGTGTTCGGCAGTGACGCGCTGCGCTTGTGCGAAGGCGAGATCGCGTTGGCCTGCAAGGGGCATGACGTGCAGATCGTGCCGCTCTGACA
>JBCDCW010000226.1:0-6136 GCA_039180995.1 Pseudomonadota bacterium
GGCACGAAGACCATGCCGCGCATGGGCATGGCCACGCGGGCCGTGCCGAGCGCGCGAGCCATCACCACGACCACGATCACGACGACCATGCCGATGCCGCCGAGGCATCGCATAGTGAATTCCACGCCGAGTACACCCTGACTTGCGGCGATTCCGACGCGCTTTCGGAGATCACCTTCGCTTACTTCGATATGTTCGAGAACGCGCGCGAATTGGAGGTGCAGATCGTCACCAATTCGGGGGCCCAAGCCTTTGAGGTCATGCGGGAGGCGCCGTCGCTGGACCTGACCGGCATGTTCTGACCTTGGATGATGCAGGCCCGATCTTGGCGCTGACGGATGTCCGGTTCCGCTGGCCGGGCCGGGCATCTTTCATGCTGTCGGTTGCGGATTTTCGGCTGGCGCAGGGCGAGACGGTCCTGATGCTGGGCGAAAGCGGCTCGGGCAAGTCGACCCTGCTGTCGCTGATCTGCGGCACGGTGCAGCCGGATGCGGGCACGATCCTGGTGGCAGGGGCAGATCTGTCGGATCTGTCGGGCGCGGGCCGCGACCGGTTCCGGGCGGAACGGATCGGCGTGATCTTCCAGCAATTCAACTTGCTGCCCTTCGGGACCGTTTCCGACAACATCCTGCTGCCCCTGCGCTTCGCGCCCCAACGGCGCAAACGCGCCGGAGCGGCGCAGGCGGCCGCCCGAACGCTCTGCGCCGATCTCGGTCTGCCGTACGGCATCTTGGCCGCCAAGGCCGCGACGCTCAGCGTCGGCCAGCAGCAGCGGGTGGCCGTCGCCCGCGCCTTGATCGGGCAGCCGCCCCTGGTTATCGCCGACGAGCCGACGTCATCGCTGGATGCGGGCAGCCAGGCCGCCTTTCTTGACCTGATGTTCGCGCAGGTCGCGGCCAGCCGCGCCTCGCTTCTGATGGTCAGCCACGATCCTCGGTTGGGCGCGCGTTTCGACCGGGTCGTGCGGATCGAAGACATCGCGACCATCGACAGGCGGGCCGCATGATCCTGCGCTTGGCCGTCGCATCGCTGGGCGCCCGGGTCCTGACGGTTGCCATGACCGTTTTGGCCATCGCCTTGTCGGTCGCGCTTTTCCTGGGCGTCGAAAAGGTGCGGACCGGCGCGAAGGCGAGCTTTGCCGACACGATCTCTGGCACCGATCTGATCGTGGGGGCGCGGTCCGGATCCGTGCAACTGTTGCTCTATTCGGTCTTCCGCATCGGAAATGCGACGAACAACGTCACCTGGGAAAGTTACCAGGACATCGCCGCGCGGCCCGAAGTGGACTGGATCGTGCCCATCTCGCTGGGCGACAGCCACCGGCAGTTCCGCGTCATGGGCACGAGCACCGCCTTTTTCGAGCGCTACAAGTATCGACAGGGCCGCGCGCTCGCCGTGTCGGACGGGGCGATCATGGCCGACCTGTTCGACGCGGTGATCGGCGCCGACGTGGCCGCGACGCTGGGCTATGCGGTCGATGACCCCATTATCGTGGCCCACGGGCTCGCCTCGTTCACCGAGCACAAGGATCAGCCCTTTCGCATCTCGGGCATATTGGAGAAGACCGGCACGCCGGTGGATCGCACCGTCATCGTCAGCATGGAAGCCATCGAGGCGATCCACGTGGATTGGCGCGGCGGCGCCCAGATCCCCGGCCAATCCACCCCGGTCGAGACAATCCGCCAGATGGACCTGACACCCCAGGCTGTCACGGCGGCGCTGGTGGGGATCGACAGCCCGCTGCAAACCTTCGCGCTACAGCGCGCGATCAACGAATACCCCGAAGAGCCGTTGCTGGCCGTGCTGCCCGGGGTTGCCTTGCAGGAACTCTGGGCCATCGTGGGCGTCGCCGAAACGGCGCTGCTGGGGGTGTCGGCCATGGTCGTCGTCACGGCGCTGATTGGGATGATGGCCACGATCTTTTCCAGCCTCAACGAACGCCGCCGTGAGATGGCGATCTTCCGCGCCATGGGCGCCCGCCCCGCGACGATCCTCGGGCTGTTGGTGCTGGAAGCGATGCTGATGGCGGCCATCGGCGCATTGCTCGGCCTTGTCCTGCTCTATCTCGGCCTCGTCGTTGCGCAGCCTATGGTCGATGCGGCCTTCGGTCTCTGGTTGCCCATCGACGCCCCGTCCATGCGGGAAGTCTGGGTTCTTCTGGGCGTGGTTGCCGCAGGCGCGGTGGTGAGCCTGGTCCCCGCATTCCGCGCCTACAAACTCTCTCTGGCCGATGGTATGATGGTCCGAACATGAGGAGCCTGCACATGACCCCCTCTCGCCGGTTCGTCCTGGCCCTGGGCGCCGCTGCCCTGGCCTTCCCTGGAACCGCCCGTGCCGCCCTGCGCCAGATTGGTTGGGACGATCTGATCCCGCCGGGCGTGCCTTATGCCCAGATCATCGGCGAAGGCGAGATGGACGTGTTCAACGATACTTGGAACCCGATCTTCGATGCCAACGCCACCAAGCTGAACGAGGCCCTGGACGGGGTTTTGATCCGCATGCCGGGCTTCATCATCCCGCTCGAGATGAGCGCTGCCGGTGTGACAGGCTTCCTGCTCGTGCCCTATGTCGGGGCCTGCATCCATGTTCCGCCCCCGCCCGCGAACCAATTGGTTGTCGTCACAGCCGAGACGCCCTGGCCCAGCAACCAGCTTTGGGACCCGGTCTGGGTGACGGGCCTCATGCGGACGCAGTTGCAAACGACCGATTTGGCGCAGACGGGATACGAGCTGACGGCGAAGCGAATGGAAGTCTACGAATGGTAGGCCGTCTGTGGGGTCGAAAGTCGCTCATGAGTTCGGTCGCCACGGTCGGAACCCTTCTTCCGGTCTAGGCCGGGGACATCGTCGGTCTGACCAGGGACGACCTGCGACCGGGTTCCATGTTCTGTCGGAACGTCTGGCCCCGCCTCTTATGCCTCGATCCTGTCCTCGTTCCGATTGCGCCTCAGCGGGCTTGGACGGCAATCGGCCACATGAAATCCAGCGGCCCATAGCCCTGCCCCAGATGCTGCACCAATCCAGCCGTGTCGGTCATGTTGTAGCCCGGATCCAGCGCGCCCGCGGACACCGAGAAGGGGAAGAAGGCCTGGGTTTCCGGGTTGCAAGCGGCGGTGGCGTGGCAGCTATGACACCTGGCCTCGAACCGGGTCCAATGCGTCGGTGCCGGGCATCAGAATGCCCAACGGCGTCAGGCGGTTGTCTCTTCGGGTGAAAGACGCGCTGCACGAAGCTGGTGGTGAAAACCCGCTGGGCGTTCTGCGTCAGCTCCTCGTAGATCTGAACCTGGCTCGACTCGGCGATCACCTGGCGATGCGGTTGATAAAGCGCTTCTGTCGCGCCAGGGGGCACAACATCCAGGAATTCCGTGTCCAGCGGCACGCCCTCGCCGTCGACGATCACGCCAACACCGTTGGTGCAGCCCGAACACCAAAGCGTCTCGCCATCGGCGCCTATGGCGCGGACTTCCAGGAAGGCGCGGCGGAAGCCCATGCCGGAGGGCATTCGATGGCCCGTCTTGTTGGCGACGGTGACCTGCGCAACCAAACCGCCATAAAGCTGTGCTTCATAATCCAGCACCGGAAGAGTCGACGGTAATGGAAGATCGTCCGCGAGCGAGAAAGAGGGTGTGGACAGCGCCGCCAGAAAGGCGAGCGCGGGAATTGAAATACGCATAGCGGCCCCGCCCTATTGGAATGACGATAGGGCAGACGCAAAAGCTCTAATCTATCAATTGAATAGAAGAATTAAATGGTTAACGCCCGGGAGAGTGCTGAGCTCGAACCTGCCTTAAGGCGAACCAGGCCCTTGTTTCGATGGCGATTTCGAGCATGTACAGGGCGCGTTGGCGATGACGGGGATTGGGATGTTATCGGTCGCGCTGCCCGGCATTGGGACGTCGCCCCACTCACGGACCGATGCGTTATCGCGGCGGTGGTTTTCCATGTGATCGGCTCTGCCAAGCTCGGCCTCAAAACCGCCAAACCCGCGATATCAGGCCGTTCCCGACTTGGCTGCGGCAGCCGTGGGCGTTGCATTGCTCCGAAGACCTAACACCGCCCGCGCCTGATCGGCTGTCGCCACCGGCCGGTCATATCGCCCGGCGATCTCGACCGTTCTGGCGACCAGCGCCGCGTTTGACGGCGCAAGCACGTCGCGCGACAGCCGCACGTTGTCTTCCAGCCCGGTCCGCGCATGGCCCCCAGCTGCGATGGCCCATTCGTTCAACGTGATCTGATGCGGCCCGATCCCTGCGGCGCACCAGGGGGCGTCGCCGAACAGATGCGTCTTGGTCGCCAACATGGCCTCGAAGGCATGCCGGTCGGCAGGCATGGCGTTCTTCACGCCCATCACGAACTGGCAATAGGGACGGCGCGGCAATCGTCCATCTTCGTGCATCGCGGCCGCCTGATAGAGATGCGACAGGTCGAAACACTCGATTTCCGGGACGGTGTCATATGTGGCCATTTCAGCGGCGAGCCAATCGACCAGATCGGGCGGATTTTCGTAGACCCGGGTTGGGAAGTTGTTGGAGCCCACCGATAGGGAGGCCATGTCGAGCCCCAGCGGAAGCATTCCGCCGCGGTCTCGCCCTGCGCCGGAACGTCCGCCGGTCGACAATTGAACGATCATGCCGGGGCAATGCGCCTCGATCCCGGCTTTCAGCGCGGCAAAACGATCAGGGTCCGATGTCGGCGCGCCATCGTCGTCGCGCACGTGGCAATGGGCGATGGTGGCCCCGGCCTCGAAGGCTTCGTGGGTCGACTCAACCTGTTCGGCGATGGTGATCGGCACCGCTGGGTTGTCGGATTTCTGGGGCAATGAACCGGTGATGGCCACGCAAATGATGACAGGATCGTTCATGCCGGGACGGCTCCTTCTAGGGCGGCGCCCAGCAGGGCGCGGATGTCGGCCCGGTCGAAGGGCCTGGGATTGGGATAGGGTGTCCGCACAGCGATGTCGGCGGCGCGGTCCATATCCGCATCGGTCAGATCCAAGTCCGACAGTCGCGTCGGTGCGCCCATGGCAGCCGCAAAGCCATGCAAGCCAGGCCCAACGCCGTCACCCCAAGGCGCGAAGGCGCGGGCGACTGGCGCCAATTCATGGGGCGTCCGGACGGCGTTGAAGCCAGCCGTGTGGGGCAGCAGGATGGCGTGGGTTTCCGCATGGGGCGTCCCGAAGCTGCCACCCAGGACGTGCGCCAGTTTGTGGTGAAGCGCCATGGAGACCTGCCCAAGAGCCGCCGAGCAAAGCCAGGCCCCATAGAGCACGCGGGCCCGGCCCGCGCGGTCGTTCGGGTTCGCGACGACAACCGGCAGACCATCGGCGATGGCCTCACAGGCGGCGGCGCACATCATCTCGATGATCGGGCTGCGGTCGGGGGCATAAAGCGCCTCGACGGCATGGGCGATGGCGTTGAGCGCACTGGTCACCGTCATGGCGGGTGGCAGGCCGAGCGTCAGGTCGACGTCGTAGATCACGGTTTCGGGCCGGATCTCTTCTCCCCGTCTTGTTGTCTTCGCGCCGTCTGCGGTTTCGCCCAGGATATCCGTCATCTCAGACCCGGCATAAGTGGTCGGGATGGCGATCTGATCGACGCCGGTGCGCGCGGCGATGGCCTTGCCCAGCCCGATGGTCGAGCCGCCGCCCACCGACACGATGCAGTCCGCCTCGGCCGCCCGGAAGACCGCGACCGCCCGGTCGGTGACATCGACGGGCGTGTGCATCGTGGCGTCGGTGAAGGTGCCAACGGCGTTTCGGCCCAGGGCTTTGGCCAGGTCGGCAGCCTGGTCGCCTTGGTGCGGCGTCGACAGAACCAGGGCTCGGCTGTGGCCAAGTGCGGCCACTTCGTCGCCAAGGCAGGCCAGCTTGCCTTGGCCAAAGATCACCCGTGTCGTCAGCCCTGGGAAAACGAACGGGCGCACATCAGACGACATGGGCGACATCCTCGAAGCCGAGGCGCGGTAAGCGGTGGAACAGCTTTTCCTCATCGCCGTAGCCGAGGTTGCACAGGAAGTTCGACCGCCATGTCGTATCGGCCAGAAATGCCGCATCGACCGCCGCATTGTCGAAGCCGGACATGGGCCCGGCATCCAGCCCCAAGGCCCGCGCGGCGATCAGGAAGTAGGCGCCCTGCA
>JBCDCW010000227.1:0-6112 GCA_039180995.1 Pseudomonadota bacterium
AGCCACCGACGGTAAAAAAACCCGAGAGCAGCCGAATGGGCTTCAACTTTCGGCCCTTTCGACACCCTGATCGATGGCGGCACGCAAGCGGCGTTCCAATTACCGCTGTTTACTTTCGGAATGGTACTTCAGTCCGAACATGTCCTTGACATAGAACGTATCGACCACCTGTTCACCGTAGGTCGCAATCACCGCATTGGCGATATAGACATTCGCTTCGCTCAAGGTACGCGCCAGATCGTGCAGCAGTCCGGGACGGTCGCGCGTGTCGACTTCGATGATCGTATAGATTTCGGAGCCTTCGTTGTCGAAAGTGATGTGTGTCGGCACCTTGAACGCGCTTTCGCGTTTCTTGACCTTGTCGCGCGTCCTCATGGCTTCGGTGGTGACGACCTCGCCCATCAGGGTGCGTTCGATCATCTTGCGCAGACGGGGCAGGCGGGCCGCGTCATAGGGGTTACCGTCCGCATCCTGGATCCAGTAGGCGTCCGTGACAAGTCTTCGCCCAACTCGCGCCATTGCAGGGCGCGGTCGACTAGGGACATCGAGATGGCTTTGCGTTCGCACGCGCCCAGCGTCAGGCCATAGCCTCGGGTGAATTGGGGCGGCTCGGTTTTGGAGCCGGTGAACTGATTCACGGTCTCGCATTCGGTGACGATGATTTCGGCGAAGGCGACGGAGAAGCCCAGTTCGGGAATGTCCATCTCGACTTCGACGGCTCCGATGCGGAGTTCGCCGACGAAGGCGTGGGTGCGGCCGTAGCCCCGCTGGGTGGAATAGGCGAGGCCCAGCAGGAAGCCTTCATCGGCACGGGCCAGGGCTTGCAGGCGCAACGAGCGGTCGGCTGGAAGTTCCAGTGGCGTGCGGGTGAGGTCGGGTGGCGGGATGTCGGTGGTGGGCTCGGGGCGCAGCAGGCCCTCGCGGTCCAAGTGGTCGGCGACGCGCGGGCGCTCCGTGGGGGTGGCCGCGGCCAAGGCGGCTGGGTCGGCGCCCGTGGCTTCGGCGAAGTCGATCAGGCGGTGGGTGTAGTCGAAGGTCGGGCCCAGAACCTGGCCGCCGGGGATGTCCTTGAACGTGGCCGAGACGCGACGGTCGCAGGCCATGGCGCCGGTGTCGATGGGGTTGGACGCGCCGAGGCGCGGCAGCGTGGTGCGATAGGCGCGGATCAGGAAGACGGCCTCGATCAGGTCGCCGCGGGCTTGGCGGATGGCGATAGCGGCCAGATCGAGGTCGTAGAGCGAGCCTTCGGACATGGTGCGCGCGACGGCGAGGGCCAGTTGCGATGCGATCTGGTCGGTGGCGATCAAGGCGCCGGTGCCGCGCCGTTCCTCGGCCAGCCAGGTATGGGCGGCGGCGATGGCCGCTTCGCCGCCTTTGGCCGCGACATACATCAGGGTTTCTCCGGCAGGTGGATGCGGGTGGAGCGGGGGAGCGCGGCGATCTGGGTACCGCAGGTCAGGATCAGGTCGACGCCTTGCGGGTAGAGCGCCGCGTTGGCGGCCAGCGCTTGCGCGTCGGGGAGCGGGAGGGTGGTCTTGGATTCGATGCCGGGGCCGGTGAGACGGGGGCCGGGGCCGGCCAAGGTCGGGACTTCGACGATCAGGGTGGCGCTGCGGTCGGGGTAGTCGGGCGTGCCGATGGGCCAGTCGGCGAGCGGGGTCAGGGTGGACCAGGGGCCGGTGGCGAAGGTGGCATCCGCGCGGGTGTCGGTGACGGGGGCGCCGGTGTGGAAGATCAGCCAATCGCGGGCGGGGCCGGGAGGCATCCAGACGGGCGTGGTCGGGTCGGCCAGGACCAGGAGGGTCGCGGCGGTGGCAGGGGAGAAGCCCGCGGGCGCGGGGGCGGAGATGTCGTGGATCGTGCCGGGGCGGGCCATGGCCTGCATCAGGGTGCGGAAGGCAACCGCTGACTGGGTGGGATGGTCGGCGAAGGCGGGCTGCATCAATCCTCTCCCCGGACCATGGTTTCGAAATCGACGCGGGTCGCTTCGGCCTTGCGGGCACGGGTGTCGCGGCGCTGACGTTCGGCTTCGGCAAGCGGTTCGAGGACATGGCGGCGGACGTCTTCGGCCCGTTGGCCCTGCATCAGGGCGTCGATCCAAGCGGCGCGGATGGCGTGGTCGGCGTCGCGGCCCTGGACGATGGCGTGGCCGTCATGGCCGTCCAGGTGGACCGCGCAGCGGGTGGCGGTGACCTCGCCCAGGTTGAACGGTGTGCCGGTGCCGCCGGTGCGGCCGCGGACCATGACGGAGCCGGTTTCGGGACGGCGGAGGAAGTCGGGGCTGGGCATCTCGCCCAACGGTTGACAGGCGGTGTACAGGGCGGTGGGCTCGGTGCGGCCCAGCAATCCGATCCAGTCTTTGCGCTCCATGCGGGCCTCGACAACTCGACAACTCGATAATCGACAACTATACAAATTTTATGAGCGACGCCAGTGACACTTCCATGACGCCCGGTTCGGTGTGGTCCACGATTGCCGCTGCCTTGCGGGGGGAGATCGCGGGCGGGGCGAGATCTCCGGGTGACCGGTTGCCGACCGAGGCGCAATTGGCGGCGCGGTTCGGGGTGAACCGGCATACGGTAAGGCGGGCGCTGGCGGCCTTGGTGGACGAGGGGCTGGTGCGGACGAGGCGCGGCGCGGGGGCGTTCGTGGCGGCGGTGCCGACGGAATATCCCTTGGGCGCGCGGGTGCGGTTTCGGCGGTCGATGGAGGCGGCGGGCCGGGTGCCGGGCAAGCACGTGCTGTCCGCGGAGACGCGGGCGGCGACCGCGGCCGAAGCCGAGGTTCTGCGACTGGAGCCTGGAGAGACGGTGCATGTGACGGACGGGATCGCGCTGGCAGATGGGGCGCCGGTGGCCTTGTTTCACTCGGTCTATCCGGCGGCTTGGTTGCCTGGGCTGCCGACCGCGTTGGTGGAATATGGGTCTGTGACCAAGGCTTTAGCGGCCTGTGGGGTCGAGGATTACGTGCGGGTGTCGACCCGGATTTCAGCGGTGGCGGCGACGCCGGTGGAGGCGGGGCATTTGCAAGCGATGCCGGGGGCGCCCTTGCTGGTGTCGGAGGCGGTGAATGCCGATCTGGAGGGGATGCCCGTGGAGCATGGCGTGACCCGGTTCGCGGCGGATCGGATCACGCTGACGCTGGATCATTCGTAGCGATCGAGGAAGTCTTCGGCCGAGAGCGCGCGGAAATCATTGAGCGTTTCCCGCAGCTTATCGTGGGACCAGTCCCACCATTCCAAGGCCATCAGACGCTCGGCTATGCGTGCCGGAAGGCGTTCTCGAATCGGTTTGGCGGGCACGCCCGCGACGATCCAGTAGGGTGGGACGTCCTTGGTGACCACGGCGCCCGAGGCCACGACGGCGCCGTGGCCGATGGTGATCTCGGGCTTCACCTGGGCCCCCGCGCCGATCCAGGTGTCGTGGCCAAGGGTCGCGACGCGGGTCTGGCGATGGGCGAACCAGGCGTGGTCGTGCTCGGCGTCGTCCCAGTAATCCGCTGATCTGTAATGGAAATGATGAAGCGAGGCTTTCTCCATCGGGTGGTCGGTGGCGCCGATGCGGGCATGGGCGGCGATGTTGGCGAATTTGCCGATCCGGGCATTGGCGATGTCGGCGTAGCGGTCGCAATAGGAATAGTCGCCGAGGTGGGAATGGGCGACGCGGCTGCCGCGGCCGATCTCCACATAGGCGCCGAAGGTGCAATCGTCGGTGATCTCAGTATCGGTGTGAACGAAGGGCGTGTCGGGTTTGAGGCGGGCCATGTGCGGGTCTTTCGGAAGGGGTGCCGGGCGTACACCCGCTGTACACCCCCCGTACAGACGCGCGTCTGTACGGTTTTGGTGACGGTTTGTTAACGAGTTCTGGTTTGCGATGGGGATCCTTGCTCGGTCAGGGGCTGGATCGGTCAGGGTCTCCACTTCAAAACGAGGGGCTCATCGCGTCCTTGCAGACGCTCTTCGCCGCCCATTAGCCCTTAATCAGGCGCCGGCGGAGCCAGCCGGAGATCGAGTCCATGGCGAAGACCATGAGGATGACGAGGAGGATGTAGTAGCTGACCTCCTCCCAATCCTTCTGGGTGATGATCGCCTGGGTCAGAAGCAGGCCGATGCCGCCGCCGGTGATGGCGCCGATCACCGTGGCGGAGCGGGTGTTGGATTCCAGGTAGTAGAGCACCTGGGACAGCAGGACCGGGACGAGTTGAGGGATCACGCCGAACCGGGCGCGCAGCACGGCGCCCGCGCCGGTGGAGCGGACGCCCTCGATCTGGCGCTGGTCCACGTTTTCGAGCGCCTCGGAGAACATCTTGCCGAAGGTGCCCGTGTCGGTGAGCAGGATCGCGAGCGTGCCGGTCATGGGTCCGGGGCCGAAGGCGCGGCTGAGGATGATGGTCCAGATCAGGCCGTCCACGCCGCGCAGGAAATCGAAGAGGCGGCGGGAGACGAATTTGACCAGGGTCAGGGGTGTGAAGCCCCGGGCCGCCAGGAACGACAGCGGCAGGGCCAGCATGGCGGCCCCGGCGGTGCCGAGGAAGGCCATGAGGATGGTCTCGAAGATGGCCCAGGCGACTTCGCCATGGCGCCACATATCGTTGGTCCAGAAGTCGTGCCAAATGGCGCCCGCTTGACCGGAGAGCGCGGCGCCGGTGAGGGCCAGGGGGCCCATGCCGTGGAACGGGCTGTCGAGGGTGAAGAAGAACAGCTCCCACCCCGCGAAGTAGCGGAAGACCTCGGTGCGGTTGCGGGTGACGATGAAACGCCCGGCCTCGGTATCGACGACGATGCGGTTGCGGCTGGCATTGACCCAGTCGGGCGTGGGGCCCTCGGGCAAGGTCGCGTTGACGCCCTGGCTGCGGGACGGTTGAGCCGTGATCGTGCCATAGCCGGGGATCTCATAGGCGGCGAAGTTGTCGGCGCCGAAGGTGACCATGTGGCCGTCGCCCAGATCGACGGTTGTGGTTTCACCCAGGGCGACCCAGGCGGGTGCCTCGCCTTCGGGATAGCGGCCCTTGCGCTCGCCCTCGATGGCGACCTCCATGGCGCCGTCGCGGTTGTCGCGGGTGACGTGGACCTTGTGGCTGACGGTGTCGGCCACCAGGATGCGGGCGTTCTGGCCATCGGCGGTGCGGATCAGATCGGGGCCCTCAAAGGCGAAGAAGATGTAGACGAGGTAGGCCAGCAGAAGCGCCGGGATGCCGATCAGCCAGAGCCGGGCGCGGGCGAAGTGACGTTCGGCGGCGGCGTAGTGGGTGGTGATTTCGGTCATGCCTGGGCCCCTTTGGTCAGGCGCTCGCGCAGGGCGGAGCCCAGCTGGTCGACGAGGACGATGGTCGCGAAGAGCAGGATGAAGATCGCCGCCGCCTCGGCGAAGCGGCCCGGGCCCCAGGACATGGCGTTGCGCAGATCGTAGCCGATGCCGCCGGCACCCACGAAGCCTAGAATGGCGGAGGCGCGGATGTTGATCTCGAAGCGGAGCAGCCCGTAGCTGAGCCAGTTGGGCGCGACTTGCGGGACGACGCCGAAGAGCATGCGTTGACCCCAGGAGGCGCCGACGGAGTGGAGACCCTCAACCGCGCCCAGGGAGGCGTTTTCGGCGACTTCGGAGAAGAGCTTGCCCAGGGCGCCCATGGTGTGGAGCGCGATGGCGATCATGGCGGGGACGGGGCCGCCGCCGAGGACGAAGATCAGGACCAGGGCGATGACGATGTCGGGGATCGCGCGCAGCGTGTCGAGCAGGCGGCGGATCGGGGCGATCAGCCAGGGGATCGGGGCCAGGCCGCGGGTGACGAGGAAGGCGAGGGCGGCACCGACGGCCGCGCCGATGAGGGTGGCGGCGGCGGCGATGTTGATCGTCTCGACCAGGGAAGGGAGGTATTCGAGCAGGAAACCGGGGAGTTCGTCGGCGCGTTCGACGGCCTCGGTCACGACGTCGGCGGGGAAGTCGAAGATGTTGGGCAGGCCTTGCAGGAAGCCGCCGGCATTGCGGTCATTGGCGGTCAGGAAACCGGCGACCAGAAGGAGGATGAACAGGGCCAGACCGATGCCATTCCACATCCGCTTGAGGCGGAGTTGGGCGGTGTAGGAGGCTTGGATATCGGTGGTGGTGATCGTCAT
>JBCDCW010000228.1:0-6081 GCA_039180995.1 Pseudomonadota bacterium
CAAAAGCCGGTCGTCTGGGATTTCCGCACGGCCGATGTGCGGCTGGGCGGCGAGGGCGCGCCGCTGGCGCCCGCCTATCATTTCGCCTGCGCCAAATGGCTGGGCGCCGATGCGCCGGTGGCGTTCCTTAATCTCGGCGGGGTTGGCAACCTTACTTGGGTCGACCCGGCGAAGTCGGACATGGCCGACGAGGGAGCCATGCTGGCCTTCGATACCGGGCCCGCCAACGCGCCGATCAACGATCTTTGCATGGATTGGCTGGGCGAGCCGTTCGACCGCGATGGAGAATTGGCGCGGGAGGGGGAGGCGCGGGACGATCTCGTCGCCGATCTGCTGGCGCATCCGTACTTTTTCCGCGTGCCGCCCAAATCGCTCGACCGGGACGATTTTCGGGCCGCTGGCGCCCGGATCGACGCGCTGCCGCCGTCCCACGCCGCGGCGACCTGGGTCGCGGTCATCGCCGAAACCGTGCGACTGGCGCTGACCCAGTGCCCCAGCCGGCCAGGCCGCGTGTTGGTGACCGGGGGCGGGCGGCACAATCCCGCGATCATGCGGGCCTTGGATGACTTGCCGGTGTCCGTCGCACCGGTCGAGGATGTGGGCTTGAATGGCGACATGCTGGAGGCGCAAGCCTTTGCTTTCCTTGCGGTTCGCGTGTTTCGCGGCCTGCCAACGTCGTTTCCCGGCACAACCGGCGTCAAAGCCCAAGTCGGTGGCGGGACGATCAGCTGCCCGCCCGGTGTGGACATGCCCGAAACGGACGCTAGACACGGGCAAGCGCGCCGGGTAGGCGGGCGTCGTTAGCGATAACATGACCTAAGGAGCCCGCCATGGTCTCGCGCACGATCCCGGTCGACAGCTTCGATCTCGTCCTCTTCGGTGCCACCGGCGATCTGGCTGCCCGCAAGATCCTTCCGTCGCTCTACCGGCGGTTCCTGGCTGGGCAGATGCCGGAAGACGCGCGCATCATCGGCGCGGCCCGTTCAGACCTGGATGATGCCGGTTTCCGGAAATTGGTGGGCAAGGCGCTGGGCGATTTCGTGAGCGAGAAGAAGCGCCACAAGGAAACCATCGCCAAGTTCCTGGATCGGTGCAGCTACATCCCCATCGACGCCAAGGGCGATGGCGGCTGGAAGGAACTGAAGAAGAGCGTTCGGGACGACGTCGTGAAGGCGTTCTACTTTTCCGTCGCCCCGGCGATCTTCGGCACCCTGGCCGAAAAGCTGCGCGCCCACGGGATCGCCTGCGAAAATAGCCGTCTGGTGGTCGAAAAGCCGTTCGGCACGGATCTGGAAACGGCCCGCAAGCTGAATGCCGATCTGGCGGCCAGCTTCGAGGAAGCGCAGATTTACCGGATCGACCATTTCCTGGGCAAGGAGACCGTCCAGAACCTTATGGCGGTGCGCTTTGCCAATGTCCTGTTCGAGCCGCTCTGGAACGAGCGGTATGTTGATCATGTCCAGATCACCGTGGCCGAAAGCGTCGGCGTTGGCGGGCGGGGCAGCTATTACGATACGTCGGGCGCCATGCGGGACATGGTTCAGAACCATCTGATGCAGTTGCTGTGCCTGACGGCGATGGAGCCGCCCAACCAGTTCGACCCGGACCGGCTGCGCGACGAGAAGCTGAAGGTCATCCGGTCGCTGGACGCGATGGAGCCGGTCAACGTCGTGCGGGGGCAGTACAAATCCGGCCCGGACGGCCCGTCCTATGCCAAAGATGCCGAGAATTCCGACAGCCGGACCGAGAGTTTCGTGGCGCTGAAGGTCGGCATCTCGAATTGGCGGTGGAAGCACACGCCGTTTTACCTGCGGACCGGCAAGCGCATGGCCAAGCGGTTGAGCGAGATCGTCGTCCAGTTCAAGGACACCCCCCATTCGATCTTCGACCGGGATGGGACGTCCAAGGCCAACGCCCTGACGATCCGCCTGCAGCCCGATGAGGGGATCGACCTGTCGGTCACCATCAAGGAGCCCGGGCCGGGGGGCATGCGGCTGACGGCCGTGCCGCTGGACATGACCTTCGCCGATGCGTTGGACGATGCCGAGGAGATCCCGGATGCCTATGAGCGGCTGATCATGGATGTGATGCGCGGCGATCAGACCTTGTTCATGCGCGGCGACGAGGTCGAGGCCGCCTGGGCCTGGACCGATCCCATCATCCAGGGCTGGACCGAGCAGGGAGATAAGCCCCATGCTTACGCCCAAGGTTCCAGCGGGCCCGAAGAAGCGCTGATGCTGATGCATCGCGACGGCCGCCGTTGGCGGGACTTGGAGGCTTAGAATGGAATTCCGGGACTATCCCGATCGCGAAATTCTGGCCATGGGCTTGGCCAAGATGCTGTCCTCGGCCTTGAAAAGCTGCCTTCTGACCCATGACCGCGCCAGCTTTTGCGTCCCCGGCGGATCGTCGCCCGGTGAGGTGTTCGCCACCCTGTCGGGCGCCGATCTGGATTGGGCGCGGGTCGATGTCTTCCTGAACGACGAACGGTGGGTGCCCGAGGGGCATGATCGGTCGAATACCGCGCTGTTGAAGCGCACTCTGCTGACCGACCGGGCGGCCGCGGCCAATTATGTCCCGATGGTCAACGGGGCGGCCACGCCGGAAGACGGGCTGCCGGAGCTTATTCCAGGGTTTGATGGGTGCTTCCCGATCTCGGTCCTGCTTCTGGGCATGGGCACCGATGGCCACACGGCCAGCCTGTTTCCGGGCGGCGACCGGTTGGCTGACGCCTTGTCCGACGACGCGCCCATCCTGCTGCCGATGCGGGCCGAGGGCGCGGGCGAGCCGCGGGTGACGCTGACTGCGCCGGTTTTGGAGGGGGCGATGGAAACGCATATCCTGATCATGGGCGACGAAAAGCGGGCCGTTCTGGACCGGGCGCAGGGCGCTGCGGTCACGGAGATGCCGGTCGCGGCCTTCCTGAAGAACGCCATCGTCCATTGGGCCCCCTGAGGAGGAGACGGCATGACCATCTGGCCGGGACTTGATGCGCTGCGGCAGATGCGCGGCGCGCGGATCGCCGAGATGCTGGGATCGGATCGGCGCAACCGAAGGCTGACACTGCGCACAGGGCCGTTTTTGTTTGATGCCTCGAAGACGTCGCTGAGCGAGGCTGCGTTGGACCACCTTCTGGAGCTGGCCGCCGAGGTGCCCGCGCACCGGGACGCCATGTTCGACGGCGCGAAGATCAACGAAACCGAAGACCGTGCCGTGCTCCACACGGCCCTGCGCGGCACCCGGCCGGTCAGCGTCGACGGGCACGATGTGATGCCGGGGGTGCGCGACACGCTGGCCCGCATGCGCGCCTTCGCCGAAGACGTGCGGGCCGGGCGCTTTGCCGGGCAGGGCGGGCGGATCACGGACGTGGTCAATATCGGGATCGGCGGCTCGGATCTGGGACCCGCCATGGCCGCCCTGGCCTTGGCCCCCGACCACGATGGCCCCCGCACGCATTTCGTGTCCAATGTCGACGGCGCCGATTGGGCCGATACGGCACGGCATCTGGATCCCGCCACGACGCTCGTCATCGTCGCCTCGAAGACATTCACCACCATCGAGACGCTGACAAATGCGAAGACGGCGAAGGCTTGGATGGCCGAGAGCGTGGCGGAGCCGGCCGCGCAATTCGCGGCGTTGTCCAGCGCGTTGGATAAGACCGGCGCGTTCGGGATCGATCCGGACCGCGTCTTCGGGTTCGAGGATTGGGTCGGCGGCCGCTATTCCATGTGGGGGCCCATCGGGCTGAGCCTGATGATTGCCATCGGGCCGGACGCCTTCGACGCCTTCCTGGGGGGCGCCCGCGACATGGACGACCATTTCCGCACCGCGCCCCTGGCCGAAAACATGCCCGTGCTGCTGGCCCTGGTCGGCCTGTGGCATCATCAGGTCTGCGGCTACCCCACGCGTGCCGTCCTGCCTTACGACAACCGCCTGATGCGCCTGCCGGCTTATCTTCAGCAGCTGGAGATGGAATCGAACGGCAAGGGTGTCTCGATGGCGGGCGAACCGCTGCCGAGCCCGGCGGGCCCCGTGGTCTGGGGCGAGCCGGGGACCAACGGGCAGCATGCCTTCTACCAGCTGATCCACCAAGGCCGAACGCCGGTTCCGTGCGAATTCATGGTGGCCGCCCGCGGCCACGAGCCCGATCTGGACCACCACCATCGCCTGCTGATCGCCAATTGCCTGGCCCAGGCCGAGGCCCTGTTGCGCGGCCGGACCCATGACGAGGCCAAGGAAAAGCTGGCCGGGACGTATCAGGGGGCCGAGTTGGACCGTCAGGCCGCGCATCGGGTCTTTGAGGGCAACCGCCCATCGACCATGCTGGTCTATCCGCAACTGACGCCTGCGGTTTTGGGCGGGATCGTCGCGCTTTACGAGCATCGGGTGTTCGTCGAAGGGGTGATGCTGGGCCTCAACAGTTTCGACCAATGGGGCGTGGAACTGGGCAAGGAACTCGCCACGTCCCTGGGGCCTCTGGTCGAAAGCGGGGACGGGGCGGGCAAGGATGCGTCGACGCAGGCCCTTTTGGCGCATCTCGCGGATATCAGACGCTGATTTGCGTCGAGATCGGCTAAAATGCCCCCGATCCGACGTGCGATGTCCACCAATTCGCCACGCTGGCCGATCAACGTCAGATCCAGTCAAAGTCCGCGCCGTCGAAGACGGCGCATTCATTTTATGGGACCCTCGCCATGAACTTGACCCGCCTGGTCTATTACAGTCAGCGCAACCCGTCGCTCAGCATGAACATGCCGCAGCTGATGGATGTCTGTCACAAGAACAATGCCATGATGAACGTCACCGGCATTTTGCATTACAACGGCAACGCCTTTCTACAGGTGCTGGAAGGGGGGCGGGCCGAAGTCAGCTCGATCTACCACCGGATCGCTGCGGACCCGCGCCATATCAATATCATCCTGATCGCCTGCAACGACGTGCGCGAGCGGATGTTCCCGACCTGGTCCATGGGCCTGCATGAAGGCATGGACGACAAGACGAAGAACATCTTCCTTCGCTATTTCGCCTCGAACCAGGTGAACCCCGAGACGGTCAGCGTGGAAAGCCTGCTGGATGTTCTGCAGGACCTGTCCGCCGAACTGGCCTGACCCGACGTAGCGCCAGTCACCGGTACCAAAAAGAAAGCCGCTGCCCGATCCGGGCGGCGGCTTTTCGTTTTGCTGTGTGGGTCTAATGAGGTCGGGACCGGGGGCGTCGGCCGAGATGTTAGGGCGATCAGTGACCCTTGGAGCGGCGGCGATACTTCTCCATCTCGGATCGCGCGGCCCGCAGCTTCGATTCGGCCGCTTGGGCTTGGCGCGTGGCGCGCGTCAGCTCTTCCAGATAGACGCTTTCCGCATGGGCGACCGCCGCATGTTGCGACCGGCGGGCCGCGATGCTGACGACCGCGATCGCCAGCAGGGCCGCGAGGATGAGAACCATGTCGGGTACCGGCACGGAGACATTCATCACCGCAATGATCTGGTGCGTTATGTGTCCAAGGTCCATGATCGGCCTCCTGAGCGTGATGCCCTCGCCTTAGCGGAGGACGAAGTTGATATGATCGCCTTGGTCCAAGGCCAGGGCAGGGCCGCCGTCGACGATGGTCGTCAACGTCATCTGATCGGTCGCCATGTCCCACGACACCTGAAGATCGGCCAGATCGGTATCGAGCAATTCCAGGCTGCCGACCACGTCCAGGCCGGCGGCGGGGCAGTTGAGGACCTGTTGCACCAGGCTTGTGATCGTCGTGCGATAATCCGACCAGGCGAGGCCATCGTCATACGTCTGGGCCGTCTGGCGGATCTCGCCCAGGCGCCGTTCGATCATCCCCTCGCAGGACGTGGGGACGGTCGATGCGGTGGAGGTAACCGGGCCGGTTTCGGCCGGAATGTCCTGGGCTGCGGTTTCGAGGACCGGCGCGGCCGGTGCCGCTTGGGGCCTATCACCTCGCGCCGCGATGTCGACCGGGGCCGCCACATCGATTGTCGGGCTGACGGCGGCGCTATTTTGGTACCAGACGCCGCCGGCGATCAAGGCGCCCACGGGCAGAAGGGCCAGCCAGACCCGGCTGGACCGGCG
>JBCDCW010000229.1:0-5995 GCA_039180995.1 Pseudomonadota bacterium
ATCTGGGTCTGCAGTCGTTCCACCACGTCGCCCTCGCCGATCAGGTCGTGGGTGACCTGGATGCCGGTGATGGCCGTGAAGGCCGGGGCGAGGACTTGGGCCTCGTATTCGTGGGTGGTGATCGTTTCCGAGACGACGCTGATCTCCATGCCCTGGAAGGGCTGGGCGGCGTCCACGAAGAACTGCATCTCCGCCTCCTGCTCCTCGCGGGTGAGAACCGAGAGCCCGGCGATCTCATTGTCGAGGAAGGCCCGCGCCGCCTCCATATCGGCGAAGGCGGGCATGGCTCCGAAGGCCAATGCCACGGCGGTGGTCGTTGTCAGGATTCTGTTCATGTGATCCTCCCTGGAAATGAACGTTATTGGCCTAGACCCAGCGGAAGACCGCGAAAGCATAGGCAGCACAGACGACCAGCGCGCCCCATTGCGGAGCGTCGGTCAGCCCGAGCCAGGCCAGATTGATGAAGGCCGAGCCGAGCAGCGTGATGAACAAGCGATCACCACGGGTCGTTTCGATCCGGAGAATACCGACGCGCGGCGTCTCCGGGAATTTAAGAGCGAGAATGGTCATGACGACCAGGATCGCGGCGATAGTCGCGAAGAAGGCGGCGGTGGGCCAGGTCCAGGCCATCCAGTCAAGCATGCGGTTGCTCCTCCTCCCACCGCTTCATGAGTTCTTCGATCTTGTCGCCCATCTGCTTGCGCCAACCGCTGATGTAGGGATCCGTCTCCATGCCTTCTGTGGCAAGTACGATTTCGGCAAATTCGTCTGGTGTCTTTCCAACAAAGTCCGAACTGGGTCTCTGTTGGCCGGCATCGCAAAAGCCCCAATTGAAACAGAGCCAGCTTGTGATCTGCTTGGCAGCCTTTTCTGTTTTGAGCCGAACTGGGTAACGGTTCTGGAAGCGCTTCATCACACTCTCCCCAACGCGAAGCCCTTCGCGATGTAGTTCCGCACGAACCAGATCACCAAAGCGCCCGGCACGATGGTCAGCACGCCAGCGGCGGCCAGCATGCCCCGATCGACGCCGGAGGCGCCGACGGTGCGGGTCATGGTGGCGGCGATGGGTTTGGCGTCGACGGATGTCAGCGTGCGAGACAGAAGCAGCTCGACCCAGGAGAACATGAAGGTGAAGAAGGCGGCCACACCGGTGGCCGGTGCGGCTGCGGGTATTGAAAGGCCGAACGCCGACTCCGGGAGAATCCCCCGCACCCAACGCACTCCGCCGTATCCCATCAAGTGACGGCGCCAGTGGGTATTCGATCTTCCGGGACGGAAAGACAGCCAAAGGAACCAACTTTCCGCGGAGACCAAACCGAAGCGCGATCTCTCCCCCGACCAAGCCCGCCTTTCGTCACCCGCATCCTCCCCAGATCCGCCATTCAGTTCCGTTCAGACACCTTCTGAAGCCGTGCGCACAAGATCGCGGGGTCCGTCGGCTTGGCTCTCGGCTTAGCTTCGCGCAGGCTCGCATAGACGTCGTGGTCGTCACGGATCGCGAAGACATCGCTGGTGATCACGACGCACTGCGCGAAATCGTCCACGATGGACGTCCGCAGCCGGTGCGGCTCGGTCACGGTCGGCTCATGATCGATCTCGACGATCAGAAGCAGATCGCCTCCAGGGGCCAGGACCCGCTCCAACTCGGCGACGGAGCGCGGCACGTCCTCCACGTGATCGAGCGCGTTAAAGCAGGACACCACGTCGAACGCGCCGTCCTCGAAGGGCAGATCCTCGCCGCCTGCGGCAACGTATTCCATCTCCTGCTGGCCAGCATTCAGCTCCATATACTGCGCCGCCAAGGGATCGGCCCCGACCCGCCGGGACGCGTCATCGGCCCATTCCAGGCTGCCCAGCGGGCCGCAGCCGACATCCAGCATCCGCTTGCCGGCAAAGTGTTCGCGCGGCAGATCGAAGAGCTCCGTGTACCGCTTTTCGAAATGGCCGTTGTAGAACGTTCCGCCGGACTGTTTCAGAACCCGCTTCCAATACTGGACCTCGGCCCATTCCTTGACCCGGGTCCGGGTCGCCCCCGGCAGGGTCTGCAGGACGGGGTTCACCACCATCTTTACGATATCTTTCATCTGATTAGGTCCATAACCTATGAATTTGAAGGAATAGTATCAAAGACCTGAGCATACCGAGATTCGCCCCGGCCGCGCAACTTATCACTTGCGTTGCCCATCACACCCGCCCCAACGCGAAACCCTTCGCGATGTAATTCCGTACAAACCAGATCACCAAGGCCCCCGGCACAATCGTCAACACCCCGGCCGCTGCCAGCACACCCCAGTCGACGCCAGAGGCGCCGACGGTGCGGGTCATGGTGGCGGCGATTGGTTTGGCGTCGACGGATGTCAGCGTGCGGGACAGCAGCAGTTCCACCCAGGAAAACATGAAGGTGAAGAAAGCGGCGACGCCGATGCCCGACGCGATCAGCGGCATGAAGATGCGGATGAAGAAGCGCGGGAAGGAGTAGCCGTCGATATAGGCGGTCTCGTCGATCTCCTTCGGGACGCCGCGCATGAAGCCCTCCAGGATCCAGACGGCCAGCGGCACGTTGAAGAGGCAATGGGCCAGGGCCACGGCGATGTGCGTGTCGAAGAGACCGACCGAGGAATAGAGTTGGAAGAACGGCAGCGCGAAGACGGCGGGCGGGGCCATGCGGTTGGTCAAGAGCCAGAAAAACAGGTGCTTATCGCCGAGGAACGTGTAGCGGCTGAACGCGTAGGCGGCGGGCAGCGCGACCGTCAGGGTGATGACCACGTTCATCGTCACATAGGTGATCGAGTTCAGGTAGCCCGAATACCAGGCTGGGTCAGTCAGGATCGTGACGTAGTTCTCGAAGGTCAGGTTCCGGGGCCAGAGGGTGAAGCTGCCGAGGATTTCGGCATTGGTCTTCAGGCTCATGTTCAGGAGCCAGTAGATCGGCAGCAGGAGGAACAAGAGGTAGAGGATCATCACCACGGCCGAGCCGTTCATCGGGAAACGGCGCTTGGTTTTGGTGCGGGCCGATTGGCCGGACAAGGTGACCGGGGCGGACAGGGTGTCGGTCATGGACGGCCTCCGCTTGGGGCGGAAATCGACGTCTGATCTGGGTCGGATGCACGTCGGGTATACGTCGGACGTTGCGTCGGAGCGCGGAGCCGGGTCAGCGCTGGGCCGGGGAGCGGCGCTGCTACGGTGGTGCGGAGCGCTTTATGGCAGCCAAGTTCATTGAACGTCGGTTCGGTGCATAAGGCCGGCCAAAGCGCCGGTCCGTGGGGCTGGACCGGCGCTGGCACGGCGGCCTGCGGCCTTGATTCCGTGCCAACGAAGGATCGGGCGGAGCTAGGCAGAAACGTCATACCCCGTCCCTCTTATCCAAGTTCGTCATCACCGTGTAGAACACCCAGGAGATCAGCAGGATCACCAAGAAGTACATCAGCGAGAACGCCGCCGCGGGTCCGAGGTCGAATTGACCGAGGGCCATCTTGACCAGGTCGATCGAGAGGAACGTGGTCGCGTTGCCGGGACCGCCGCCGGTGACGACGAAGGGCTCCGTGTAGATCATGAAGCTGTCCATGAATCGCAGCAGGGTTGCGATCATCAAGACGCCCGCCATCTTGGGAAGCTCGATGTATCGGAACACGGCCCAGCGGCTGGCTTGGTCGATCTTGGCGGCTTGATAATAGGCCTGGGGGATGGATTGCAGGCCGGCATAGGCCAGAAGCGCCACGAGCGAGGTCCAGTGCCAGACGTCCATGACGATCACCGTGGCCCAGGCGGCGAAGATGTCTTGGGTGTAGTTGTAATCGACGCCCATCGCATCCAGCGTATGGCCCAGCAGGCCGATATCGACGCGGCCGAAAATCTGCCAGATAGTGCCGACCACGTTCCAGGGGATCAGGAGCGGCAGCGACATCAGGACCAGGCAGACGGAGGCCCAGACGCCCTTCTTGGGCATGTTGAGGGCGACGAAGATGCCCAAGGGGATCTCGATGGCCAGGATGATGCCCGAGAAGGCCAGTTGGCGCCAGAGCGCCTGCCACATGCGGTCGTCGGAGAGCATCTGCTCGAACCATTCGAGACCGGCCCAGAAGAAGACGTTGTCGCCGAACGTGTCTTGGACCGAGTAATTGACCACGGTCATCAGCGGGATGACGGCCGAGAAGGCGACCAGGCTCAGGACCGGAAGGACGAGGAACCAGGCCTTTTGGTTGACGGTCTTGTTCATCGGATCGGCCCGCTCGCCGGTTCCTGGCGGCCCTGCCGGGACCGCGGCGGGCCCTCCTCGCGATGATGCGCGGCTCGGATGTGGGTCATGCGGCCTCCTCCGGTCGAACGCGCCAATCGTCAGCGTAGACGTTGACCGCGTCGGGGGCGAAGGTGACGTGCTGGGCGTCGGTCGGGACGGGGGCGCCTTCCGGCAGGATGGCGTTGATCTCAGCACCGTCGTGCCGGGCGCGGACGATGCGGTGGCGGCCGACATCTTCGATGCGGGTGATCTGGATCGGCAGGCCCCCGGCTTCGGTCAGGGTAACGAATTCGGGGCGGATCCCGATTTCGACGCGTCCCGTGGGCGTGCCGTGATCGGCGGCCAAGGGGACCGCGATGCCGCCGATGGTGGCCGTCGTGCCGGAGACCTCGGCCGGCAGCACGTTCATGCCGGGCGAGCCGATGAAATAGCCGACGAAGGTGTGGGCCGGGCGTTCGAACAGTTCCTGCGGCGTGCCCTGCTGGACCACGCGGCCGTCATGCATGACGACGACCTGATCGGCGAAGGTCAGGGCCTCGGTCTGGTCGTGGGTGACGTAGATCATGGTGTGCCCGAATTCGTGGTGCAGGGACTTCAGCTGCGTCCGAAGCTCCCACTTCATGTGCGGGTCGATGACGGTCAGGGGTTCATCGAAGAGCAGTGCGTTCACGTCCTCGCGGACCATGCCGCGGCCCAGGCTGATCTTCTGCTTGGCGTCGGCCGTCAGGCCGCGGGCTTTGCGGTTCAGCACGTCCTCCATGCCTATCATCTGGGCAATGGCCTGCACGCGGCTGGCCACATAAGTCGGGTCAGCGCCGCGATTGCGCAGCGGGAAGGCCAGGTTATCGCGGACGCTCATCGTGTCGTAGACGACGGGGAACTGGAACACCTGGGCGATGTTGCGGTCCGCCGTGGGCGCATGGGTGACGTCGTCGCCGTTGAAGAGGATGCGGCCTTGGCTAGGCTCCAGCAGGCCGGAAATGATGTTGAGCAGGGTCGATTTTCCGCATCCCGAGGCGCCGAGCAGGGCATAGGCCTCGCCATCGGCCCAGGTCAGGTCGAGTTGCTTCAGGGCGTAATCGTCCTCGCCCTGCGGCGTGGGCGAATAGGAATGGGCCAGGTTGTCGAGGGTGATTTCGGCCATCGGTTACGCCGCCACTGCATAGGCGGCGGGGGCGACGAGGCCACCTTGCCGGTCGAACACATAGACATGGGTGGGGTCGAGATAGACCTGCAATTCGGTGCCCGGGGGCAGGTCGCGGATACCGTGGACCAAGCCGACCCAGCGTTCGTTGTGGTGGTCCAGGTGGACGAAGGTTTCGGAGCCGGTGATCTCGGTCACCGCCACGCGCGTGGTGAAATGGAAGACGTCGTGGGTCGGGCGGTCCAGTTTGATATGATTGGGGCGGAAGCCGGTTTGGTAGCTGCCGTCGGGCAGGGTGGCCAGGGGGCCAAGCGCCGGGATCGACGTGTCACCGAAGACCAGGTTGTTGCCCTGTTTGGTGAGCGGCAGGAAATTCATCGGCGGGTCGGAGAAGACCCGCGCGGTGACGGCATCGACGGGCTGGCGGTACACGTCGGGCGTGGTGCCGAATTGGGTGATGCGACCCTCCCAGAGCGTGGC
The DNA here is from genome assembly GCA_039180995.1 of Pseudomonadota bacterium. GTDB lineage: Bacteria > Pseudomonadota > Alphaproteobacteria > Rhodobacterales > Rhodobacteraceae > Jannaschia. Next base: position 5,862 of record JBCDCW010000229.1, read on the forward strand.
GCAATTCCCGCCCAGCAGCAGCGCCTCCTCCGGCTCGGTGGTGGCGTAGACGAAGATGGAGCCGGACTCTTCAAAGATGCGCGGGATCTCGGCGCGGAGTTCTTCGCGGAGCTTGTAGTCCAGGTTCGCCAGCG
>JBCDCW010000230.1:0-5994 GCA_039180995.1 Pseudomonadota bacterium
AATCTCTGAAACCGGCCTCTGAGTGCCATTGGTAAAGGTGCTGACAAGATCCATCCTCCCAAAAAGGATGAATCACATCTGGTGCCGCAAGGGAATCCCCGCGATTCAAATTCAGACCGAAACGCTCTAGTCCGGGAACGTCCATCCCGGTCGCCGCGGAACCCGAACCGCCAGCAGCGGCTTCATCCACCAGGCTTTGAACCGGTCGCAATTCAGCGCTTCCCAAATCCCGGTCGAGCGGTGGCCGTGGATCGTCGTCTCGACGACTGCACGTTCGTAGAAGGGTGCGGTGATCATGGCGCGCACCGGCTTCGGTTTGTGGCCCGGGTCGCAGCGGGTTTCCCGGCGCAGGAGCCAGGGCGACGGTCGAAATGGGGTCAGCGGCGGTGGAGTTTCCACCGGATGGACCGAGCCGTCATCATGGAAGTGGAGCGCGACGCGGGTTTCGGTGCCGTCGCGCAATTCGGCTTCGTAGAAGATCATCCTTCCGTCGGGCACTGGGAAGCGGCCCCAGTGCCAGTATTTGAAGTCGGCTTCCAACGCGGCGGTGCCGAAGTTCGAATCCAGGTAGCCGTGACCGGACCAAGACCAGCCGGGGCGGTCGATCTCGACCTTAATGTCGGAGGCGGGGGCCAGGGGGCGCCAGATATGGCTGCCATCGGATTTGAGCGGGACTTCGACATCGGTGATGCCGCGTGGGGTGACGGTGACCTTGCCCTTGATACGTTGGCCGTGGGGGGTCGAGACCTCGTCGATCTCGATGACCAATTTGTCGCCGTCCCAATGCAGGCCAGAGGGGCCGATCTGGATCGCGTCCGGCGTCTGCCGCAGGGCCGAGCGGCCCCGGTCGGTCATTGTCCAGCGGCCGCCGGGGCCGGACATCAGGACGTTGACGCAGACATGGTTGTCGGGATCGCGGCGACCGGACCAGCCATACCAGGGCGAGAAGACCGAGCCTATGAAGGTGATGATCGAGATGGCGTGTTGGCCATCGTCCGAGACGCCGTCGACATACCACCAGCCATAGCCGTCCGGCGGGACGTCGATGTCGAAGCGAGGTCCTGCAAGATCGCCGCGGCCGCGTGCTTGCCGGACAATGTCGCCATCGGGATACCCGCCCCCGGATGGACCCCGCCCCCACAGAGGTACAGGCCCTTGATCGCCGTCCGCGCCTTCGGTCGGTGGAAGGGCGCCATCAGGCCGTGCGGGGATCGCCCGTATAGGGATCCGTTGGTCGCCGGAAACAGGTCGTTGAACGTCTCCGGCGTCGCCAAGGCCGTGGTCGGCGGGGTTTGATCGAAGGTCAGACCCATCCGCGCCAGGGTCTCGAACGTGGTCTTTTGGCATTGGATCGTCTCCTGCGGGTCTGGTCTGGTTCCGGCGCGCGGGGGGCCGTTGAGGATGATTTCGAATCGTTCGGGGCCGGCTGGCGTGCCAGTGCCGCGGTCTTGGGCGCAGACATAGAGGGTGGGATCGGTGGGCAGGCGATCCTGGGCGATGTCGGCGAATTCCGAGTTCGGGGCCTTCGCGAAGAACACGTTGTGGTGCTGGGGTTGGCGGGTCGTGGGCGTGGCGGCGAAGGACCACACGAAGGCGGAGAGACTGCGCGGGGCCACGGCGTTCTTGCGGATGGTTCGAGCGGTGGCATCGCCCAGCAGGCCGGTCTGGAGCGCGCGGGGGTCGCCGTTGAAGACGATGGCGTCGGCTTGGATGCGGTTGGTGGCGGTACGCAGGGCGGCAATCTTGCCTGCTTTCGTCTCCAACGCGGTGATTTCGGTGTCGAAATGGAATGTCGCGCCGTGGTCTTCGGCGACCGACTGCATGGCTCGGGCCAGTTGGTGCATGCCGCCTTTGACCGCCCAGACGCCTTTGGATTCGGCGCGCCAGATCAGGGAGAGCAGCGCGGGGGAGGCAGTGGGGTGACCGCCGACATAGGTGGCGTAACGGCCGAACAGTTGCTGTAGGCGCGGGTCGGTGAATTGCCTGGCCAGGCTGGCGGCGAGGGACCGGCCCGGGGCCATGGCTGGCAGCAGGCCGGGGTTGCGGGCGATGGTGGCCGTCATGCCCGCAAGGGTCGGGGCGGGGGCCCGCATCATGGGCGCTTCGAAGGCCTGGTAGAGGGCCGCGGCGCGCTTGTTAAAGCGGGCGAATTCGGTCGCGGCTTGGGGGCCTGCGAAGGTCTCGATGGCGTCTTCGGAGCGTCTTGGATCGGCGAAGAGGTCGAGCGTTGCGCCATCGGGCCAGTGGTGGCGGGCGAGGATGTCGAGCGGCTCCAGCGTGACATGGGCCGACAGGTCGGTGCCGCAATCGTGGAACAGTTCTTCGAAGACCGGGCGCATGGTCATCACGGTCGGGCCGGCATCGACGGGGCCCGCGACGCTGTCGACGGTCCGCATTTTGCCGCCCGGCCCGGCATGGCGGTCGACCACATTCACGTCACAGCCCGCCGCGGACAGGCGCATGGCGGCGGCGAGGCCACCGACTCCGGCGCCGACGATGGTGATGCGGTCTGCCATCCCGGTCCTCCGACGTTGACAAGCCTCCGACGTGTCTACATTCTGTTACACATATTGTCACGTCAAGCTGACATTCGGGGAGCGACCGCATGCCTCTGCAATTCAGGATCGAACGGGCCATCGACGCGGCCTTGGCGCGCAGCACGGGGCCGGGTTGTCCGGGCAAGCTGAGCAAGGCCTTGGTCCACGCCGTAAAGCCGGGCGGCGCGCGTATTCGTCCCACGATCTCCATGTCGGTGGCCCTGGCCTGCGGTGATGACCGCCCGGATTTGACGTCTGACGCAGCGGCGGCGTTGGAGCTGATCCACTGCGCTTCACTGGTCCATGACGACATGCCCTGTTTCGACAATGCGGACACGCGGCGGGGCAAGCCATCGGTCCACGTGGCGTTTGGCGAGTCGTTGGCCTTGCTGACGGGCGACAGCCTGATCGTGTTGGGATTCGACATTCTGGGTCGCGCCGCCCGGGCTGAGCCGGAGCGGGCGGGCCGTCTGATCGGCGAATTGTCCCATTACACCGGCGCGCCCCACGGCATTTGCGCCGGGCAGGCCTGGGAGGCGGAGGAGGTCATCGACCTGTCCACCTATCACCGGGCAAAGACCGGAGCGTTGTTTACGGCCGCGACTCGGATGGGCGCGATCGCCGCCGGTCAGGATGCGGAGCCTTGGACGGAATTGGGTGCGCGGATCGGAGAGGCGTTCCAAGTGGCGGACGATCTGCTGGATGCGCTTCAGCCCGAGGATGTGACCGGCAAGCCCATGGGGCAGGACGCGCTGCATGGACGGCCGTCGGCGGTGACCGAGCTTGGCGTGAGGGGCGCAGTGAAACGCCTGGAGGATATCCTCTCTGGTGCCATCGCCTCGATCCCGGCCTGCCCTGGCGAAGCCATGCTGGCTGAGATGGTCCGCAAGACGGCCGAGCGCCTGACGCCCGCGCACTCCGTTATCCACGCCGCTGAATGACCCTCGCGGATCCGGCCCCGACTCAGCCCTCCCGGCCTGGCGCGGGCTGGCTGATGCGGTTGGTGGCGTCTCGGCGGTTCCAATCCATCGTGTCGGCGGTGCCCGGCTTGCGGCGAATCGCGCGGGCCGATGGCGAGGACCTGTTCGACCTGGTTGCCGGATTCGTGCAATCGCAAGTGCTGGCCGCCGTGGTCGAGTTGCGGTTGCTGCATCGGCTGATGGAGGATGGGCCGCTGGACGCGGCCATGCTGGCCTCCGGCACGGGGATCTCTCCGGTTCGGATGGGCAATCTCTGCGATGCTGCTTGCGCGCTCGGGTTGATGGCCCGTCGGGGCGATCAATATCGGGTTGCGCGCAAGGGGGCGGCTTTGACCGGTGTCCCCGGCTTGGAGGGGATGATTGCGCATCATTCCGTGTTCTACCGCGATATGGCCGAACCCCTGGCCGTTCTGCGCGGTGAGGAGACGGAGTTGGCCCGCTTTTGGCCCTATGTGTTCGGGGCTGGCGCAGCCACCGATCCGGCGACGGCGCAGCGCTACAGCGACTTGATGGCCGACAGCCAGGTTCTGGTGGCCGAGGAGACGCTGCGCCTGGTCGATCTGTCCGAGGCGCGGCATGTGCTGGATGTGGGTGGCGGCACCGGGGCGTTCCTGACGGCCTTGGGTCAGACGCACCGGAAGCCGCATCTGCACCTGTTCGATTTGCCGGCCGTGGTGCCCGCCGCTGAGGCGCGATTCGTGAACGCGGGGCTGGGGGATCGGGTTCAGATCACCCCCGGCAGTTTCCGCGATCAGCCCCTGCCCGAGGGCGCCGATACGGTGACGTTGGTTCGGGTTCTGTACGACCATTCAGACGACACGGTGCTGGCGCTTCTGCGCGCCGTGCACGCCGCCCTGCCGCCCGGGGGACGCCTGATCGTTAGCGAACCGATGACGGGCGGCGAGCGCCCGAACCGCAGTGGCGACGTGTATTTCCGCTTTTACTGCATGGCTATGGCGACGGGGACAGCGCGCAGCGCGCTGGAGATTTCCAACCTATTGCAGCGCGCGGGCTTCGGCGGCGTGCGTTGTCCACGCTCGTCCCGGCCTTTCGTCACCAGCGTCGTAACGGCCGCGCGGGCCTGACATTTCATGTGTCTAATCTGGTTGACAACTTTAGGTGTCACGGTAGAGTGACGTATGGGGATCGCTTCGACCGGGCGATTCAGGGATGGAAGAACAGACCGATGCAGACCACAGCGATTATGATGGACGGGCCGGGGGATATTCATGTCTCCACGTTGGCGCTCACTGATCCGGGCGAATCGTCGGTCACCGTCGCCATCCGACATTCCGCCATTTCCACCGGGACCGAGAAGCTGCTGTGGTCCGGTGAGATGCCGCCGTTCCCGGGCATGGGATATCCTTTGGTGCCCGGCTACGAGGCGGTGGGTGAAGTCATGGACGCACCGCGCGCCACCGGGTTCAAGCCGGGCGACCGGGTCTTCGTGCCCGGGGCCGATTGCTACGACGGCGCCCGTGGCCTGTTCGGGGCGGCTGCGTCCCGTGTGCATACCGATGCTGGACGGCTGGTGAAGATCGACGCGGCCCACGGGGCGCAAGGCGCGCTGTTGGCCTTGGCCGCGACGGCGCGGCACGCGATTGCCGGGCTACGGGTCGAGTTGCCCGAGTTGATCGTCGGCCATGGCACCTTCGGGCGCCTGCTGGCGCGGCTGACCGTCGCCGCCGGTGGCAAGCCGGTGGTTTGGGAAACCTCTGCCGCGCGGCGCGATGGCGCCGAGGGGTACGAGGTTGTTGATCCGGCCACGGACGAGCGTACGGATTACGGCTGCATCTACGATGCGTCGGGCAATGGCGACCTGTTGGACGATCTGGTCCGGCGCCTGGCCAAAGGCGGTGAGATCGTGCTGGCCGGGTTCTACGCGAAACCGCTGAGCTTGGCCTATCCGCCCGCCTTCATGCGCGAGGCGCGGCTGCGCATCAGCGCCGAATGGACCCACGAGGATTTGGTCGCGACCAGGGATCTGGTCGAGGCCGGGATCCTGTCGCTGGACGGGTTGATTACCCATCGCCGCCCGGTCGCCGAGGCGGGCGAGGCGTATCGCACGGCGTTCGAGGATGCGGCGTGCCTGAAGATGCTGATCGACTGGGAGGCCGCGCAGTGAAGGATATTCCCGACCTTAAGGAATTTTCGGACCGGCTGAGGGACGAAGCTAGCGAAGATCTGGCCGACATCGTCACGGACGAGCCCACGTCGAAGACGCAGATCATCGCGATCTATGGCAAGGGCGGGATCGGCAAGTCGTTCACGCTGGCGAACCTGAGCCATATGATGGCCGAGCAAGGCAAGCGCGTCCTGCTGATCGGGTGCGATCCGAAGTCGGATACGACCTCGCTGCTGTTCGGGGGCAAGGCCTGCCCGACGATCATCGAGACCTCGACCAAGAAGAAGCTGGCCGGCGAGGAGGTTGGCATCGGCGATGTCTGCTTCAAGCGCGGCGGTGTCTTCGCCATGGA
>JBCDCW010000231.1:0-5945 GCA_039180995.1 Pseudomonadota bacterium
CGTGCGCTACGACCGCGGCGCCTCGCCGCTCGAGGCCGCGAATGTCCGGGCCGCCATCGCCGGTGCGGAAACCCGGCTGAACGGCACGGGCCGTTTGCTGATCCGGGCATCGGGAACCGAGCCGCTGATCCGCGTCATGGCGGAATGCGAGGATGAGGGCCTGTTGCATTCGGTCGTCGAAGACGTCGCCCAGGCCGTCCGCGACGTGGCTTAAGACAGCAGGGCGACACCCAGGCCCAGCAACGCCGCTAAGCCGAGGGTTTCCAGCAAGCCGCGCTTCAGGGCTAGCAGCCAGACGCCGGCAAAGGCCGCCAACCCCAGCGCCACCGGGTCGAGCGAGACCCATTGGGGCACGGGCGACCCGAAGCCGCCCTCCCGCACCTCCGCGAACAGGACATGGATCGCGAACCATAGCGACAGGTTCGCGATCACGCCGGCCACCGCCGCAGACACCATGGCCAGCGCCCCGCGCAGGCGGCGGTTGGCGGCGATCCGCTCCAGATGCGGGGCCCCGGCAAAGATCCACAGAAAACAGGGCGCGAAGGTCGCCCAGAGCGAAACCAGAGCCGTCAAAAGCGCCATCCCACCGCCATCTTGCGCGCCTCCCAGCCAAGCCGTGAACGTGGTCACCAAGATCAGGGGGCCAGGCGTCGTCTCGGCGAGGCCGAGCCCGTCGATCATCTGTTCGGGGCTCAGCCAGCCATAGGTCTCAACCGCGGTCTGCGCCAAAGCCGCCAAGACCGCATAAGCGCCGCCGAAACTGACCGTGGCCAGCCAGGAAAAGAAAACGGCCGCTTGGGCCGGTGCGGTCCCAGGCATGGCCCAGATCACGATCAGCAGCGGCCCCCACCAGATCGCCAGCCAAGTTGCGATGATGCGTAAGGTGTTCGGCGCGGTGCCGTCCGGGGCCGACTCGTCCACGCCCTCGGGCCGGGCCAGTCCGATCAGCAGCGCTGCACCAAGCACCAGCCAGAAGGGCGCCTGAAGCACGAAGAGCGCCAGGAAAGCCACCACGGCGACCGCGATTGCCAAGGGACCGCGCAAAGCCTTCTCCCGCAATTTCCAGAGCGCTTGGGCGACGACCGCCAAAACGGCGGCCTTGATCCCCAGAAACGCCGCCTCGGCCAGGGGCAACCGCCCGAAGCTGAGATAAAGCGCGGCCAGGGCCATCACGACCAACGCACCGGGCAGCACGAAGAGAAGTCCAGCCAGAAGCCCGCCAGCAGTCCCCCGCAGGCGCCATCCGGCGAAGGTGGCGAGTTGCATGGCCTCTGGCCCCGGCAGCAAGGTGCAGAAGCCGAGACCCCTCAGAAATGTCGGCTCCGGCAACCAGCCGGTCCGATCGACCAACTCCCGATGCATCAAAGCGATCTGCGCGGCCGGGCCCCCAAAGGACAGCACGCCAATCCGCGAGAAGACACGGATCATTTGCGACCAGGCCGGGGTCACGGCGCGGCCCCAGCCAGCGCGTCATCGACAAGGTCCAACGCCGCCAGCGGATCGCCCCGCCGCGCCAGGCGCCCGCGCAACAAGATTTCATGGGCGGGCGTCGCCTCCGGCAAGGCGATCCATCGCTCGGCGATCTCTGGCAGGTTGTCGTCGCCAGATCCCAAGAGCCGTCCGCCAATCGCCTTGGCTCCTGCGGTGACCTGATCCTGGGCAATCGCCAGGACGCGAGCGGTGGGATCGACGAGGCGCCGCAGAATCCAAAGTCGGCACAACGCGGCCCAATCCGGATCGTCGCGCATGACCCAAATCGCCGCCTCGGGCAGTCCGAGCGGCTGGACGGGCAGCTCCTCGGCGACCCAGCCGATGTGACCGCCGGTCAGCGCTCGCGCCGATGCGCCACGGCCCCGCAAGAGGGCTGCGGCCAGTTGCGAGATTTTGCCGCCCTTTTGGCAGTAGACGACAACATCCCCATCGGGCCCCTGCCCGTCGGCAAGCTGCGCCAGGGTCAGGCGGCGCGCAGCCGGTAACTTGGTCGGGTCGGCAGCTGCGTCCTGCGCGATGCGAAGATCCAGGATTGCGGGCGCATCGGGTCGATGAAGGCAGGCGAACAGGTCGGCGGGGGAAATCATGTTTCGGGCCAAGGGGCATCCTCCGGTTCAACGGGTCAAGGATGCGCGACTTGGGCAAATGCCTTGTGACGGGGTGTGCGCGACCCCGCCCGAGATGGATCACGGGCGGGGTCCTTCCGTCAAGCCGGATGCGACCGGGCGCAGAAAAATCTTAAGATAAGACTTTTTGGGAAACTCTTACTGTAAGAGTTTCCTACCCCGCGTGGATCAAAGTGCCAAACAGACGCGGCTCTAGGGTGCCGGCTGCAAACAACGGGCCGGTGGTCAAGACCGATACGGCGTCATGGCTATGCAGGCTCTCCTGATGCGAGGCGACGATTCTGTGGTCCCCGGCACCCGGCAGCGCGGACAGCCCTTCCGAGAAGAGCCGTGCCGCATCTTCCACAAAGATCGGATTGGCTGCGTTGAGCTCGGCGAAGGCCTGTTCGTCCTCGCGCTTGACCATGACCTGCGTCTCGGTCGGCACTTGGACCCGGCACATCGCGATCACGTCCTCGAGCAGCATATCCCCCGTCACCTCGACCGACAGCCGCGCGACCGACCGCTGGGAATGGGGCGTGGCCAGTTGGCCCCGGGTGCGGCGAGCATGCTCGCTCAGTTCCAGTGAGCAGGGGCAAGTCGATGAATAGACATAATCCAGGTGGATCACGCGACGGCGCATGCCGCCGGTCTGGATGACCTCGAACGCCGCGTCATAATATTGCCACCCGCTCAGACCCGACCGCAGGCTTTCAACCTCCAGTGGTATCGAAAAGCGGAGCAGCAAGCGCGCATCGAAACTGTCGAGATCGGACAGGTAATCGTCCAAAGCGGCCTCGATGGCGGCGAAGCCCATGTCGGTGGCCGCATGGGTGTAGAAGGAGCGCATGATGCGGCTCATGTTGATCCCCTTCTTGCCCGCCTCCAAGCTGACCGTGCCCGTGACCGACGTCTCGGCCAGATGATTGCCGGCCCGCATCGGAATACGGAGAGGCAAGCGGAAATTCGAGATCCCCACATGCTGGATCCGCCGATCGGCGCCCTTGATGAGCGAAGCCGGACCGTTCTGCAGGTCAGGTAAGGTGGCGCGGTATGCCTCGTCTGTCACGACGGTGGGATAGACGGTCGAAAAGGCGGGATAACTTTCGGCAAGCGGCCTGCCACCTTCGTCTCGATACCGTCGAAGCAGATCGAGCGCAGCTTGCGCTTCCTCGGTGCTTACGGTGCGGTCAATATCCGGTGCGTGGACGTTCATATCGTCCCTCCCTTCGGTTCGCGCTGGGCTTCGTCAAATGGGGACCGCCCATCTTGGTTCAACCACTGCTTGTCTTTTACGCGAACGTCACGGGCATGGATCACACGATCTCGGCATCTCGATCACGAAGCCGCGGCGCGGGGCGAAGCCGAGAGATCCCGGACCATGTGGGTCGAGGGCAACGCGATGCCGTCCCGCATGACCGTGGCATCGGAGGTCACCTGCCAGCCACGGCGCGCAAGGAAGGGCCGCGCCATGTCGGATGCACGCACGGTCAAGCGGCTCAGGCCGGAGATGTGGGCGTGATTCTCCAACACCGCCAACAGGGCGGCGGCAGTTCCCTGCCCGCGCTCGTCGGGGAGAACATAGGCGAAGTCGAGATACCCGTCCGCCCGCAGCGTCATGAAACCGACCGCGACGCCGTTCCGCTCGGCCACGAAGATCGCCTGATCGGCCAAGCGGTCAGCGAAGCGATCGGCCGATGGCCGCTCGGGCAACCAGGCCCGGCGCTGGTCGGCCGAATAGCGGGGCGCAGCGCCGTCGCGCACACCGGACCAGAAGATCCCGGCAAGCGCCGCACTGTCCGCCGGACCGCCGCGGCGGATCTCAAGCATGATCGAGGGCGGCGGACACGTCGCCCAACAGATCGGCCGCGTCCTCCAGCCCGCAGGACAGACGAACCAGGCCGGGCGTGATGCCCAGCATCGCCTTTTGGTCGTCAGGCAGCCGCTGATGGGTCGTCGTCGCCGGATGGGTCGCGATGGATTTCGCGTCACCCAGATTGTTCGAGATGGTCACGATGTCGAGGGCGTTCAGAAAGCGGAACGCCGCCTCTTTGCCGCCGTCGATATCGATCGACAGGACGGTCCCCCCCTGCTCCATCTGGCGCTTTGCCAGCGCCGCCTGGGGGTGACTGGACAGGTGCGGATACAGGACGCGGGACAGCTTTGGATGATCCGCCAGCGCTTCGGCCAAATGCCCGGCGGTCGCGGCCTGGGCGCGCACCCGCAGATCCATATGTTCCAGCCCCTTCAACATGACCCAGGCGTTGAACGGCGACATCGAGCCGCCCGTATGTTTCAGATACGGCTCGGCCGTTTTGCGAACGTATTCCCGCGTCCCGCAGATTACCCCGCCCAGGCACCGGCCCTGGCCGTCCACATGCTTGGTCGTGGAATAGACGACGACGTCGGCGCCCAACTCTACCGCACGCGAAAAGGTGGGCGTGGCAAAGACGTTGTCGACGATGACCATGGCGCCGACGGCATGGGCCAGATCGGCCACACTCGCAATATCGACCACGTCGAGCGCGGGATTCGAGATGCTCTCGAAGAAGGCAACCTTCGTGTCGGGGCGGAGCGCGGCCTTCCAGGCCCCAAGGTCGGTGCCGTCGATCAAGGTCACCTCCACGCCGTAGCGCGGCAGCACCTCGTCCAGGATGTAGAGGCACGACCCGAACAGTGCGCGGCCCGCAACCACATGGTCGCCGGCCTTCAACATCGACACCAGGGCGCCGTTCACGGCGGCCATACCCGAGGCGGTGGCGAACGCGTCCTCTGTACCTTCGATCGCCGCGATCCGGTCTTCGAACATGGCCACCGTCGGGTTGCCGTAACGGGCGTAGATGAATTCCTCGCGCCCAGCCTCCAGGAACCGCGCCTCGGCGGCTTCGGCGGTGTCGTAGACGAAGCCCTGGGTCAGAAACATGGCCTCGCTGACCTCGCCATATTGGCTGCGGCGGGTGCCGGCATGGACGGCCTTGGTCCGGGGGGACAGGGGACGGGACGACGTGTCCTTCATGGGGGCCTCCTTCGGCCATAAGGAACGCAGCAACGGAGGATGGGAAGGACCCGAGCCTCTTTAGCGGTTGGTTTAGGACGGGGTGGCCCCGGCCAGAGGGCCGCAAGCTGGCGCAAATCCCCTCAAAGATGAGCTACCGCGCCTGTCGAGAACGGTCAACTGGCGTGGATTTGGGGCCACAGTCACGGGCTGACACAAAATGTTGACAGAGGCGTCACGGGATCGTTGCGGGCCTTGGGGCAGAGACTCGGCAAATTATCCACAGGCGGAACAGACCAGCCATGCCTCTGCTTCGGATCGACGCGACCCGGGACGTCGCCCAGGCCCAGAGCGGCCGGCCCCTGCGCGCGGCACTCGCCGATCATCTCGCCCCTCTGCCCCGCGCCGCGCCTCTCATCATCGCGACCCACGGATTGCGGCACTCCCCCTTTGGTCAGGGCTACGACCCGCATCGGGGTCTTCTGTCCGCCCAGCCTGGGCCAGCGCCCCATTGGAAGGCCCGGTCGTTGATCCGACGGCTCCATCTGGGCGAGGCCCAGCGGCTGGACGGCCACGGGATCGCCTTCGGATGGAATGGGTCCGGTTGGCTCTGGCCCGCCATGGCCCGCGCGCGACAGGCCGGACAGGCCCTGGCCCGGACGTGCGAACTCATCCGCATCCTTCGGCCCGATCTGCGGGTCGGGATCGTCACCCATTCCCTGGGCGCGCGGGTGGTGATCGAAGCCATGCTGCAAGCGGATCGCCCGATCTTCGACCGGGCCCTGCTGCTGACACCGGCCGATACCCGTGGCCGGGCGGCGCGCGCCCTGGCAGCCGCGGGCGGGCAAACCTGC
>JBCDCW010000232.1:0-5941 GCA_039180995.1 Pseudomonadota bacterium
GGCGGCGCCCGAGGGCGACCCCTGGACCTCGGCCCTGGCGGAGTTGGTCTTGTTGGAGGCCTTACGCTGGCGCTTCCTGGCGGAGGCCGAGGCGGTTGCCTTCTTGGATGTCTACGACCTGATGCTGCCGATGCCAAAGGGACGGTCGCCCCTGGAATTGCTGACCGAGGCCGAGCCGGCCCTGGTGCCGCTGACGGGGCGGCGGATCTATCCCTGGAAGGTGCCGCCGGACCGCGCGGCGGGCTTCGGGGACCATGTCTGCGACCAGTTCGACAATCCGGGCGGCAATCGTCGCTGGGTGGCCGCGCCGAAGCGCTTGCCGCCGGATGCGCCGTTCCGGCTGGTGCGGATCGGGGGCCTGACGCCGGACCCGCTGCGCGCCGGGTTCTTCCTGCGCGCGGTGGCTTTGCGGGTGACGGAGGGGCCTGATATGCCGCTGGCGCCCAAGGCGGGGCTGGTGCTGGATCAGGACCTGCTGGCCCTGGCGCGGGACGGGTTCGGGGCGGATCCGGTGCTGCCGCCGGTCTCGGCGGGGTCCTTGGGGGCCAAGCTGCCCGCCGCGCTGCCGGGGCGGACGGCGATCGTGACCTGCATGAAGAACGAGGGACCGTTCATCCTGGAATGGATCGCCCATCACCGCGCCATCGGGGTGGACGACTTCCTGGTCTACACCAACGATTGCACCGATGGGACCGACACGCTGCTGGAGCTGTTGCAGGAGCACGGGATCGTGCAGCACCGCACCAATCCGTTCCGCGAGATGCCGGGGGTCAAGCCGCAGCACGCCGCCCTGGCCGCCGCCGAGGAGGAGGCGGTGATGGCGCGCGCCGGCTGGGCGATCTGCATGGATGTGGACGAGTTCATCGACGTGCATGTCGGCGGCGGGCACCTGCGCGATCTGTATCGGGCGGTCGGGGACGCGAACATGATCTCGCTGACCTGGCGGCTGTTCGGGAACGCTGATTTGGCGACGTTCGAGGATGAGCTGACGCCTGCTCGGTTCGAGCTGTCGGCGCCGGAAGTCGTGCGCAAGCCGCACCAGGCCTGGGGGTTCAAGACGCTGTTCCGCAATATCGGGCTCTACAAGAAGATGGGGGTGCATCGGCCGAAGGGTCTAAAGCCCGATCTGTGGGAGGATATTTCCTGGGTGAACGGATCTGGGCGGGCGATGCCGAAGGAGATGCTGCGCACCGGCTGGCGGTCGACGTTGGAGACCTATGGATACGATCTGGTGTCCCTGAACCATTACGCGGTGCGTGATGCGGAGAGCTTTCTGGTGAAGCGAGATCGCGGCCGGGTGAACCACGTGGAGCGGGACCAGGGCCTGGGCTACTGGTTTCGGATGAACAACAACGCCGAGGTGAACACGTCCTTCCGCCGGCACCTGCCGGGGTTGGAGGCGGAACTGGCCCGGCTAAAGGCGCTGCCCGGGGTGGCCGAGCAACACAAGGTCTGCGTGGCGGCGCATCGCGCGAAGATTTCGGAGCTGCGCGCGTCCGAGGCGTTTGCTTCGTTCTACGCGGAGATCACGGGGGAGCGGATGGCGCGGCTCAGCCGGATGCACCGGCATTTCGGGGCGAACGTGTTTCTAGCGGGGCCCGATTGCGTGCCGGACGAGGTGGCGTTCGGGGAGCACGGGGAGGGGTTCTTCTTCACGGTGAAGGATGTGGGGGAGGTGGTGCATTGAGGTGTTGTAAATCGATCACTGGTTCAGTCTCATGGACGCGGTCTGGGGGCTCTTCGATATGTCAATGAGCCATCTAGTGCGGGCTGGCGTCAAGGAGGCTACCCAAATAACCGTCACAACCGGAAAAATAGCCCTCCACGCCATTCATCACGTCGGCCAGCGTAGGTAAGTGGAGGTCCGCATATGCAATTGGTATTGGGGCCCCTTTCCTGTCAACGGGATATCGGTATGAATATGAGCCCGGATCAATTTTGGCAAACTCGAGAATGATATTACCTACAACTGGATCAGCTTCGTCTGGGTCTTCAGTTCCGTAATGTTCCAAAACGGCCAGAAACTCCGACCACAGATCTGCCAGATTGTGCGAATTCCAATTTGGCTCAACGCAAACGGCGGGGCCAAACGTCGCGATCTGATACTTGAGTGATAGCTCGATGAAATGTCGATAGTTGAAAATGATGGGGAATACCAGGACATCGCGCTGAGGGCGATCATCTATAGTTGCCGTGACCATCAAGTCTGCCGCTGCCTTATATCCTGTCTTCATCAACATCAGGCGCTGAAATCCATTTTCCGCAATATTTGCATTGCTTAGTGGTCTATCTGCAGCAACAAATGGAATATCGCCTTGAGTTGGCCAGCGAAATTCCTGGTTAAGTATATCCTCAAATGTTTTTCTTTTTGCCATCGTTTAACCTCTTCTGATTGCGTAAACTATTGCTGTGCGCTTGCTGCTCGTCGACGAGAACTCGAGCCGCTAAACCATGACTGGATACACGCTCGCCAATGCTCCGGTCCGGAATCAAGGCCGCAGGCCGCCGGGCCAACGCCGGACCGCCCCCGGGCCGGCGATTTGATTGGTCCTGGTGCATCGCGTGGGCGAAGTACGGACTTGGCTGGCATAAAGTGCGTAGAATAACCGCTGGATCGCCGTCCCGCGGTCCTGCGACGTCCCGGCTTGCGCAGTTGGCGACCGGGGAGGGTCACCCATCACAAATCTCCCGCAGCGCCTGCCAGGTCGTGTCGTCCATCGCGGGCGGCATGGGTGGGGCGTCTGGGGGGACGTGCAACCCGACGGCGCTCGCGTAGGCATCCCAGCCGAGGCGGGCGGTGGCGAAGCCCGGGCGGAGGGTGGCGGCGTCGGGAGCACGGGGCGCGGCGAGGAGGCGGGATTTGGCGTGGGCGGTGAGGGCGGGCTCGGTGACGTGGCCGGACGCCATGAGGCGGATGAGGTCGAGAGGGCCGAGGTCGGAGAGCAGGGTTTGCAGTGGCGTTGCCTCGGGCGCGGTCAGGGAAGCGGCTAGGACGTGACCCGCGACCAGTTCGGGGTCGTCTTGGGTCACCAGAAGCTCGTCGGAGATCACGAAGAGGCCGCCGGGGAGCGCCATGACCGCATGGGGCAGGTCGCGGACCACGGCGAAGCGGGCCTGGCGCAGCGGCATCAATCGGGTCTTGAGGGTCTCCAGCGCCTCGGTGCCGATGGGCGTGGCGCAGATGGGACCGGTGAGCAGGGTGATCTCGGCCAACATGCGGTCGCCGATCTCGGCCTGGGCGGGCAGGGGCATGACGTTGACCGCCAGGTCGCGCAGCGCGCCAGGGGTCCACATGAGCGCGAAGCCAAGCAAGGCGCCGATGGTCAGGCCGGTGACGACGCGGCGCAGGCGGCCGGGGCGGCGGCGGCCTTTCTCGACCGCCTCCGTCACGCGGTCGAGGGCGGCGATCATCTCGGTTTCTTCGATCTCCAGCTCTTCGTCCGAACCTTCGCTTGGGGCGAAGATGGCGGGTTGCTTGGCTGGGTTCAGGCGGATCAGGGCGGGCAGGGACCAATGGGTGAGGGCGGTGCCGGAGGGGGCTTGGATGACCAATTCGGCCTCGCCCATGGAGACGTAGACGTCTTGCCGCTGGCCCCCCGCCTCGGGGCGCCAGAGGGCGGGCGCTTCGAGCCGGTCGAGGCCGTCGATTGCCGTCAAGCTTTGGTCTCGCGGACCTGGTGGCGCAGGACGTATTTCTGGATCTTGCCGGTGGAGGTTTTGGGCAGCGGCCCGAAGGTGACACGTTTGGGGGTTTTGAAGCCCGCAAGGCGGTCGCGGGCGAAGGAGATGATTTCTTTTTCAGTCGCTTGCGCGCCGCTTTTCAACTCGATGAAGGCGTGGGGGGTTTCGCCCCATTTCTCGTCCGGCTGAGCGACCACGGCACATAAGAGGACAGCGTCGTGGTGCATGAGGACGCCTTCGACTTCGACACTGCTCACGTTCTCGCCGCCTGAGATGATGATATCTTTGGCGCGGTCGGCGATGCGAAGGTAGCCGTCGGGTTCCACGACGGCGATGTCACCGGAGCGGAACCAGCCGCCTTTGAACGCCTCGGCCGTGGCGTCGGCGTTCTTGAGATACCCTTTCATCACCGCGTTGCCGCGCATCGCCACCTCGCCCTGGGTTTGCCCATCATGGGGGACCGCGTTGCCGTGTTCGTCGAACACATCGACGCCTTCCATCATCGGATAGGCCACGCCCTGGCGGGCTTTCAAGGCGGCACGTTCGTTCACGCTTACATTGTCCCATGGACCGGGCTGCCAGACGTTTTCGACCACGTGGCCATAAGTTTCGGTCAGGCCGTAGACATGGGTGATGGTGAAGCCGAGGGCCTCCATCTTGCCCAAGGTCGCGGCGGGGGGCGGGGCGCCGGCGGTGTAGACCTCGACGGCGTGGTCGAAGGGGCGGCGGTCGGTGTCGGGTGCGTTTACCAGCATGTTGAGCACGATGGGCGCGCCGCCGAAATGGGTGACCTGTTCGTCGGCAAGCGCGTCGAAGATGCCCTTGGCGGTGACGTCGCGCAGGCAATGCACGGTGCCGCCGAGGACGGGCATCATCCAGGAATGGCACCAGCCGTTGCAGTGGAAGAGTGGGACAATGGTGAGCCACCTTGGGTAGAGCACCATGCGCCAGGAGATAACGGTGCCCATGGTCATCAAGTAAGCGCCGCGGTGGTGGTAGACGACGCCTTTGGGGCGGCCCGTAGTGCCGGAGGTGTAGTTGAGGGACAGGCTCTCCCATTCATCTTTCGGCATGTGCCAAGAGAAGGTTGGATCTGCATCGGCCAGCAGGTCTTCGTAGAGCGGGTGGCGGCCGGATGGCCTGAAGCCTGTGTCGCAGACTTCGATGATGTGCGGCGGGGTGGCGAGGGCCGCGCAGGCAGCCTCGGCCAGGTCCAGAAAATCGGTGTCGACCAAGAGGACCTTGGCGCCGCCGTGATCTAGAATGTAGGCGACCGTATCCACGTCGAGCCGGATGTTGATCGTATTCAGGACGGCGCCGCAGGCGGGAATTCCGAAGCTGGCTTCGACTTGGGCGGGGATGTTGGGGAGGATCGTGGCGACGACATCGCCCGGTTGGATGCCGAGCCTGGCGAGCATCGAGGCCTGGCGGGTGACGCGGTCATGGTAGTCGCGATAGGTGATGCGGATGTCGCCATGGACCAAGGCTTCGCGGTCGGGCCAGATTTGCGCCGCCCGATTCAGGTGCGACAGCGGCGTCAGTGGTACGAAATTCGCGGGCCCGCGGTCCAGGCAGGTTTCGTCTTGCATCCATCCCATGATTTTCGTCCCCCCGTTGCACGTGCGTTGGTGCGACGCGATAGTGCAGCGGGCTGAGGGGCGGAGACAAGGACATATGCAGGACAGACCCCTCGCGGCCGCAGGCGCGATCCTGGCGGCGATGGCGATCATCGGGTTCATCGACCAATTTGTGGCGGTCATCGCGGAGACGTCCAGCTTGTGGACCTTCCACCTAATCCGATCAGCGATGATGTGGGGGCTGGCCTTGGCGTGGGTGGCTCTAAGGCGTCAGCGGCTGCGCGTCATGAACTGGCGCGGTGTGGCGAAGCGGTCGGCGTTTACCTCTTCGGCGATGATCATTTATTTCGGAGCGTTGGGTTTTTTGCCCGTAGCCGAGGCGGCGGCGGGGTTGTTCACGGCGCCGATCTTCGTGCTGATCTTCTCGGTGCTGTTCTTCGGACTGTCGGTGGGTCCGGTGCGGATCGTGGCCATTCTGGTGGGGTTCGCCGGGGTGATCGCCGTGCTGGCGCCGGATCCGGCGACGGTAACCTGGCTGACCTTCTTACCGGTCGCGGCGGGGGCGTTTTATGCGGTGTCGGCGATTGGGACGCGGGAATGGTGCCCGGACGAGACGGCATTGGTGATCTCGCTGGGGGTGTTCACGGCGATGGCTTTGTGGGGGATCGCCGGGATTTCGGTGA
>JBCDCW010000233.1:0-5927 GCA_039180995.1 Pseudomonadota bacterium
GCGGTGTTGAGGCCCGAGACGATCGCGCGGCCTTCGGCCGGGATCACCTTGGAGATCTCGCCCGTGCGGCCTTTGTCCTTACCGGTCAGCACGATCACCTTGTCGCCCTTTTTGAGCTTGGCGGCCATGGTCAGAGCACCTCCGGCGCAAGAGATATGATCTTCATGAAGTTCTTGGCGCGCAGCTCGCGCACCACCGGGCCGAAAATGCGGGTTCCGACCGGCTCCATGTTGTTGTTGAGGATGACGGCGGCGTTCTTGTCGAAGCGGATCACGGTGCCGTCGTCGCGGCGCACTTCCTTGGCGGTGCGCACGACGACGGCCTTGCGCACGTCGCCTTTCTTGACGCGTCCGCGCGGAATGGCTTCCTTGACCGACACCACGATGATGTCGCCCACGGAGGCGTATTTCCGCTTGGACCCGCCCAGGACCTTGATGCACTGAACGCGGCGCGCGCCGCTATTGTCAGCAACATCCAGGTTGGTTTGCATCTGGATCATTGGTTTCTCCCGACCTTTGGGGGGCCGATGCGTGGCCTGGTCCCCAGGGTTTCGAATTCGTTGAGCTCATCGGTTGCTGCGCGCCCTCTTCGCGATGAAGAAGCAAAGCGCCCGAAGAGCGGCGCGGTTACTCCGCGATGACTTCCCACCGCTTGGTCTTGGACTTGGGCGGGCATTCCTGGATGCGCACGGTGTCGCCAACCTTGAACTGGTTGTTTTCGTCGTGGGCACGGTACTTCTTGGACTTCCGCACGGTCTTCTGCAGGAGCGGGTGCTTGAAGCGCCGCTCGATGGAGACGGTGACGGTCTGGGCGTTGGTGTCGGAGGTGACGACGCCCTGCAATATCCGCTTAGGCATCGGCCTCTCCCTTCGCCTTCTCGTTCAGAATGGTCATGACACGCGCGGTGTCGCGGCGCACGGCGCGCATGCGCGCCGTGTTTTCCAGCTGGTTGGTGGCAGCCTGGAAGCGGAGGTTGAAGGCCTCTTTCTTCAGATTGGTGAGCTGCGTGCGCAACTCGTCGGGGGTCTTCCCCCGAAGCTCGGTGGCGTTCATCGCCTGGTCCTTTCAACATCACCGGAGGGCCCCGTGGCGGGTCACCCTTCGTCCGGTGGAGTGGGTAGAGCGCGCCGCATAGACGATGGGTGGGGGGATGGCAAGGGGATTAGCGGACAGATCAGAAGGAAGACAGGTCCTTTCGCATGCTGTCCTTCAGCGCTTCCGTAGCTGCTCCGCGTTCGGGGGAACCTGGCGTCGCATCTGACCATGCGTTGAGCGACTTCGCGACGGACGGGCTTGCAACCATTGATGTGCGTAGCACCCAATGCCCGACGTCGAGTTCTGAAGCTCGGGAGAAGTTCGAATGCGGATCAAGTGCGTTCTCCAATTCCACTTCCTGTCGGACCCATGCTTCAAGCAAGCCGATATACGCCTCCTTTCGTTCTGCGTACTGTCTTTCCCGTCTCGCTAGGCGAGTTGAGAAGAACCACTGGGCGCAAGCGGTCACGACTGACCCGAGGCCGAAGGCGCTCAGAAGCCCAAGCCAGACTTCGACAGACATGTCTAGCTCCTATCAGATGTGTCTGAGTTTGCCGAATTGTCTTGTGCAATCATAAGCTCCTGGCAAAGCCAATCCTTGAAGCGTCCTTCATTAATGCGCCCACTCGCCAGCCCCTCCATCATTCGCACAATCTCTACCTGATCGAAGGTGGGCTTCGACCCGTTGGCCCGAAGGAACGTAACGGCAGTCACGAACGCCGTGCGCTTGTTGCCGTCCACGAATGCGTGGGCTTTCGCGATGCCGAAGGCGTAGGCAGCGGCGAGGACGGTCAGGTCGGTCTCACCGTATCCGAACCGGTTGACCGGCCGGGCCAGCGCCCCTTCCAGCAGAGACCGATCCCGCATCCCAGCTGCGCCCCCGTGGCGCGCGATCTGACGATCGTGGATCGCGCGGACGACCGGTAGCGGGATCCAGCGGGGCTCCGTCAAGCGAGCGCTTGGAGCGCGTCCCTATTCTCGTCCATGACCTCTTCGGCGAGCGCCATGAGCTCGGCGAAGTCGGGATCGTGCACCATCAGCTTGAGCGAGCCGTCATCGCCACGCACGACATGGAGCGTGTCGCCTTCCTTCGCGTCGAGCAGAGCCAGCATCTCCGCCGTCAGCGTCATGACCGCCGAATTGCCGACCTTCCTGATTTTAGCGTGCATAGACATGGCGGGCCTCCCAAATGCGCGTGCACGCCCCGGCGTGCATTGAACGGATATACAGCCGTAGGTCCATCCTGTCCAGAAAGCCAATGCACCGCCGCAGTCGCACGGGACCAACGCGCAGCGGGATCGTCAAAAATTGGCGCATTTGAATGGACGACGGCGCGAACATCCGTTCCAAGTCGCTCTATGACCACCATCACCGACCACTACGACGCCTATCCCTACCCTGCCCGCGACCCCGCGGATGAGGCGAAGCGGCTGGTCGTGGGGTCTCCGTCGCGGCCCATCGAGATGGATCATGTCCTCTGGGGCGGGCAGCGGGATTGGGCGCGGCCGCTCAAGGCGCTGATCGCCGGGGGTGGGTCGGGGGATGGGCTGGTGCAGCTGGCGCAGATGCTGACGGATGCGGGGCGGCCTTATGAGATCACCTATCTGGATCTCTCGCCCGGGGCGCGGGCGGTGGCGGAAGCGCGGGTGGCGGTGCGCGGGCTCAAGGGCATCACGTTCCAGACCGGGTCGCTGCTGGATGCCCCCGATTGTGGCGTCTTCGACTACATTGATTGCTGCGGCGTGCTGCATCACCTGCCCGACCCGGCGGAGGGGTTCGCGGCGCTCGCCCGGGCCGTGGCGCCCGAGGGGGGCTTGGGGTTCATGGTTTATGCGCCCTATGGCCGGTCGGGGGTGTATCCATTGCAGGATGCGTTTGGCGCTCTGCTCGATGGTTTATCGCCCGAGGCACGGGTGGCGCGGGCGCGAGAAATTTTGGCGCGGGTGCCGGACGGGCATCCGTTCAAGCGGAATACGCGGGTGGTGGATCACGAGACCGGGGATGCGGGGTTCTACGATTTGCTGCTGCACAGTCAGGACCAAGCGTTCGATGTGGGGGATTTGTTGGAGATGCTGAAGGCGACCGGGTGGGAGTTGGTGTCGTTCTGCCAGCCCGCCCTCTATGACCCGACGGGGATCATCGGCGCGCCCTGCGATCTGCCGGGGCCCGAGGCCATGGCGGTGGCCGAGAAGCTGCGCGGGACGTTGAAGACCCATGTGGGCTATGCGGCGCCCGCTGGATCTGGGCGGCGAGTGGCGCAGGGGCGGAACCGAGCGTTGGTGCCGAATTTGGGCCCGCCCGCGGGAAAGCTGGCGCAGGTTGTCGACGCGGGCAAGTCGATCCCGGTGACCAGCGAGGGCGAGACAATTCGCCTAGGTTTGCCCCGCGCAACGGCCCCTTTGATCGCGCAGGTGGACGGGCAGCGGAACCTCAGCGAGATTGCGGACCGCGCCGGCATGGACCCCATCCAATTCGGTGGGCTGTGGGCGCGGGTCGAGGCGGCCTTCGCACCCTGGGGGCTGTTGCACTATTCTGGATTGCGGCGCTGATCGCGCCTATTGCCAAGCATAGTTGAAGCTGATGCTGATGCGTTCACCTTCGCTCATGTTCATCGGCACCTCGTGGCGGAGCCAGCTTTCCCAAAGCAGAACGTCGCCGACCCCCGGCGTCTGGTAGTGGAAGACTTTCAAGTCCGGTCCGGCATCGGCGCGGCGCGGGGGGGCCGCCATCATCATGGGCAGGCGGGGGTCTTCGAGTTTCAGGGCCGAGGTGCCCTGGGGCATGGCGACATAGGTGGTGCCGGAAATGACAGAATGGGGATGGAGATGGCCCGTATGGATGCCCCCTTGGGGCAGGATGTTGATCCAGATGTCCTCGAGCCGGAGTCGCTTGTCGCCCAGATCGAAGGCCAGGGTGTCGGCGAAGGCGGCGACATGGGCATCGAGAGATCTAACGAGGCTCGCAAAGATGGGGAAGCGCCACGGCAGATCCGCCAGCGAGGCATATGAGGTATAACCAGAATATCCGTTCGCCTCGCACCAATCATGGCCGGCCTCGTCATCCTCGGCGACCGAGACGCAGGCGGCTTCCAAGTCGGCCGGGTCGATGGCGGGCCCATGTTCGGCGAGGGGCGCGCGGTAGACGAGAGTGGCGAAGAGAGAGGAGATGTCGGGCATGGGCCAGGGTGTAGGACGACGCTGGCCCCGCCACAACGGCGCAGCCTCTAGAAGAGGAGATGACAGCCCAGGGTGCGGCGGAACGCGGCTTCCAATTCCTCCGCGGTCTCGGTGTCCAGGAACAGCCCGCCGGTGGCTTCGGCCATGCAGCGGACATTGGTCTCGGCTTCGGTATAATCGCTCGCGCCCTGGCTGCCCCAGGCGAAGAAGGCGCCGCGGACCTTGAAACCGATGACGTGGATCGTGAGATCACGCGCTTCGGCCGCGAGATCGACGGCGCGGCGGCACGGTGTGCCGCCACAGGTATCCTTGCCATCGGTCACCAGAACGATGGCGCCGGGACGGTTGCGGTGGTCGAGCGTTTTGGCCGCTAGGGTCACGGCCTCCGTCAGTGCCGTATCGCCCGCGGGCTCCAACCCGTTCACCGCCGCGACGATGCGAGGGCCCGCCTCGGCGATAGGCGGGAAGCGCAGGTCGATACCGGCGCAGAAGTCGCCCCCGCCCGGACCGTAGACCACGAGACCCAGGCGGCGTTGACGCGCGATGTCGGGGACGGCTTCGGCCACGGCGCGGCGGGCCGAGACGATGCGCGGCTCGTCCAACTGGTTGAAGCCCATCTCGGCCATGGAGCCGGAGCCGTCGAAGACGATCATGGCGTCTTCAGTACAATCCTGGGCCGCGAGCGGCGTGGCAAGGGCAAGGCTGAGGGTCAGGGCGCGGAGGGTCATGGGACGAGTATGACGCCAGATCCGAGTCTGTCGAGGGGTCGGGCGCCCCGCAATCCCTCGTCCCCTGCCCGAGCGAAAGGAACGCGACGGCGTCAGAACCGGAGCGCGCAGCCAAGGGTCTCGCGGAAGGCCGCGACCAATTCCTCCGCCGTCTCGGTATCGACGAAGCGTCCGCCGGTCGCCTCGGCCAAACAGCTGACTGGGCCGGGATCCTCCTGGTCGATGGAGGTGTCCCCGTTGTTCCAGACGAAGGCCAGGCCGCCGACCTCGAAGCCGATGACGTGGATCGTGACCTCCGGTCTCTGCTCGGCGAGGGTGGCGGCCAGGCGGCAGGGCGAGCGGCCGCAGCTTTCCTTGCCGTCGGTGACGACGACGATGGTGCCCGCGCCGGGCGCCAAGGCGTCGGCGGCGCGCGTGACGGCGTCGGTCAGGGGTGTCCGGCCCGCGGGCGATACGGCGTCGATGCCCGCGACGATGGCGGGCCCGGCGCCGGCCATGGGCGGGAAGCGCAGGTCGATGCCGGTGCAGGGACCGGCGCCCGGGCCGTAGATCACGAGGCCCAGCCGCCGATGCCGCGCGATGTCGGGGATAGTCTGGGCGACGGCCCGGCGCGCGGCGGCGATCCGCGTCTCACCCGCCAGCCGCGCGCCGGCGGCCGCCATGGAGCCAGAGCCGTCGAAGACGATTATGGCGTCCTCGGTGCAATCGGCGGCGGCCACGGAGGCGGCGAGGAGGGTGGCGAGGAAGGTGCGGGCCCACATGGGGGCGACGATGGCAGATGGGGCGGGGGTGTCGAGGGGCTGCTCTACTCGTTCTTTGCAAGGCGGTTGAGGCGAGGGGTGGCTAGCAGGATGATCTTCCTGAAGTGACCTTCCCCCGCGGTTAGGGCCGGTTTGATCTGGAGTCTTCCGGTTGGGTTTGAGTGTTGAGCGGCAGCGTGGAGACCGCAAGAGTCTCAAGCGCTGGCGCGGTGGTTTTCATTAGGAAC
>JBCDCW010000234.1:0-5881 GCA_039180995.1 Pseudomonadota bacterium
CTGGCCCGGCAGGAAGCTGGCCCACCGGTCGATTGTGGAGGCAGACACTGATGGCACTGCTCAGCTTCGAAAGAAAATACCGCGTCCGTGGCGGGACGCTGATCGGGGGCGATCTGGTCGACTTCTGGGTGGGCCCCTTTTACGGGGTCTTCTTCGGCGTCACGACCGACTTCTTCGCCGCCCTTGGCAAGATCCTGATCTTTATCGGGGCGGCCTGGCAGGGGGTCTTCAATCCTTGGCTGATCGATATTCGGCCGCCCGACCTGTCTTACGGCCTGGGCATGGCGCCGCTGCAGGAGGGCGGGTTGTGGCAGATCATCACGATCTGTGCCGTCGGGGCCTTCGTCAGCTGGGCGCTGCGCGAGGTCGAGATTTGCCGCAAGCTGGGCATGGGCTATCACGTCCCGTTCGCCTTCGGGGTCGCGATCTTCGCCTATGTCACGTTGAACGTGTTCCGCCCCATCCTGTTGGGCGGCTGGGGCCATGCCTTCCCGTATGGCATCTTCAGCCACCTGGATTGGGTGTCGAACACCGGCTACGCCTATCTGCATTTCCACTACAATCCGGCCCACATGTTGGCCGTGACGCTGTTCTTCACCACGACGCTGGCGCTGGCGCTGCACGGCGCGCTGGTCCTGTCGGCGGCGAACCCCGAGAAGGGCGAAGCCTCGAAAACGCCGGATGACGAGGACACGTTCTTCCGGGATTTCATCGGCTATTCGGTCGGTACGCTGGGCATCCACCGACTGGGTTTCCTGCTGGCGATCAATGCCGGCTTCTGGTCGGCGGTCTGCATCATCATCAGCGGTCCGCTTTGGACCGAGGGCTGGCCCGAATGGTGGAATTGGTGGCTGGAACTGCCGATCTGGCCCGGCGTGCAGGGGGAGGTGTGAGCGATGTCTTGGCTACCTGAATATCAGAACATCTTCACCCAGGTGCAGGTCCAGGGCCCCCCCGAGATGGGCATGGACAACGAGAACGAGATCGCCCGCGGCCGGACCGAGGGGACCAGCTTCAGTCAGTTGATCGGCCTTCTGGGCAATGCGCAGCTGGGGCCGATCTATCTGGGCGGCTTCGGGGTGATCTCGCTGGTGACCGGCACGCTGTGGCTGAACATCATCGGGCTCAACATGCTCAGCCAGGTTGGCTGGTCGATCCCGGAATTCATCCGGCAACTGTTCTGGTTGGCTTTGGAGCCGCCATCGCCCGAATACGGGCTTCGGATGCCACCGCTGAACGATGGCGGCTGGTTCATGATCGCCAGCTTCTTCCTGCTGATTTCGGTCCTGACCTGGTGGTGTCGGACCTATAGCCTGGCGATGAAGCACAAGATGGGCAAGCACGTGGCCTGGGCCTTCGGCGCCGCCATCTGGCTGTTCCTGGTGCTGGGCCTCTTCCGGCCGATTCTGATGGGATCCTGGTCGGAGATGGTGCCATATGGCATCTTCCCGCACCTGGATTGGACGACGGCGTTCTCGATCCGCTACGGCAACCTCTACTATAATCCGTTCCACTGCCTCTCGATCGTGTTCCTTTACGGCTCGGTCCTGCTGTTCGCCATGCACGGCGCCACGATCCTGGCCGTTACCCGCTATGGCGGTGATCGGGAGTTAGAGCAGATTTACGACCGGGGCACCGCGTCCGAGCGGGCCGGCTTGTTCTGGCGCTGGACCATGGGGTTCAACGCCACGATGGAAGGCATCCACCGCTGGGCCTGGTGGTTTGCGGTCCTGACGCCGATCACCGGCGGGATCGGGATCCTGCTGACCGGGACAGTCGTCGACAACTGGTTCATCTGGGCGCAGGAGCATCACTTCGCCCCCACCTATCTCGAACCCTATGGGTACGAGTTCTACGCGCCGGAGGGTCAGTGACATGTTGCCCAAGTGGTTCAATGATTGGAACAATGCCCGCCCGGTCGACATCTTTGGCCCGGCGATCCTGATCGGCGCCATCGGTGGAGCGGTGGTCGTGGCGGCCTTGTTGGTCGCCTATGGCCAGCCCTTCGCGACGACCTCGATCCAGACCGGTCCGCGCGGGATCGGGATGGAAGTGGTGAAGTTCGCCAATCGCGCACCCGACCCGACCATCGCCGACTATTATACGGAAGAGCCGTATCCCCGCGAAGAGGGCGAGCCGCTGGCCAGCGAGATCTACGAGAATGTTCAGGTCTTGGGCGGCGTGTCCGAGGGCAACTTCAATCGGCTCATGAATGCGATCACGCTTTGGGTCGCGCCAGATCAGGGCTGCGCCTACTGCCATGCTGGCGCGGATGAGGGCAATTACGCTGATGACGACCTCTACACCAAGGTCGTCTCGCGGCGGATGATCCAGATGACGCAGTTCATCAATGAAGAATGGTCCGCGCATGTGAATGCCAATGAAGAGGTGGGGGTGAATTGCTATACCTGCCACCGCGGCCTGAATGTCCCGGCCGAGATCTGGTTCCGCATCGATCCGGTGAACCGGTCGGTCGAGGGCTGGTCAGGCGTGCAGAACAGGGCGACGGCCCAATCGCAATTCACCTCGCTCCCCTCGGATGCGCTGTATCGTTATCTTTACGAAGACAACCCGATCAACGTGCATGATCTGGAGTCCCGCGTTGGCGACAGCCCCGCCGATGAGGGCGTGGCGACCTGGCAGGATACCGAACGGACGTTCAGCCTTATGAATTACATGGCGAATTCGCTGGGTGTGAACTGCGTGTTCTGCCACAACTCGCGCGCTTTCTACGACCCGTCGCAATTCACGCCGCAATGGTCGACCGCGTCCCTGGGGATCGACATGGTCCAAGAGTTGAACAACGACTATCTGGAGCCGCTGGGGCCGGTTTATCCGCCCCACCGTCTGGGCCCGGTCTATGCCGATGCACCGAAGGCGGCTTGCGCGACCTGTCACCAGGGTTGGAACAAGCCGATGATGGGCTTGAACATGACCGATGACTGGCCCGAATTGGCGACATCCGAGGCGCCTGTCTACGAGTAGGGGATCGGGCCGTCGATCTTGGCGGCGTCCACGGTCAGTGAAGTTGAGCGCGGCCCGGTCTGGGTGCCGCGCTCTTTCGTGTCTCGGGTGGGGGGCATGGGCGCGCCGGGTCATGCGAACGCTCATCGGGCCTATCAGCCCTCTTCGCGTCGGCGGTGGCCCCCGGTTGTGGGGAAATCGGGGGGAGGGCGACGGTTGGCCGAAGACGGCCCCGCCGGACTAGGCGCGGTTCAGCACGCCGAAGATACGGTCCAGATGATCTTGCAGATAAATCTGAAGCCACGGCGTGAATTCTTCCGGGTGGCGCCTGGTCTGGGCGGCCAAGTCATAGAGATCGACCCAACGGGTGGCCTGAACCTCGTCCGGGTTCGGAGATAGCGGCATCCTGTCGGTGGCCTCCGCCAGAAAGACCTCCACCACCTCATGCTCGACCAATCCGTCGCCCACATCGGCCCGATATTCAATTCCGGGCCGCGCTTCGAGGGTCAGGCCGCTGATGCCCAGCTCCTCGTATAGCCGACGTTGGGCACAGGTCGCGCCGCTCTCGCCCCACGCCGGGTGCGTGCAGCAGGTATTCGCCCAGAGCCCAGGTGTATGATATTTGGATGCCGCGCGTTGTTGGATCAGCAACTTGGACCCGCGCATGACGAAGACGGACACCGCCTTGTGGCGCAAACCGCGGACATGGGCCTCCAGCTTTTCGACCGGGGTCAGGGTTCCGTCGACCCAAGCTGGGATCATCGTCGACATATCTACTCCGCCGGATGCGCGCGTGGCGCCCGCCCCATGGCGGGGACGATGCCCATCAGATGGGCAAGGTTCTTGATGCCGATCTTGATATGCGCCAACGGTCGGGCCTTTACGAGTTCCTTATTCATGTAAGCTTCAAACGTCAGTCTTTGCACGTCGACATCGTGACACAGTGTGACAAACCGTTCGCGCCGCTCGTCGGATCGGTAATAGGCGTCCTGCATGGCGCCGAGGATTTTGAAGACCGCTTTGTGGTCTTTCATGAAGGCTTTCCGGGCGAGACGCAGATGCTTGGCTTGGCCAGTGGCCAAGACCTTCTCGCAAGCCAAAGCGGCGACGCGGCCGCCGACCATTGCGTAAAAGATGCCCTCACCCGACGAGGGAGCGACCACGCCCGCCGCGTCGCCCGCCAAGACGACATCCCGGCCATTGTCCCACCGGTCGAGCGGCTTCAACGGTATCGGGGCGCCTTCGCGGCGGATCGTCTCGCAATCGGTCAGGCCGGCATTTTGGCGCAAGCTGGCGGTCGCCGCTTTCAGGTCGACGCCATCGACACCGGTGCCCATGCCGACGCTGGCGGATTGGCCATGGGGGAAAACCCAGCCATAGAAGTCGGGCGAGATTGCGCCGTCATAGACCACGTCGCAGCGATGGGGATCATAGGCGGCCGAGCGGGCGGGGGCCGCGATAATCTCATGATAGGCGATGACGTAAGGAATCGTATCGCCGCCCGGCACCTCGGTGCGACCGACATTCGAGCGGGCCCCGTCGGCGCCGATGACGAGGCGGGTGGTCAGAACGCGCTCCTCGCCCGTAGCTTTGTCGCGGTAGAGGACCTGGGTCCAGCCGTCCGTGCGTTCGATGCGCAGATAGGTGCCGGTATGGCGTTCGGCTCCGGCGTCGACAGCGCGGGCGCGGAGGTATTCGTCGAAATGCTCTCGGTCGACCATACCGACGAAGCCATCTTCGATGGGGATGTCGACCTGGCGGCCGGTGGGCGAAATCATGCGGGCCGTGTCGATCTTTGCGACCAGCTGGTCCTCGGGGATGTGGAAATCCCGGATCAGGCGCGGGGGGATGGCGCCGCCGCACGGCTTAATCCGGCCGGCCTTGTCGATGAACGCGACCTTATGGCCGGTCTCGGCCAGATCCTGGGCGGCGGTGGCGCCGCTGGGCCCGCCTCCGACGACGACGACATCGTAGTTCATGTTTATTCTCCCGGGATCGGTGGAGCGGTGTGGGGCACGGGGCCCAGGATGCGCGCGGCCATGATGGCGGCGGCGACGAAGAGGATCGCTTCAATCGTGAAGAGCGTGCCGTAGGCGGCCGTGTCCGGCAGAACCGCGCGCAGGATGTCGAGCGTGGCCGTGGCGGCCAGACCGGCGAGGCCGGCGGCGATGGCCTGGGCGGCGCCGAAGACGCCCATGGTGGTGCCTTCGGCGCCTTGGCGGGACGAGGCGAGGCGCATCATGGAGCCGATGGCGCCGACGACGAAGAGGCCGTTGCCGAAGCCCAGCGTGATGGTGGCCGGGATCAGGACGGTGCCGGTGCCCAGCGCGATGAGGCCCGCCGCGGAAATAAGGCAGCCGGTCAGGGCCCAGACGCGGAGGGAGCCGAAGCGCAGCTGGCTGAGCACGCCGGCAGCGATCATGCCCATGAGGGCCGCGCCGTCCTTGGCGCCGGAGAGCTTGGTGGAGTCGGAGGGGTCCAGGCCGTGGACGTGGCCGGCGAAGGGCTCGAAGATGAGCTCCGACAGATAGAAGGCCAGGATCGACAGGAAGACGAAGCCGGTGAAGCGGCGGGCGGCCGGGTCGGCCCACGCGTCGCGCAGGGCGGCCATGAGGGGTGGGGTTTGGCCGATCTCGGCCGTTTCGCGGTCCAGGCCCAGGGTGGCGAGGACCGTCAGGAGGAAGGCCGCGCCGGAGGCGATGGCGACGACCAGGGTCAGACGTTCGGGGGAGTAGGGTTCCAACGCGGCGCCGGTGCCGACCGAGGCGGCGATCGCCCCGACGATGAGCATGAGCCAGGCGAGCGTTGCGGAGGCGCCGCGCTTGTCTTCTGGCGCGGCGGTGGCGAGCAGGGCCAGGAAGGACGTGCCGGCCGCGCCGATGCCGATGCCGATGGCGGCATAGGCGAGGATCCAGAC
>JBCDCW010000235.1:0-5881 GCA_039180995.1 Pseudomonadota bacterium
GTCCTTCCGTCCCTTACCGAGCAGTGCCTGCACGCCGTCATGTCCGAGGCGGTCCAACTTGTCGATGGCCCGGAGGACGACCCCCCTCGTCGGCGCGTCGTCCTCCGCGATCCCGGCGGCTTCCATCACCCCGTTCAACACCTTCCGGTTGTTGACCCGCACCACGTAATCGCCCCGCGGGATCCCCACGCGCTCCAACGTGTCGGCCAGCATCGCGCAGATCTCCGCATCGGCCGCCACCGATGCCGTCCCCACCGTATCCGCATCGCATTGGTAGAACTGCCGGAACCGTCCCGGCCCCGGCTTCTCGTTGCGCCAAACCGGGCCCATCGCATAGCGGCGATAGGGGGTCGGCAACTCGTTGCGGTGCTGGGCATAGACACGGGCCAGAGGCGCCGTCAGATCGTAGCGCAGCGCTAGCCAATCCTCATCCTCCTGCCAGGCAAACACCCCTTCATTCGGCCGGTCCACGTCGGGCAGGAACTTGCCCAGCGCCTCCACCGTCTCGACGGCTGAGGATTCCAGCGGCTCGAAGCCATACAAGGCATAGACCTCGGCGATGGTGTCGAGCATGGCCTTGCGTTCCGTGACCTCGGCGCCGAAATAGTCGCGGAATCCCTTGGGGGGCAGCGCGGACGGGCGGCGGGGTTTCTTTGGCTTGGCCATCGGGGCCTCCTGGCGGTGACGCCGGTTCCTTAAGCGGCACGCCCGCCTGCCACAACCCGGAGGCTGAGATGACCGACCTGGAAGAACGCATCGCCCATTTGACGCGCACCGTCGAGGACCTGTCGGACGTGGTGGCCCGGCAGGCAGGCGAGATCGAGGTGCTGGAACGGCGCGTGGGACTGCTGATGCAGCGTGCGGCGGAGGCCGAGGCCGATGGCGGGACGGTGCCGCTTGCAGATCAGCGACCGCCCCATTGGTGAGGGCCGGAGCGAGGGGCTGGCCTATCGCGCTCTCCAGGATTTTTGCAAGGAAGGCAGACGTCGGCGTGAATGGCGCGTCAAGAGCCTGCTTCCCTTTCCAGATGTCGTTGCCGGAGGTGTCGCCCGGCTCGGTCAGGTTGCCTGGTCAGGTTTCTGCGACCGGGATCCGCCCCTCCAGTTCATCTTCGATATGGACCCGGATGATGGTCGCCATGTCCCGTTCGGCTTCAAAACCCAAGGAACGAGCCCGGGCAGGGTCGAAGGCTTGGGGCCAGCCACCCACGATGGTCTGGATCGTGTCATCCGAAACCCGGTCGATAAGGGCCGTGGCCTTGGGCCCGGCGATCTGCTGCAAGGCCGCAATCTCGTCGGCCACGGTCGCATTCACACCCGGTAGATTGAGCGCGCGGGACTGGCCGAGCGATGCGAGATCCGTCTCGGCGGCATGGAGCAAGAAGCCCACAGCGGCGCGGGGTGACGCAAACCAGTGACGGGTGATGTCGGGCACCGGGAGGGTTGCGCGCTGGCCGACCAACGGTTCGCGCAAGATCGAAGAATAGAAGCCCGAGGCCGCTGCGTTTGGTTTCCCGGGTCGGATGCAGATCGTGGGCAGGCGCAGCGAGATGCCGTCCAGGATGCCCTTGCGGGACAGATCGTCGATCAGCATCTCGCTCATCAGTTTCTGGGTGCCGTAACTGGTCAATGGGCGGGGCTGGATGTCGTCGCCGATCACCTCCGGCAGCGGCGCGCCGAAGACGGCGATTGAGGATGTGAAGACGAAGCGGGGGCGATAGCCCGGCTGTGCTGCGATGGCATCGCAGAGCGACAGGGTGCCATGCAGATTGACATCGTAGCCCTTCTTGAGGTCCGCTTCGGCCTCACCGGAGACGATGGCGGCTAGGTGGAAGATGACGTCGGGCGTGGTCTCGATAAGCGCCGGGGCGGTGGCCGGATCGGAGAGGTCCGCAGCCAGGGCTGCCCCGGGAATGCCATCGGGGAGGACCGGGGCGGTTATGTCGACCAGTGTAAGACTGGAGATGGGTTGGTCGCGCAACGTTCCCCGGGCGGCTAGCGCGTCGATCAGTTTGCGACCGATCATGCCGCCGGCGCCGGTGATGAGGATATGCATATAAGACCTCCCTTGGTTCCGGTGGACCCTAGGCGAGCGGCTTTGGGGCGGGAAGGGAGTCATCCGATGACGGGGCACCGATATTGCCTGAACCTGGCGCGCTTGGTTGGTTTACCGGGATTTGAGACGGACGGAGCCTGTTTGATGAGATGGATGTTTGGACTGTGCGCGATGGTCGCCTTGGCGGGCTGTGCGCAGTTGCAGGAATTGTCTTGTGCCAATACCGATCCTCTGGCTTTGGGCGAACGGCTGGGGCGGCAAGGCGCCACACAGACGGACCTTTCGCAAGAAGTCGCTTGGTGCGCGCAGACGTCGTCGCCCCTGCGCTTGGACCTGGTGGAGCGGGGATTCGCGGCCGGGCGCCGTGCCTATTGCACACCGTCGGTTGCCTTTGAAAACGGTGAAGCGGGACGGCCCTTGCGCGCGATCTGCCCGCGCGAGGTCATGTGGGAGCTGACAGAGGCGCATAACCGCGGGCAACTTGTTCGCGAGATTGATCGGGATCTGGCCGATGCCTATCGGCAGCTGGAGCGGTTGGAGGCGCGGCTGCGGGACCATCGGAACGCGCAGGAGTCCGGAGAAGATGGCCAGCCGAGCGCGGCGGATGGGCGCGCCATCCGGCGTGACATCCGGCGTATCACGCGCCGGATCGAGCGACTGGAAGACCGGAAGTTTCTGTTGCGGGCGGCGTTTTAGAGCCATTTGCCAAGAACGTTTCCGGTCCAGGGCGATCAGAGACCGTCGACCATGGAGTCGCTATGACGGCGTTGGCGATGTGAAGGATCCATTGGCGAAGGTGATTCAAGATATCGCATACCGGTCGGCACCCATATTGGGTTCGTTCGCAGAGATGGCTGACAACTCTTTGATCTGGAACAAGGAGTGATGCGTTAACACTGGTTAAGAAAGGTTAACGGGCGCGATCCAGCGCCCGTGGTTTTTGTCCAGAAGGTGCTTTCATGATCCGTTTTCTTTGCTGCCTTGCTGCTGTTCTCACCGTTGGCCCCATTTCGGCGGCGCCGATTGTGGTCGCAAGTGGGCTTGAGGCCGAGTTGTCCCATAGTGGCGGATGCCGGAAGAGCTCTCCGCCGGGACAGTGCTGCCACGCCGGATCTCGGCCGCTGCACTGCCACTGATTTGCGTTAGATGAGACCTTCGGCTCTGAAAACCTCCATCATGTCGACATGGGGCCGGGGGCCGATATGGCCGATGACTTCTTGGGCGCAAGCAACGCCCATGCGGGCGGAGGTTTCCAGATCGCGCTCCGAGACCACGCCGTAGAGGAACCCGGCGGCGAATTGGTCGCCCGCGCCGGTGGCGTCGACCACCGGAGCCGGGGTGACGGGCGCAGTGACGCGCCGGTTGCCGGACCGGACCCAGACATCGTCGCCGGAGCGGGTACAGACAACGATTTCGCAGACTTCGGCGGCCATGGAGATGGCGCGATTCAGATCGTCGGTCTCGTAGAGCGTGGTCCATTCGGCGGCATTGCCGATGGCGATGTCCATGTCTTCGGCGATCAGGCGCTGGAAGTCTGCACGATGGCGGTCGGCGCAGAACGGATCCGAGATGGTGATGGCGGACCGGCCGCCGGCTTCTTTCATGCGCGCGGCGGCCTTGGCGAAGGCGGTTTTGCCGTCATCCTTGTCGAAAAGATAGCCTTCCAAGAACAGCAACCCGCCACCATCGAAGATGTCGGGCACGTCGGCCGACGAGATGTCGGCGCCAGCGCCGAGATAGGTGTTCATGCTGCGCTCGCCATCCGGCGTGACGAAGATCATCGACCGGGTCGTGGGCAGGTCCACATCCATCGGGTCGTTGGGGAAGGCCGTGCCCGAAGCCCGAAGGGTCGAGGCATAGAAGCGGCCCAACTCGTCATCCTTGACCTTGCCAATGAAGGCGGTCGACAGGCCCAGCGCGCCGATCCCCGCCAGCGAATTGGCCACCGATCCGCCAGGCGCCTGGGTGCGGTCGCCCATGGCGCCGTAGAGCATCTCGGCTCGCTCGCGCTCGATCAACTGCATGATGCCTTTCTCGATGCCCATATTGGCCAGAAAGTTGTCGTCGGCGTGGGAGATCACATCAACGACGGCATTGCCGATGCCGATGACGCTGTAGGGTTGGGTCATTCGATTTTGCCTTTGCGCTTGCCGAGAGCGCCGGGGGCCAGCCCCCGGATCCCCGGGATATTTCTGAAGGGAAGAAGAGGTTAAGCGGTCTTGTCGTCGTAGGGGCACAGGTCGTCGATCGGGCAGGCGCCGCATTTGGGTTTGCGGGCGACGCAGATGTAGCGGCCGTGCAGGATCAGCCAGTGATGCGCATGGCGCTGGAAGTCGGCGGGAACGTTGTCTTCGATGGCGCGCTCGACGGCGTCGACGTCCTTGCCGGGGGCCAGATGCGTGCGATTGCCAACGCGGAAGATGTGTGTGTCCACGGCCTGGGCCGGGTGGCCCCACCACATGTTCAGGACCACGTTGGCGGTCTTGCGGCCAACGCCGGGCAGCGATTGCAGGGCGGCGCGGCTGTTGGGGACCTCGCCGCCATATTGATCGACAAGGATCTGGCTGAGCTTGATGACGTTCTTCGCCTTGTTGCGATAGAGGCCGATGGTCTTGATGTGCTGGATCAGACCCTCTTCGCCGAGGGCGAGCATCTTTGCGGGTGTGTCGGCGATCTGGAAAAGGGCGCGGGTGGCCTTGTTGACCCCGGCATCGGTGGCCTGGGCGGACAGGGCGACCGCGACGACGAGGGTGTAGGCGTTGACATGTTCCAGCTCGCCCCTGGGTTCGGCTTCGGCCGTTTGGAAGCGCGTGAAGACTTCGCGTTGGGTGGCATAGGGCAGGGGGGCGGGAAGCTTGGCCATGGCGGCGCTTTTGGACTGCCACGCACGCGTCGGCAAGCATTGCGCAGGAAGTGGGTCGCGGGGCGTGCGGGTGAGACGTAGATTGTGAGGCGAAGGAGGGTTGCGATGTCTTTGGATCGTCCCGTGCCGGACCATGAGAGCCGGTATCATTACGCCCTGATGCGCCGTGCGATCGAGATGATCGACGCGAAGGCCGACGCGGCCCCGTCGCTGGAGGACCTGGCCGCAGAGATGAATCTGAGCCCGGCGCATTTCCAACGCGTGTTCAGCGCCTGGGCCGGGGTCAGCCCCAAGCGGTTCCAGCAATATCTGACCCTGGGCCATGCCAAGGCGTTGCTGCGCGACCGGACGAGCTTGCTCGAGACGGCGCTGGGCACTGGGTTGTCGGGCACCGGGCGGCTGCACGATCTGTTTTTGCGATGGGAGGCGATGTCGCCTGGCGATTATGCCCGCAAGGGAGCTGGGTTGACAATCCGCTGGGGCCGGTTCGACGGGCCGTTCGGTGAGATGTTGGTCATGGCGACGGATCGCGGGATCTGTGGTTTGGCCCTGTCGGCCGAGACGGGGCATGACGCCGCCTTCGCCGATATGGTGTCGCGCTGGCCCGAGGCGACGTTGGCCGAGGATCCGGCTGCCATCGCGCCCATGGTCGACACGGTCCTCGGGCTACAGGGTGAAGCGCGCCTGCATCTGATCGGGGGGCCGTTCCAGATTAAGGTCTGGGAAGCGCTGATGCGCGTGCCGTCCGGCCACGTGACGACCTATGGCGAGATCGCCGCCGCCATCGGCAGTCCCAAGGCCGTTCGGGCGGTCGGAACGGCGGTGGGGCGCAATCCGGTCAGTTGGCTAATCCCGTGCCACCGGGCCTTGCGCAAATCGGGGGGGTTGGGCGGCTACCATTGGGGCATGCCCGTCAAGCGCAGCCTGCTGGCCTGGGAAAGCGCACAGGCAGAGGCTGTCTGA
>JBCDCW010000236.1:0-5869 GCA_039180995.1 Pseudomonadota bacterium
ACGCTGCGGCGGGTGCAATCGCTGGAAAGCGCCGGGATCATCAAGGGCTACCGCGCCGTGATCGACCCCGAAAAGACCGGGATCGGATTCACCGCCTATATCGCTGTCGGTCTGAACGACCACACCAAGCATGGCCAGGAAAGCTTCGAGCAGGCCGTCGCCACGGCCCCCGAAGTCCGCGAATGCCACAACATCACCGGCACCGTGGAATATCTGCTGCGGGTCGAGGCAACGGATCTGGCCGCCTACAAGCATTTCCATACGGACGTGTTGGGCATCCTGCCGCAGGTCGCGTCGCTGACCACCTATGTGGTCATGGGCTCGCCCAAAGATGAGCGGGCCTAGGACGGGCTCCGCCGCCCGGCAGGCCCGGGATCGCCGGGCGCGACCCAAAGATGACAGGCGACGGCGATGTCTGCGGAGGCCGCCTCAGGGCACGGCCCGCAGCGGGCGATAAATGTGGAAGCCGTCAAAATCGGCCTTGCCGATCTCCATCCCCCCATGGCGCAGGCCGGCATAGGCCATGGACAGATGGAACATCATGTTGGGCAGGGCAAAACAAGTGACATAGCCCGCCACGTCCTGCTCCAGATCGGCCTCGCCGGCGCGGTGGGTGACCTTGGCGGCCATGTCGTCCAGGCCCAGCGGGTCGATCAGTTCGGCGATGTCTTCGCAATAGCTCAGAAGGACAGACAGCGGCAGATCGTCGGGCACGTCCGGCACGTTGAGACCCGCCGGCGGGCCCAACGCGCGGCCGGCGAAGCGAATGGCCACCGCGAATTGAAACGCCGTGTCGAACATGTCCGGCGCCAGGCGGATGGCCAGCAGCCGCTCGGGCTCGGGCAGGCGGGCGAGCCGGTCCAGCAGGCGGCGGGTCCGGCCGAGGTAATACTTCACCGTGTCGGGGATCGAGGCCGCGAAAGCCTCGGGTTGGGCGCGATCCATCTTCCTGCCTCCGTCCTGTCTGCGCCGGTGCTATCCCGTCGGCGCCCGGCAGGACAGCCCGGCCGTCGGTCAAGACGGCCGCATTTCGCCCAGGGCCATCACCCGGTCATGGCAATGGCAGGTCACCACATGGTCATTCACCAGGCCCGCCGCCTGCATGAACGCATAGCAGGTCGTCGGCCCGCAGAACCGGAAGCCCTCGGCCTTCAGGCGCTTGGACATGGCCTTCGAAACGGGCGTCTCGGCCGGGACCTCCGACAAATCGCGACGCCGTCCCTGCACCGGCACGCCGTCCACGAAGCTCCAGATCAGGTCCGAGAACCCGCCGGCGGCCTCGACTTCCAGGAAAACCCGCGCGTTCGAGATCGTCGCCTCGATCTTGCCCCGGTGGCGCACGATGCCTGGATCGGCCAGCAATCGCGTCACCTCGGCCTCGCCCCATCCGGCGATCACCGCGGGGTCGAACCCGGCAAAGGCATCGCGAAATCCGTCGCGCTTGCGCAGGATCGTGATCCAGCTCAGGCCGGCTTGGAACCCTTCCAGGATCATCTGCTCCCACAGGGCCCGGCCATCCCACTCGGGCACGCCCCATTCCTCGTCGTGATAGGCTTCGTAAAGCGGATCCGCCCCGACCCAGCCGCATCGCTCCATATCCTGGCCCTCCGTCCCCGCAGGCGGATGTCTCGAATTCGAGCCATCGGCCCGCACCACCTTAACCGGTCCTTCACGCTCGGCATGGCATGCCCTCGACGGTCCCGCCATCCCCCCGAGGTGTCCATGCCCCGCCGTCCCGCCGAGCCATCCGCATCGCCCGACCCGATCACCGTCGCCGTCTCCGAACGCGACCGAGATACGCTGGCCATGGTCCGCCACGCGCTCGACACCAACCACACGCTGCTGGCCTTCCAACCCGTGATCGCCGCAATCACCGGCCTGCCCGCCTTCCAGGAAGGGTTGATCCGCCTCCTGGACGAAACCGGGCGGGTCATCCCGGCGGGCGACTTCATGTCCGTGGTCGAATCGCAGGATATCGGGCGCGAAATCGACTGCGCCGCCCTGCGCTGCGGCCTGGGCGCCCTGGCGCGGGACCCGACGCTGCGCCTGTCGATCAACATGTCGGCCCGCTCCATCGGCTATCCGAAATGGACCAAGATCCTCAAACGCGGGCTCAAACGCGACGCCACCGCCGCCGAACGTCTCATCCTTGAGATATCGGAGCGGTCGGCCATGCAGGTGCCGGAACTGGTCCAAACCTTCATGGCCGAATGGCACGCGGCGGGGATCAGCTTCGCGCTGGACGATTTCGGCTCGGGCCAGACATCGTTCCGGCACCTGAAGCAATTCTACTTCGACATCGTCAAGTTGGATGCGGCCTTCGTGCGCCGCTGCGACACAGATCCCGACAATCAGTGCATTCTAAAGGCCTTGATCGCCATCGCCCAGCAATTCGACATGTTCACCGTGGCAAATGCGGTGGAAACGGCTGGCGAAGCGCAATTCTTGGTCCAGGCCGGGACCGATTGCCTACAGGGCTACCATTACGGCGCGCCCCAGATGCGGCCCGACTGGCTGCCCCCGCCGGGCAGCCTGACCTTGCGCCACACGGGCTAACCCATCGGCCAGACGCCCGCCGCGCCTCTTGAGGGGCGGCTCGATCCGGGTCCGCGCCAGCCAACCGGACGACGGACCTTCACTGCCTTCCCGCAAAATCGGTCTCACGAAAAATCGCCTGCGGCCCATCGACCGTTTGCCCTTACGGACCCCTCGGGCTAGCACCGGGGCAGAATGACGCGCCCGGGGTCTGTCCTCGCCGGGGTCTCCGCCCCGCCTCCGTGCGCGATTCCGAAAGGACGCAAGAATGACCAACGTCGTGATCGCCTCTGCCGCTCGAACCCCCGTCGGCTCCTTCCTCGGCAGCTTCGCCGGCACACCGGCCCATGATCTGGGCGCCGCCGTGATCGAAGAAGTCGTCGCCCGCGCAGGCGTCGACAAATCCGACATCTCCGAGACGATCCTGGGCCAGGTCCTCACCGCCGCCCAAGGCCAGAATCCCGCCCGCCAAGCGCATATCAACGCCGGTCTCCCCCAAGAATCCGCCGCTTGGGGCATCAACCAGGTCTGCGGTTCGGGCCTGCGCGCCGTGGCACTTGGCGCCCAGCATATCCAGTTGGGCGATGCCGACATCGTGGTTGCCGGCGGCCAGGAAAGCATGTCCCTGTCGAACCATGCCCAAGCCATCCGCGCCGGGCAAAAAATGGGCGACATGAAGCTGGTCGACACCATGATCAAGGACGGCCTTTGGGACGCGTTCAACAACTACCACATGGGTCAAACCGCCGAGAACGTCGCCGAAAAGTGGCAGATCAGCCGCGAAGCCCAGGACGAATTCGCCGTCGCCTCACAGAACAAGGCCGAAGCCGCCCAGAAGGCCGGAAAGTTCAAGGATGAGATCGTCGCCTACACCGTGAAGGGCCGCAAAGGCGACACCGTGGTCGAAGACGACGAATACATCCGCCACGGCGCCACGATCGACAAGATGTCCGGCCTGCGCCCGGCCTTCGCCAAGGACGGCTCGGTCACGGCGGCCAATGCCTCCGGCCTCAACGACGGCGCCGCGGCCACGCTGCTGATGTCCGCCGACGAAGCCGAAAAGCGCGGCATCGAACCGCTGGCCCGCATCGTCAGCTACGCGACCGCCGGGCTCGACCCGTCGATCATGGGCGTGGGCCCGATCTACGCGTCGCGCAAGGCGCTCGACAAAGCCGGCTGGAAGGTCGGCGACCTGGACCTGGTCGAAGCCAACGAGGCCTTCGCCGCCCAGGCCTGCGCCGTAAACAAGGACATGGGCTGGGATCCGGAGATCGTGAACGTCAACGGCGGCGCCATCGCCATCGGTCACCCGATCGGCGCCTCGGGCGCCCGCGTCCTCAACACCCTCCTCTTCGAGATGAAGCGCCGCGACGCCAAGAAAGGTCTCGCCACGCTGTGCATCGGCGGCGGCATGGGCGTCGCGCTCTGCGTCGAACGCCCCTAAGCGGGCCGCGCCCGGGTCCGAGGAACCCCGGGCGCCCACCCCCGCGATGAGGCCCAGCCGGGCCGAAGAGCATCCCCAAAAGCCAAACCAA
This sequence comes from Pseudomonadota bacterium, assembly GCA_039180995.1. Classification (GTDB taxonomy): domain Bacteria; phylum Pseudomonadota; class Alphaproteobacteria; order Rhodobacterales; family Rhodobacteraceae; genus Jannaschia. The sequence goes on from JBCDCW010000236.1 coordinate 4,071, forward strand.
CAACAGACTTCTTAAGGGAGGGACAAACATGACCCGCATCGCACTCGTCACCGGAGGCTCGCGCGGCATCGGCGCGGCCATCGCCAAGGCGCTCCAGGCCCAAGGTTGCAGCGTCGCCGCGACCTATGCCGGCAACGATGAAAAGGCCGCCGCCTTCACCGCCGAAACCGGCATCAAGACTTACAAATGGAACGTCGCCGATTACGACGCCTGCAAGGCGGGCATCGCCCAGATCGAAGCCGACCTGGGTCCCGTCGACATCTTGATCAACAATGCGGGCATCACCCGCGACGCGCCGTTCCACAAGATGACGCCCGAACATTGGCACGCCGTCATCGACACCAACCTGAACGGCGTCTTCAACATGACGCACAATGTCTGGGGCGGCATGCGTGAACGCAAGTTCGGACGCATCATCACGATCAGCTCGATCAACGGCCAGAAGGGTCAGTTCGCCCAAGCCAATTACGCCGCCACCAAAGCTGGCGATATCGGCTTCACCAAGGCCCTGGCCCAAGAGGGCGCGCGCGCCGGTATCACGGTGAACGTAGTCGCGCCCGGCTACATCAACACCGAGATGATGAGCACGATCCCTGAGAAAGTGATGAACGAAGTTATCCTGCCTCAGATCCCAGTAGGACGCCTTGGTGAAACGTCTGAGATCGCACGGGCTGTGGTCTTCCTCGCGTCTGATGAGGCGGGATTTGTCACCGGCTCCACCATGTCTGTGAACGGCGGTCAGTACCTCGCTTAAGAGATACTGAATCAGAAATAGGCAAGGGCCGCGCTGATCAGACGCGGCCCTTTCTACGTTCGGCTCCACTAATCGGCGCCGTAGCGAAGAATTCCTTACTTGCCGGTGACCCAGCGCCACACCTCGCCCAGAACCTTACCGCGTTCTTTGTGGGCGTTCTCGATGGCCTTCCGAGCCCGGTCGTTTGTAGCAAATTACAACATGACAAGATACTTTCGGTCTCTCATATTTGTGCTCTATATGGAGGCCGGAGCAACTTCTGACAAACGAGTCTTTTCAACCTTTCAGTTAAGCTGTATTTAACTGAAGATGGATCGCTTGCCTTCCCTGACCGCCCTACGTGCCTTTGAGGCCGCCGCGCGACACATGTCCTTTGCGAAAGCCGCGCAAGAATTATTCGTAACGCCTGCAGCCCTGTCCTATCAGATCAAATCGTTGGAAACGGAACTTGGCCAACCGCTTTTTCACCGCTTGAACCGCGCGGTTTCTCTGACCGAGGCGGGAAGGGCGCTCGCCCCCGGTACGTCAGACGCTTTTGCGACGCTGCTGTATGCGTGGCGCAACACCACTCGGCTCTCTGACACGGGCGTTCTTACCGTGACGGCCGGGCCAGCCTTTACGTCAAAATGGCTTGCCCCGCGGATGTTCGAATTTGCCCAAGCGCACCCGGATATCGAATTGCGCTTCTCAGCCAGTCTCAGGATCGTGGATTTTGACCATGATGAGGTGGACGTTGCGATCCGGTTCGGTCTTGGCCACGACAAAAAGGTCTATTCTACCCCGCTGATCAAGGAATGGCTGACGCCGATGATGACGCCGGAATTGGCAGAGGCGCACAGCAAAGACCTCTCCAAAGCCACTTTCATCCACGACGATTCCATCGGTTTCTTCAAAGTGCCCTGTGACTGGCCCGCGTGGTGTCGCGCGGCCGAAGTCAGCCTCGACACATCGCACGGGCCTAGGTTCTCGCAAGCCGACCACGCGCTCGACGCCGCGATGTCGGGGGCAGGGGTGGTTCTGGGCCGAGTGTCCTTGGCGACGCGCG
>JBCDCW010000237.1:0-5811 GCA_039180995.1 Pseudomonadota bacterium
ACCGGTGGGCGGCACTCTACCGCCGGATCTGCTGGCGGATTTGGTAGCGCGCCGCGACCGGTCCGAGGCGGTGGGACAGGCGGTAAATGTACAAAATGGGGCCACTTTTCTGGTCGACGAACCCAATTTGGCCGCGCGCTTAACGGGCGACCGCAGCGACTTCGAGGCGGATGGAGAGACCTTCGTCACTCTCCACGCGCCGCCCCTCCGCCTGGCGGTCGTCGGCGGCGTACATATCGCCCAGGCGCTCGTGCCCATGGCGCGGCTGGCGGGCTATGCGCCGACGGTGATCGACCCGCGCGAGGCCTTCGCCGCGCCCGCGCGCTTCCCCGAGACGGTCTTGGTCCACGACTGGCCGGACGACGCCATGCAAGCCTTCGCCCCAGACGCTCGCTCGGCCGTGGTGCTGCTCACCCACGACCCGAAACTGGACGACCCGGCGCTGCGGATCGCGCTCGACAGCCCGGCCTTCTATGTGGGCGCGCTGGGCTCGACTCGCACCCATGCCAAACGTGTCGCCCGTCTGACCGAGGCCGGCGTCGCACCCGGAGCGCTCGACCGCCTGGACGCCCCCATCGGCCTCGATATCGGCGCGCGCAGCCCGGCCGAGATTGCGGTTGCGATCCTGGCCGCCATGACCCAGGCGCTGCGCAAGCCGGCTGGCGCGCCATGAAGTTCGGACCGGTCCCATTGGCTGACGCCGAAGGGGCGATCTTGGCCCACTCGGTCGCGACGCCCTCTGGCCGGCTGCGCAAGGGGCTAAAGATCGGCACAAAAGAACAACTGGCCCTCGAAGCAGCTGGTCTGGATGAGATCACCGTTGCTCGGTTGGAGTATGGCGATATCCATGAGGACGAGGCCGCGCTTCAGGTTGCATTGGCGATTCTCGGCCCCAAGCCGTCGTCGACGGGACTTCGCATGTCGAAAGCGGCGACCGGCCGCGTTAACCTTTATTCGAATGTCCGCGGCGTGGTGGAACTGCAGGCGGACAGTATCCGTGCGTTCAATGCGATCCACCCCATGATCACGCTTGCGACCGTTCCGCCTTGGCACTTCATGCAAGAGGGGGGAATGGTCGCAACGGTCAAGATTATCTCATACGGTGTGCCGCGAGACGCTTTGGGGCCGGCGCTCGAAGTGGCGTCTCAAGTTATGCGTATGCGCCCCACGGCGATCCGAGACGCAGTGTTGGTCCAGACTGTGGTCAACGACGATGATGGGGAGACGGGGCACAGGGCGATTGTGAAGCGGGTGCAAGCGTTGGGTTTGCCTGGGCTCCGCAAGGTTGTCGTCCCGCATCGAGAGGCCGAGATCGCGGCAGCGCTTTCGGCTACGTCTGAGGACTTGATACTAATACTGACAGGCTCGGCAACGTCGGATGATAACGACACTGCGCCGGCGGCGCTTCGGCTGGCCGGTGGCGAGGTGGAGCGGTTTGGAATGCCTGTCGATCCTGGCAATCTTTTATTTCTGGGTCGGTTAGGTTCGCGTTCGGTTATTGGATTACCGGGCTGTGCTCGTTCTCCGGCGTCAAACGGCGCAGACTGGGTGTTGGAGCGCGTGGCTTGCTCCGTGGCGGTTTCGGGCGATGACATTGCTGCGATGGGAGTAGGTGGTTTGCTCAAAGAGATCCCAAGTCGCCCGCAGCCTCGAGAACGGTCTTAAAGCGGGTCTGGGGCGTAGCGGCGAAATTGCCGCTTCCCCCGCGTTCGACCTCGTGCTTTCCTCTTGGTTAACGAGAGGGAGGATAATCGATGACGACAGTCACGATGACGGTAAATGGTGTGTCCCGCAGTTCAGAATGTGAGGGTCGGACGTTGTTGGTTGATTATTTGCGGGAGGGTTTGCGGTTAACGGGGACGCATGTGGGGTGTGATACGTCGCAATGTGGGGCCTGTGTTGTGCATGTGGATGGGGAGGCGGTGAAGGCCTGTACGGTGCTGGCGGCGGAGCTGGAGGGGGCGGAGGTTACCACGATTGAGGGGATGGCGGGGGCGGATGGGTCGCTGGGTGCGATCCAGGCGGCGTTTCAGGAATATCACGGGCTGCAATGCGGGTTCTGCACGCCGGGGATGGTGATGTCGGCGGCAGCTTTGCTGAAGGAGAACCCGACGCCCTCGGAGGCCGAGGTGCGGCATTATTTGGAAGGCAATATCTGCCGCTGCACGGGCTATCATAACATCGTCAAGGCGGTGATGGCGGCGAGCGGCCAGGCGGTGGCGCCGGTGGCGGCCGAGTAGACCCATGGGCCAGCCCTTCCTGGAGATCGGGACGGACGATGCGGCGGCGACGCGGGATTTCTTTGCGGCGGTGTTCGACTGGTCCTGGACCGGCGAGATCGGTGAGGGTTGGTTCGAGACCGGGGCCGGGCCCATCGGGCTCCATGGTGGGGACGCGGCGCTGATCGTGCCGTATTTTTCGGTCGCCGACATCGAGGCAGGCCTGGCGGCCGTTCAGGCGGCCGGCGGGTCGGTCTTGGATGGCGTGACCCGCGAGACGGGGTTCGGCGCCTTCGCGACCTGCGCCGATCCGCGTGGCGTGCGGTTCGGGCTGCACGAGAGGTTACCAGATCGGGGTGTGGGAGAACGACCCTAGCACGCCCCTGGGGACGCGGCAGGGGAGGAGCCGCGTCCCCGCTTTCAAGGACATTGGCGGGCTTGGCCTGCCGGATCAGGAGGAATTCAGATGCCGAAGGACACCGGAATAGGCGCGAGCCCGAAGCGGCGCGAGGATGTGCGCTTTTTGACGGGCAAGGGCCGCTATACCGACGATATCAACGTGGCGGGCCAGGCCCATGTGGCGTTCCTGCGCTCGGATGTGGCCCATGGGACAATCAATGGGATCGACACCAGCGCGGCCGACGGGATGCCGGGTGTGGTGAAGGTCTTCACCGCGGCCGATTTCGAGGGCGTGGGCGGCATTCCCTGCGGCTGGCAGATCACCTCGATCGACGGCAACCCGATGCATGAGCCGAAGCACCCGATCCTGGCCGAGGGCAAGGTGCGCCATGTGGGCGACCCGATTGCGGCCGTCGTGGCTGAGACGCTGGAGCAGGCGCGCGATGCTTGCGAGGCGATCGAGGTGGATATCGACGAGCTGCCGGCGGTGATCGACATGAAGGCGGCGGTGGCGGACGGTGCGCCGAAAGTGCATGAAGATCTGCCCGGAAACCTCTGTTACGATTGGGGCTTCGTGGAGGAGAACAAAGAGGCGGTCGACAAGGCGTTCAGCGAGGCGGCCCATGTGACCACGCTGGAGCTGGTCAATAACCGCCTGGTCGCCAACCCGATGGAGCCGCGCGTGGCGGTGGGCGATTACGCCGCCCATGACGACAGTTCCACCCTCTATACGACGTCGCAGAACCCGCACGTCATCCGGCTGTTGATGGGGGCCTTCGTGCTGGGCATCCCGGAACACAAGCTGCGCGTGGTCGCGCCCGATGTGGGCGGCGGCTTCGGCACCAAGATCTTCCACTATGCCGAGGAGGCGTTCTGCACCTTCGCCGCCAAGGCGGTGGGGCGCCCGGTGAAGTGGACGTCGAGCCGGTCCGAGGCATTCATGTCCGACGCCCATGGCCGCGACCACGTGACCAAGATCGAACTGGCGCTGGATGGCGACCAGAACTTTACGGCCATTCGCACCGAGACCTATGCCAATATGGGCGCGTATCTCAGCACCTTCGCGCCCTCGATCCCGACCTGGCTGCACGGCACGCTGATGGCCGGGAACTACAAGACGCCGCTGGTCTATGTGAATGTGAAGGCGGTGTTCACCAACACTGTGCCGGTGGATGCCTATCGCGGCGCCGGGCGCCCCGAGGCCACGTTCCAGCTGGAGCGGGTGGTCGACAAGGCCGCGCGGGAGCTGGGGGTGGACCCGGTGGCGCTGCGCCGCAAGAACTTCATCACCGAGTTCCCCTATGCCACGCCGGTGGCCGTGGAATACGATACCGGCGATTATAACGCGACCATGGACCGGCTGGTGGAGATGATCGACCGGGACGGCTTCCCGGCGCGGCGCGCCGAGAGCGAGGCGCGGGGCAAGCTGCGCGGCCTGGGCGTGAACTGTTATATCGAGGCTTGCGGCATCGCGCCGTCGAGCCTGGTGGGGCAGCTGGGCGCGCGGGCGGGTCTGTATGAATCCGCCACGGTCCGGGTGAACGCCACCGGCGGCCTGGTCGTCATGACCGGCTCGCACAGCCATGGCCAAGGCCATGAGACCAGCTTCCCGCAAGTGGTGGCCGACATGATCGGCATCGACGAAAGCCAAGTGGAGATCGTCCATGGCGACACGGCCAACACGCCCATGGGGATGGGGACCTACGGGTCCCGCAGCCTCGCGGTGGGCGGCAGCGCGCTGGTGCGCGCCACCGAGAAGATCATCGCCAAGGCCAAGAAGATCGCGTCCCACCTGATGGAGGCCAGCGAGGCCGATATCGAACTCAAAGACGGCAAGTTCACCGTCGCCGGCACCGATAAGGAACTGGCCTGGGGCGATGTCACGCTGGCCGCTTACGTGCCGCACAACTACCCGTTGGACGAGATCGAGCCGGGGCTGGAGGAGACGGCGTTCTACGACCCCAACAACTTCGCCTATCCCTCCGGCGCCTATGCCTGCGAGGTGGAGGTGGACCCCGAGACCGGCAAGGTGGAGGTGCTGGCCTTTGCGGCCGCCGACGACTTCGGCAATGTGGTGAACCCGATGATCGTCGAGGGCCAAGTCCATGGCGGCATCGCCCAGGGCATCGGCCAGGCGCTTCTGGAAAACTGCGCCTATGACGAAGACGGCCAGCTGATCTCGGCCAGCTACATGGATTACGCCATGCCGCGGTCCTCGGATGTCCCGATGTTCCAGGTCGACCATTCGTGCCGCACGCCCTGCACCCACAACCCGCTGGGGGTGAAGGGCTGCGGCGAGGCCGGGGCCATCGGCTCGCCGCCCTCGGTGGTGAACGCGGTGATCGACGCGCTCAACTCGGGCGGCCACAAGGTGGAGCATATCAACATGCCCCTGACCCCGCCCCGCGTCTGGGCCGCCATGCAAAGCTGAGCCCGGGCAGGAGGGCTCGTCGGTTGCTGACGCGCCCTCCTCGCCCTCCCGAGACGGAGCGCCCGTTTCGTCTCGGTCAAAATATCTCGGGGGGTCGGCCTGCGGCCGACGGGGGCAAAGCCCCCGCCCCAAAAGGGAGACAAACATGTACGACTTCGAACTCAAAACCCCCAAAACCCTGCAGGACGCCATCGCGGCGCTCGGCGCCGAGGACGCCCAGGCCCTGGGCGGCGGCCAGACCCTGCTGCCCACCATGAAACAGCGCCTGGCCTCGGCCGAGACGCTGGTGGCGCTGTCGGGCGTCGATGAAATCAAGGGCATCTGTACCGACGATCAGGGCCGCCTCTGCATCGGCGGCGCCACGACCCATGCCGCCGTGGCGACGGCCTGCGCCGACAGCTACCCGGCGCTGGCCTCGCTGGCGGGCCGCATCGGCGACCCGGCGGTGCGCAACCGCGGCACGATCGGCGGCAGCCTCGCCAATAACGACCCCTCGGCCTGCTACCCGGCCGGCGTGCTGGCCTCGAACGCGACCATCGTCGCCACCGGCGCAGGCGGGTCCCGCGACATCGCCGCCGACGATTACTTCCAGGGCATGTTCGCCACCGCGCTCGACGAGGGCGAGATCGTCACCGAGGTCAAACTCCCCGTGCCCCAAGCGGCGGCCTATGAGAAGTTCATCCAACCCGCCTCCCGCTTCCCCCTGGTCGCCGCCTTCGTGGCCAAGTTCGCGGATGGCGTGCGCGTCGCCATCACCGGCGC
>JBCDCW010000238.1:0-5801 GCA_039180995.1 Pseudomonadota bacterium
GCACGTTCGATACCATACCTTGCCCCAACTCGACCCGGTCCCCGGTGGGCACCAGTGGCCAAGCCTCCCCGGTTTTTGTTTGAAGCATCGACATCGTTCTCACTCCATGTGCGCAAGTTGCGCACATTCCCACATGTCACACATTACACAGCCCGCACAAGTTTTCCGGCGGTTGTAGATTTCAAGGCAGGCCGGATCAACGCGTCTGAGACGCGCGCCGGGCCGAGAACGCCTTGCGTCTCGTCCTATTTTTTCACATCAATACTTAAGGTTACGTAAGCGACATGCCAGAGGGTTAGGGCGCAAAGTTGATCGCCTACCATCCGCCAACGCCCGTCAATGTAAACATTGTTAACTTTTCTGGGCCACTGTTCCGGAGAAGGTCATCAAGCGCGTCCTCTTGACCCCTAGGATGGCGTACCCGCATGACGCCCCCATCAACGGAGGGCCCGCCATGCGCACAGTTTACGTCAATGGAGACTACTTGCCGGAGAACGACGCGAAGATCAGCGTCTTCGACCGGGGGTTCCTGTTCGCCGACGGCGTCTATGAGGTGACCAGCGTTCTGGGCGGTAAGCTGATCGACTTCGCGGGCCATGCCAAGCGGTTGAAGCGGTCGCTGTCGGAACTGGGGATGGGCACGCCGGTGACCGAGGAGGAGTTGCTGGGCATCCATAAGGAATTGGTGGCGCGGAACGGGATCGAAGACGGCCTGGTCTATCTGCAGATCACCCGCGGTGCGGCGGATCGGGATTTCGCCTATCCGCCCGAGGACACCCCCCAGACCATCGTGCTGTTCACCCAGGCCAAGCCCGGCCTGGCCGAGAGCCCGGCGGCGAAGACCGGGATCGAGGTGGTGTCCATCCCCGACCGGCGCTGGGGGCGGCGGGACATCAAGACGGTGCAGTTGCTGTATCCGTCGATGGGGAAGATGGAGGCCAAGGCCAAGGGGGCCGACGATGCCTGGATGATCGAGGACGGGCACATCACCGAGGGGACGTCGAACAACGCCTATATCGTGAAGGGGAACACCATCGTCACCCGCCATCTGGGCGAGGAGATCCTGCACGGGATCACCCGCGCCGCCGTGCTGCGCATGGCCGAGGAGGCGCAGATGAAAGTGGAGGAGCGGGCCTTTACCCTGGAGGAGGCGCAGACGGCGGACGAGGCCGTCGGGACCTCGGCCTCGACCATCGTGATGCCGGTGGTGAAGATCGACGGGCAGGCCATCGGGACGGGTGCGCCGGGGCGCGTGGCGACCCGGCTCCGGGAGATGTATCTGGACGAAAGCCGCAAAGCGGCTGTCTGAGGGCGAGCGCGCCGATCCGTTTACGGATAGGCGCGCAAGTGGCGCGTCCGGGCCAAGCGGACCGCTCTCCACCGGACGACCAGGGCCGGCACCAACAAGATCACGTCAGTACCGCCCGCGCCGTGTGCCGTCGACGCGGATGCCGTCGAAGGTGGTGAAGCCGTCGGTGCGCAGGATCGCCTGCGCCTCGTACCGGTTCTGCACATAGCGCGCGAAGCTGATTTCGTCGCTCAGGCTGTGCAGCGCGCCAAGTTGGCGCAGGCTGAGGGATTGGGCGTCGACGTCCTCGAAGCCGAGGAAATCCAAGTCTTTCTGAATCGACGCGGCCAACTGCGACGCACCTTGGCGCTGGGTCTGGGCGGCGGCGGGCACAGCGGCGACGGCGAGGCTGAGGGCGAGAAGAAGCGCGCGCATCACGATCTCCCAGTCAGCGGATCTACGATGCCGCGTTGGAGGAGGCCGCCGCGGCGGATGATCTGCCCGATCTTGGCGCGGACATCGACTTCGGATCGGCCGGAATGGATGACCGAATTGATCGTTGCCACCTGGCTGAGGGTCAAGTTTCGCACATCCACGCCCGGATAGCCCCAGATCGGCAACTGGTTCTGGACATGGGCCCGGACCCCGATCAGCCCCTCGGACGAGGGGCCGGACGACTGGCCCGGCGGCGGAACGAAGACGCCCTGCGCGGCGGCGGGCCCGGCGGTCGCCGCCAAGAGGGCGGCGAAGACCAGGGGAAGGCGGGTCGACATGGCGGATACTCCTTTACGGGGTATGTAAGGATATCCCGACGGTTATCCAAAATCATCCTTGCGTGAGGTTCGTTTCAGCCGGTCTTGCCCACGTTCTCGGCGAAGGATGCCTGGAACGCGGCTTGTTGGTCCGGCGTGGCCTCGGTCTGATACCGGGCCTTCCACTCGGCCATGGGCATGCCGTAGAAGATTTCGCGGGCCTCGTCCTTCGATAGGTCAATGCCGTGTTCGGCCGCGGCCTCGCCATACCAGCGCGACAGGCAGTTGCGACAGAACCCGGCCAGATTCATCAGGTCGATGTTCTGGGCGTCGGGGCGTTCCTCGATCAGGTGCTGGCGCAGCCGGCGGAAGGCGGCGGCTTCGATTTCAATGCGGGTGGCGTCGTCCATCTGTCTCTCCCCTTCAGGTCTCGTGGGCCAGGCGCGTCGGACGATCCTCGCCCCGCGAGATGTCGTCCAATGACGCTTTCAAAAGCGGGGCCAGCGTTTCGGCCCAGCCCCGCTGCCCGTCTTCGCTTGAGATGAGGTCGTTGCGCACCTCGATCAACACGTGAAGGCGACCGTGCCGCAACCCATGCCGGTCCATGGAATCGCCGGGCAGGTGGCCGCCATAGGGCTGGTTGATCCCGACGCAGAACGCTGTCTGGCTTTGCAGGCGGGCGATCAGCGGGTCCGCCAGGCGCCGGTCGTCGGCGAACAGGACGCCGACCTGCCACGGGCGGGGCGGGCGGCCCCGCAATTGTGGAGTGAAAGAATGGACCGAACAGATGACCGGGTCGGACCGGGCGGCCAGAACCCGTTCCAACGCGGTGTGATAGGGGCGATGGTAGAGGTTGAGCCGCCGGTCCCGTTCGGCCGCATCGGCCTGGCGGTTGGCGGGAATGATCGTTCCGTCATAGAGCTTCATCAGAAGGGTCGGATCGTCTTCGTCCCGATTGGGGTCGATGACGAGGCGCGAGAAGTCGGACAGGATGGCGGTGGCCTGCAGGAGGTCGGCCAGATGTCGTGTCAGACCGGCCGCGCCGATATCATAGGCGATATGACGCTCCATGTCGGCGGCGGGCAGGTCAAGACTGCCGCCATTGACCTCGGGCGGGACGCGGTTCGAGGCATGGTCGCAGGTGACGACCCAGGGGCCGGGCGCATCTGGGTGAAGAATGTGCAGTGGGACGCTCATGTCCTTGGCCATAGCGCTGCGCTTGGGGAAATCCCACCCATGCCGGTTGCCGTGCCGCACCGGACGGGGCAGAAGCGGACACGTTAACGCTCACAGTCGGCACGGAGACGCCCCCGCCCATGAGACGCCACCGGAATGTGAAAATCGTCGCCACGCTCGGCCCCGCATCCGAGGATTACGATACGATCCGGGCCCTGTTCGAGGCGGGGGCCGATGTGTTCCGCTTGAACATGTCGCACGGCAGCCATGACGACATCCGCGCGCGCCACAACACGATCCGCGACATCGAGCGGGATGTGGGACGCCCCATCGCGATCTTGGCGGACCTTCAGGGACCGAAGTTGCGTTGCGGCGTGTTCGCCGACACCGCCGTCGAGATTGAGGAGGGCGGCAAGTTCCGGTTCGACTTGTCGGACGCGCCTGGCGATGCCAGCCGCGTGCAATTGCCCCACCGGGAGATTTTCGAGGCGTTGGAGCCGGGATCTACCCTTCTGGTCAATGACGGTAAGCTTCGATTGACGGTCGACAGATGCGGCGGCGATTTCGCCGATTGCACGGTTGTGACGGGGGGGACGATCTCGAACCGGAAGGGCGTCAACGTGCCGGACGTGGTCCTGCCGTTGGCTGCCTTGTCCGAGAAGGATCGGAGCGACCTGGAATTCGTCTGCGATCTGGGCGTCGATTGGCTCGCCCTGTCCTTCGTACAGCGGGCCGCCGACGTGGAGGAGGCCCGGGACCTGGCCCGCGGCCGCGCCGCGATTCTGTCGAAGATCGAGAAGCCCGCCGCCGTCGAGGCGTTCGAGGAGATCCGGGATGCATCCGACGGGATCATGGTCGCGCGCGGCGATCTGGGGGTGGAATTGCCGGTTCAGGCGGTGCCGCCGATCCAGAAGCGTCTGATCCGCAAATGCCGCGCCGTCGCCAAGCCGGTGATCGTGGCCACCCAGATGCTGGAAAGCATGATCGAAAGCCCGATCCCCACCCGGGCCGAGGTGTCGGATGTGGCCCAGGCCATCTACGAAGGCGCGGACGCGGTGATGTTGTCGGCGGAATCGGCGGCTGGCCAATACCCGCTGGAAGCGGTGACGACGATGAACAACGTGGCCGAGGAGGTGGAGAGCGACCCCACCTTCCGCGAGATCATCGAGGCCAGCCGCACGGCGAACCGATCCACCACGGCGGACGGGATCGTGGCCGCCGCCCGGGAGATCGCGGAGACCACCGACATCAAGGCGATCTGCGTCTTCTCCCATTCTGGGTCCACCGGGTTCAAGGTCAGCCGAGAGCGCCCGCGCGTCCCGATCATCGCGCTGACCCCCATGGCCGAGACGGCGCGCAAGATGGTGCTGTCCTGGGGGGTTCATTCGGTGCAGACGAACCCGGTCGAGCGCTTCAAATTCGCCGTCGTCTCGGCCGTCCGCGCCGTCAAGGCCAGCGGCTTCGCGGAGTCCTCGGATCAGATCGTGGTCATGGCGGGGATCCCGTTCAACGTGATCGGATCGACCAACATCCTGCGGGTGGCCCCCTGCGACGAACGCCTGATCTTCGGCGCCGAGGCGGACTAGCTTGGATCATCTCACGGCGTGGATTGAGGCGCTGTCGTCGTGGTGGGCCGCGCTGCCCCCTGTGCCGACGCTGGGATTGCCGCCGCCGCCCGATCCCGATGCGTTGATCGCCATCGGCACCATCGTGACCGGTTTAGCCGCGATGGGTCTGGTCAGCGCGTGGGTCGAGAAGCGGTTGTCGCTGGTATCGGTGTTCGCGCTGCTGTTCGGTCTGGTGCTGTTTCTCTGGATCTGGGATGCGGATCGCGAGGCGTGGGGTCTGATCCGCATCCCAGAAGCCTTCGTGGAACTGGTCGCGCGGATTATCCGATAGCCATGATCCGGCAAGCCCCGGTCCCAACGGGTCGGGGACGATCGGGGGGATGACCAGCGTGCCAATAGCCCCAGGACGCCCGCCACCGGGGCGTCCTGGGGCATGGTCCGTCAGGCGGCTTGCGGCGTGAAGTTCAGTGCGGTCCCGTTGATGCAATGCAGCAGCTTCCGCTCCACGATCAGCAGGTGCCCCAGATGCGATCCGCAGCGGCGGCAATGGACTTCGATCAGCAAAAGTGGGTCGATGGCGCGCACCTCTTCCTCGGACAGGCCGGCGGGCACAGCGTCGGGGACCACGGGGCCCATATCGGTGCCCTGGGCGAATTCGCCATAGACGGATTTGTCGATCCCCATCAGCACCGATCGCGGCTCCGCATGGCGATAGAACAGCCAGCCCTTGTCCACGACGACCTTCCAGCGGGCGTCATAGACGGGCAGGCCGCAGCCCTTGCAGGAATACATCCCCGCATCCGTGCTTTCCCAAAGCGGATCGGTATAGGGGACCTCGGTACCGCCTTCCCGAAGGATTGCATATTCATCGTCCGTGAGACGTGCGCGCCATTCTTCGTCGGTGCGATTGATTTCAAAGGTGAACTCGTCGGAACCGCCTTCTGCCGCATGGCCGTGAGTCGCGAGTGCGGCACCTGACAAGGCGACGGGAAGCGACCCCAAGAGGGTCCGTCTCGA
>JBCDCW010000239.1:0-5792 GCA_039180995.1 Pseudomonadota bacterium
CGGGCCAGTGTCGTGCCCCTGGGCGCGTTCGGCGCACTGGACGAGGAGGCTGGCCAGCCCTTCGCGCTAGATCTCGACAAGGCGCGCGCGTTGTTGGAGGAGGCGGGCTACGGCGACGGCTTCTCGGCGCGGCTCTTCGTTGGGACGCTTCCTTATGTGGCGCCGCTGGCCCAGCATCTGCAGGAAAATGCGGCAAAGGTCGGCATCGACCTCTCGATCGAGCAGATGGCCAATGCTCAGCTCTTCTCGTCGTTCAGGGGCCGGGACTTCGACACGATCATGCTGGCTTGGCAGACCAGCGTTCCCCACGCCCATGGGATGCTGTCGCGCCACGCGATCAACCCCGACAATTCGGACGAAGCCAACCTGACGATGTTCCCGACTTGGCGGGCATCCTGGTTCGACGAGGAGTTCAATGCACGCGTCGACGAAGCCCTGTTCGAGAAGGACGAGGCCAAGCAGATCGAGCTGTATGAACAATTGCAGCGGGACCATATGGAACGCGGGCCGTTCGCCTATCTGTTCCAGATGCTGGATACGGCGGCGCTTTCGGGGACGGTGACCGACTGGCCCTGGAACGCATTCCGGGTCTACTACGCGAGCGTCGAGAAGGGCTGAGGCGGTGTCGGTCACCGATCTTACCGCCGAAGATCGGCCCACCGGGCCGGCCACGGCGCGTGACGGTGGCCGCACCCGCCGCAGAGTCCTGGCCATCCTGAACACGCTCTTGTCGGTGGCCGTGACGGTGCTGGGCCTCTTGGCCTTAACCTTCTTTATCGGGCGATTGCTGCCGCTCGACACGATCCTGGCGATCTTGGGCGATGATGCCAGCCAAGAAGCCTATGATCGAATGTATGTCGCCTTGGGCTTGGATCGGCCGCTTTATGTCCAGTTCTGGGACTATGTCGTCCGCAGCCTGTCCTTCGATTTCGGCACCTCGCTGACCAGCGGCCGGCCGGTGTTGGAAGACATCATGCGCGTCTTCCCCGCGACGCTGGAACTGGCGACGCTGGCGATGATCATCGGGACGGGTTTCGGGATCCCCATCGGCGTGCTAGCGGCGGCGCATCGGGACACGTTGCTGGATCAGGCCGTGCGCGTGGTGATGCTGATAGGCTATTCGGCACCGGTCTTCTGGTTGGGACTTCTGGGTTTGACGGTCTTCTACGCAGGTCTTGGCTGGGTCGGCGCGCCGGGCCGCATCGACATCGTCTACCAATACGACCTTGAGACGCGGACGGGTCTTTACCTGATCGACAGCGCGCTGTCGGGACAATGGGATATCTTCGCCGATGTCTTCAGCCGGATCATCCTACCCGCCTCGATCCTGGCTTATGGGGCCATGGCCTACATTGCCCGGATGACCCGGTCGTTCATGCTCGAACAGCTCAGCCAGGAATATATCATCGCCGCCCGCGCAAAAGGCGCGACCCGTCGGCAGGTCATCTGGACCCACGCGTTTCCGAACATCGCGGTACAACTTGTGACTGTGGTCGCACTGTCCTACGCCTTCCTGTTGGAAGGCGCGGTCCTGACCGAGACGGTGTTCGCCTGGCCCGGCTTCGGCCGCTACTTGACAACGGCGCTTTTGCGCGCGGACATGAACGCGGTGCTTGGCTGCACGCTGATCGTCGGGCTGATCTTCATCGCGCTGAACCTGCTGAGCGATGTGTTCTATCGGGTCTTCGACCCGCGAACCCGATGACCGAGACGAACCTCTCCCGGGACCGTCCGTCCCTTCGCGATTGGCTTGAAGCTAGCACGGCGGCGTCACCCGGTCAGGCGCGGGCGCAATCGGCTTGGCGCGGGTGGAAGCGGCTGGTGGCCAACCGGGCGGCCTTTGCGGGTCTGGTCGTCCTGGTCCTGCTGGTGGTGCTGGCGGCGATCGGGCCTTGGCTGACGCCCTACGATCCGTTGTCACAGAACTTGCAGGAGCGGCTTTTGCCGCCCTCGGGTCGGCACTGGCTTGGCACCGACGATCTGGGACGCGACATCCTGACCCGCATCATCCATGGGTCGCGCATCACGCTGATGATGGCGGTGCTGGTGGCGGTGATCGCCGGACCCATCGGCCTGATCGTCGGCGCGGCGGCGGGTTATCTGGGCGGCTGGTTCGACGTGGTCGCCATGCGGGTGGTGGACGTCTTCCTGTCGTTCCCATCGCTGATCCTGGCGCTGGCCTTCGTGGCGGCCTTGGGCCCAGGCATCGAGAACGCGATCCTCGCCATCTCTCTTTCGGCCTGGCCGCCCATTGCCCGGCTCGCTCGGGCCGAGGCGCTGACGGTGCGCCGATCCGACTACATCGCCGCCGCGCGGCTTCAGGGGGCCAGCCCCTTGCGCCTGATCCTGCGCCACGTTCTGCCGATCTGCATCCCTTCGGTGGTGATCCGCGTCACGTTGAACATGGCGAGCATCATCCTGACGGCCGCTGGCCTTGGCTTTCTCGGCCTTGGCGCGCAGCCGCCCTCACCGGAATGGGGGGCGATGCTGGCCTCGGGGCGGCAGTTCATGCTGACGAATTGGTGGCTGGCCGCCGCGCCGGGCGCCGCGATCATGATCGTCAGTCTCGCCTTCAACCTGCTGGGCGATGGGTTGCGCGACGTGCTGGACCCGCGCGATGACTGAGCCGCTGCTCGACGTCGCGAACCTGCGCGTGGCCTATCCGTCCCATCACGGTTTCACGGATGCGCTGCGCGGCGTCTCTTTCGCGCTTGGGCGCGAACGGTTGGGCATCGTG
This sequence comes from Pseudomonadota bacterium, assembly GCA_039180995.1. GTDB lineage: Bacteria > Pseudomonadota > Alphaproteobacteria > Rhodobacterales > Rhodobacteraceae > Jannaschia. Next base: position 2,738 of record JBCDCW010000239.1, read on the forward strand.
GGCGAATCCGGGTCGGGCAAGTCCACGGCGGGACGTGCCATCATGCGGCTTCTGCCGCCCAAGGCCCGGGTCAGCGCGGACCGATTGCTTTTGGGAGACACCGACCTTCTGGCGGCCCGCGAGAACGAGATGCGCGCCATCCGGGGCGGGCGCATCGCCATGGTGCTCCAGGATCCGCGCTATGCGCTGAATCCCCTGAAGACCGTCAAGGCCCAGATCATGGAATCCTGTCGGCTGCATACCGGTGCCAGCCGGGCCGAGGCGCTGGATCGGACGCTGGCCATGCTGGAAGACGTCCATATCCGCGATCCCCGCCGAGTCGCCGACCTGTATCCGCATGAACTATCGGGGGGCATGGGTCAGCGGGTGATGATCGCCATGATGCTGATGCCGTCGCCCGAAGTGGTCATTGCGGACGAGCCCACGTCAGCGCTTGATGTGACGGTCCGGGGCCAGATCCTCGACATTCTGAATGAGCGGGTCGAGGCGCAGGGCGCGGGCCTGATCTTCATCAGTCACGACCTGCCGCTGGTGGGCGCGTTCTGCGACCGGGTGCTGGTGCTGTATGGCGGACAGGTCATGGAAGAACTGGCCGCCCGAGATTTGGGCCGGGCCAGCCATCCTTATACGGTGGCGCTGAATGACAGCCTGCCGCCGCTGGACCACAAGGTGGACACCCTGACCGTCCCCGACCACGATCCTGCTTGGCTTGTCGGACAGCGCCCATGACGGCGCAGACGCCAGGCCTGGAGATCGAGCACCTGGGCGTCACCTTCGGCCGCGATGCCGCGCAAGTCCACGCTGTTCAGGATGCGAGCTTCCAGGTCGCCTCGGGCCAGTCCTACGGCATCATCGGAGAGTCCGGATCGGGGAAATCTACGATCCTACGCGCGGTCGCCGGGCTGAACACCGAATACGACGGCGTGGTGCGCGTCGCCGGGGCGGAGGTTCCCGTCCCCCGCGACCGAGACTTCTTCAAAGTCGTGCAAATGGTGTTCCAGGACCCCTACAGTTCGCTGCATCCGCGTCGCATGATCCGCGCCACGCTGATGGAGCCCCTGGAAATTCATCGCTTCGACCGATCCGACGACCGGATCGCTGGGATCCTGCGCGATGTGGGGCTCGCCCCGGAATTCGCCTACCGCTATCCCCACCAATTGTCGGGCGGCCAGCGCCAGCGCGTTGCGGTCGCCCGGGCGCTGCTGCTGGAGCCGCAGATCCTGCTTCTGGACGAGCCGACATCGGCGCTGGACGTGTCGGTGCAGGCGGGGGTGCTCAACCTGCTCGATGGTCTGCGGCGCGCGCGCGGGTTGACCTATGTCATGGTCAGTCATGACTTGCGGGTGGTCGCCCATATGTGCAGCCGCATCGCCGTGATGACCGGCGGCCGCATCGTCGAGGAACTGGACGCCGACGCCCTGCGGGCCGGTCGAGCAGAGGAGCCTTATACCCTGGAACTCCTGACCGCGAGCCGGGAGGCGACGGCACCGTCCTGAGATCAAGGAGATCGACATGCAGAACGAGAACCCGATCTGGCCGTTGGTGGACCGCAAGCGCGATGCGTTCACCGGCTTGTCCGACCGCGTCTTCGACATGCCCGAGATCGCCTATACCGAACGACGGTCCTGTGCCGAACACACGGCCATGCTTCGGGCCGAAGGCTTCGACGTCCACGAGACCGTGGCCGGGATCCCCACGGCGGTGATCGGCGAGGCGGGGCAGGGCGGTCCGGTCATCGCGATCCTGGGCGAATACGACGCGCTGCCGGGTCTGAGCCAGGAATCCGGGCTCGCCCAACCGAAACCGGTCGATGAGACGGGTTTCGGCCATGGCTGCGGCCACAACCTTCTGGGCTCGGCGGCGATGCTGGCGGCCACGGCGATCAAAGATTGGATCGAGGCCGAGGGCGTAGAGGCGCGCGTGCGCTATTATGGCTGCCCGGCCGAAGAGGGGGGCGCTGCCAAGACCTACATGGTCCGGGACGGTGCGTTCGATGACGTGGATATCGCGATCACTTGGCACCCGGCCAGCTTCAACGCCGTGGATGACGCCCGCTCTCTGGCCAATACGCGCATCGACTTTGCGTTCACCGGCAAGGCGGCCCATGCGTCGGGTGCGCCGGAACTGGGCCGATCGGCCCTGGACGCCGTTGAACTGATGAATATCGGCGTGAACTACATGCGCGAGCATATGCCCGACGCCGCGCGGGTTCATTATGCCTATCTGGATGCGGGCGGCGGCGCGCCCAACGTGGTGCAGGCCCATGCCACCGTCCGGCAACTGATCCGCAGCCCCGACCTTGCGGGTCTGGCGGACCTGGTGACGCGGGTGCGGGCCATCGCCGATGGCGCGGCCCTCATGACGGGCACGACGGTGGCGTCGCGGGTCTTTTCGGCCGTCTCGAACCTCGTGGGCAATCGGCCGCTGGAAGAGGCCATGCAACGGGAATTCGAAGCGCTCGGCCCTGTCCCGTTCGATAGCGAAGACATCCGTTTCGCCGAAGAAATCCGGGCCACGCTGACCCGGGACGACATCGCCCACACCTTCCAACGCTTGGCGATGCGCCCGGATTTCGACCTGGCACTGTGCGACTTCATCGTGCCACTCGACCGTCCGTTCATGGGCGCCATGGGATCGACCGACGTCGGGGATGTCAGTTGGGCCGTACCCACGGTTCAGGCGCGGGTCGCGACCTGCGCGTTCGGAACGCCGTTTCACACCTGGCAAACCACGGCGCAGGGCAAGACGCCAGCCGCCCACAAGGGCATGGTCCACGCCGCCAAAGTGATGGCGGCAACGGCCCTGGCCTGCTTGCGCGACGACCGACTGAGAGCGGCTGCACGGGCCGCCCACGCGGCACACCTGGCGGCAACGCCATATATGTGTCCGATCCCCCAGGGGACGCGGCCCCCCATCGCGGCGGAGTAAAATTGGGCGGACTGGCGGCCAAGGACAGCGCCCCTGGGCGTGCCGCCGGGACAGAGCAGCCAAGCCAACTGTCAGCGATGCAGAACAACCTCCCTCTTATTGCAATGCGGTCGCACCGCCAGCCCGA
>JBCDCW010000240.1:0-5748 GCA_039180995.1 Pseudomonadota bacterium
CAGACGCTAAAGAAGGGCCCGCGCGTCCGGTAAGTCTTTGATGTTGAACGGTTGCCAATTGGCAATCGGGCGGCGGCCCGGTCTTGGGCCGCCGACCAGAGCCAAAGCCGCGTCTTGCCCCTTGCACGGGCAGCGGGCGCGCTGGCGCGCGGAAAAACCCGGCGATGGGGGAATCCGCGCGCGTCGGGCTACCCGATGGCTTGTGTCCGGGCGCCCCTGACGTGGAGATCGGTCCGTCGAGGATTACGTCCAACGTAGACCGGCGATTGCGGGGGCGTTCATGGCACAGGTCGAAGACATCACGGAAGCGGAGATCGCGGCGGCCGAACGCTTGCTGGGCATCGCCTACACGGCGCGCGAACGGGCGCAGATGGTCGGCAATCTGGCGGGGCAGATCGACTCGGCCATGGCCCGGCGTCAGATCGCCTTGCCGAACGACGTTCCGATGGCCAGCCGGTTCGACCCGCGCTTGCCGGGCTTTGCGATGCCCGGGGCGTCCGGCGTAACGGCCCCGCCAGGCAACGGGCCGCTGCCCGATGCGGACCAGGATATCGCCTTCGCGTCGGTGGTCGATCTGGGCGGCTGGATCCGGTCGGGGGCGTTGACGTCCCGGCGCCTGACGGAGATTTACCTGGCCCGGATCGAGGCGGTCGGGCCGAAGCTGGATTGCTGGGCGACGGTGACGCCGGATTTGGCCTTGGCCGAAGCGGATGCCGCCGATGCCTTGACGCGGGGCGGCGTGAACCTGGGGCCGCTGCACGGCATTCCCTATGGGATGAAGGACCTGTTCGACACCCGCGGCATCCCCACGGGATGGGGGGCCGAGCCGTTCCGCGACCGCGTGCCCGACACCGACGCGCGGATCGTGACCTTGCTGCGCCAGGCCGGGGCGGTGCTGCTGGGCAAGACCAGCGTCGGCGCGCTGGCCTATAACGACATCTGGTATGGCGGGCGCACGCGGAACCCCTGGAACCTGAACGAAGGGTCCAGCGGGTCGTCCGCCGGGTCGGCCTCGGCCACGGCGGCGGGGCTGTGCGCGTTTTCCATCGGGACCGAGACGCTGGGCTCGATCACCTCGCCGTCGCAGCGCTGCGGCACGACGGGCCTGCGCCCGACCTTCGGGCGGGTCAGCCGGGCGGGGGGCATGGCCTTGTGCTGGTCGCTGGACAAGGTCGGGCCGATCTGCCGGTCGGTGGAAGACACCGCGCTGGTGCTGGACGCGATCAATGGCGGCGATCCGGCGGATCGCGGGTCGATCGCCGCCCCATTTCACTACGATTATAATCATGATATCAAAGGGATGCGTGTCGGTTTTCTGGCCGAAGCCTTCGGCGAAGGCGCCACCGATGTGGACCAAGCCGCGCTGGCGGCGATGCGGTCGTTGGATGTCGAGGTTGTCGAGATCGCGTTGCCGCCGCTGCCCTATGGCGCATTGATGAACGTGGTCTATGCCGAGGCGGCGGCGGCTTTTGAAGACCTGACCCTGACCGACGCGGACGACACGCTGACCTGGCAGGATGACGGCGCCTGGCCCAACACGTTCCGCAAGGCGCGCTTCCTGTCGGCGGTGGACCATGTGCAGCTGGACCGGCTGCGCTATCTGGTGATGCAGGCGTTGGACGGGGCGTTTCGCCAGGTGGACGCGATGATCGGGCCGTTCATGACGGGGCCGATGCTGATCGCATCGAATTTCACCGGCCATCCCTGTCTGCATCTGCGGGCCGGGTTCGAGATGTTGCCGACCCGCGGCGCCGCGTCGCTGGGCGACGGCAAGCTGACCACGGGCGAGGCGGGCGAGGGCCGGACCTTCGAGGTGCCGCAGGGCATCTCGCTTTGGGGGCGGCTGTTCGAGGAAGGGCCGATCTTGGCCCTGGGCCGCGCTTTGGAAGCGCGGTTGGGCGTGGCCGCGCGGCGGCCGGAGTTTCCCTCGTAACGATTGCCGAGAAACAACCAACTGGGGAGAAGACCATGAAAGCGAAGACTTTTCTGACGACCTCCACGATCCTGGCGGCCCTGGCGCTGCCGGCGGCGGCGCAGGTGTCGGGGGGCACCTTGATCTGGGGCCATTCCGAGACGACGCAGAACTTGGACATGCACCAGACGGGCACGGCCTCGACCGGGCGGGTGTTGGAGAATGTTCACGATTCCATCGTGACCGTGGATGAAAACCTGACCGTGATCCCCGGCCTGGCCGAAGCGTTCGAGGTCAGCGACGACGGTCTGACATACACGTTCAACCTGCGCCCGGGTGTCACCTTCCACGATGGCAGCACGCTGGACGCGGCGGATGTGAAATATTCCTTCGAGCGGGTGATGGACCCGGAAACCGGGGCCGTGAACTTCGAGGTGTTCAACGACGTCGCCGCCATCGAAACGCCGGACGATCTGACCGTGGTCGTCACCCTGTCCGAAGTGAACGCGCCGTTTCTGAGCCGCCTGGCCGAAAACGGGGCGGGCGTGGTGATCCCCGAAGGTTCGGGCGAGGGGCAGGGGACGATGCCCATCGGGGCCGGGCCGTTCCGTTTCGTGGGCCGCGAATTCGGGAACCAGGTCGAGTTGGAGCGCTTCGACGGCTATTGGGACGGCCCCGCCTATCTGGAGCGCATCATCGCGCGCGAGATCACCGAGCCGACGGTGCGCCTTACGGGCTTGCGCACGGGCGAGCTGCACATGATCAACGACATCCCCGCCGACCGGGTGGCCGAGATCGAGGCCGATCCGGAGCTTCAGGTGGTGAAGTGGTTCCCGCTGAATTGGGATTTCGTGAATTTCAACCATCGAATCGAGCCGTTCAACGATGCCCGGGTCCGTCGGGCCTTCGATCTGATGATCGACAAGGAGGTGCTGCTGGACGGCGCGCTTTGGGGGCAGGGGGCCACGACGGCGTCGCCCAGCTATCCGACCTCGGCCTCGTTCAACCCGGATTTGGCCCAGGATGGCCAGGATTTCGACGCCGCCGCCGCACTATTGCAGGAGGCCGGGTTCGGCCCGGGCGAGTTGGACGTGACGTTCAAGGTGACGACCAACTATCCGTATCACGTGGAAGCGGCGCAGATCATGGCCGAGTGGTTCCGCCTGGGCGGCGTGAACGCGAGCATCGAGCAGCTCACCTGGTCCGACTGGCTGTCTCAGGTCTGGACGGACAAGGATTTCGAGATGACGATGATGAACTTCTTCACATTGTGGGAGCCCGATTTCCTGTATTATTCGCTGTGGAACACCGAGGGCGCGTTCAATTATCGCGGCGTGTCCGATCCCGAGATCGACCGGCTGACCACCGAGGCGCGGCGCGTGACCGACCCCGAGGCGCGGGCGGCGATCTACCGCGAGGTGCAAGAGATCGTGGATGCCCAGACCCATGACGTGGTGCTGTGGTTCCGCAACGGCTCCATCGGGGCGCGGCCCGAGGTGAAGGGGCTGGACACGGTCGTGCATCCCAATGGGTCCAACTTGGACTTTCACCAGGTCTGGCTAGAGCCGTGACGCCGCGAGGAGGGACTGCCGGCCCGGCGGGCCGTGCAGGACCGACGAGCGGTTTGGCCGGAAGGGGTATGGCATGGCCTATCTGCTCAACCGGCTGATCTCGACAGCGTTCACGTTGCTCTTGATCTCGGTCATCACCTTCGCGGTGACCGCGATCTTGCCGGGCGACGTGGCCATGATGATCATGGGCACGCAGTCGAACCCCGAGGCGTTGGAGGGGTTGCGCCAATCGCTGGGCCTGAACGACCCGCTGGTCGTGCAATATGGCCGCTGGATCGGCGGGATGCTGACCGGCGACTGGGGCACCTCGCTGGTGTTCAAGGAACCCATCGCGCCGCTTCTGGCCGATAAGATCACCGCAAGCGCGATGATCGTGGTCTTGTCCATGGCCATCGCGCTGGCCGCTGCCGTGCCGCTGGGCGTGTGGGCGGCGGTGCATCGGGATCGGTGGCAGGACACGACGGCCAGCACCTCGGCCTTGGTGGGCGTCAGCCTGCCGGATTTCTTCTGGGGGATCATGCTGATCCTGCTGTTCGCGCGGTGGTTGGGCTGGCTGCCCTCGTCGGGCTTCGCCGACCCGCGCGAGGATTTCGTGGCGGCGCTGCGCCACGCCTTGCTGCCCGCGCTTGCCCTTGGGTTGGGTCTGATGGCGCATCTGACGCGGATGACCCGGTCGACCATGACGGGTATCCTGGGGCAGGACTTCATCCGGGTTGCCCGCGCCAAGGGCCTGCCCGAGCGGAACGTGATCTGGTCCTACGGTCTGCGCAACGCCATCGGGCCGGTGATGACCATCGCCGGGTTGCAGGTCGGGTACCTGTTCGGGTCGATCATCGTGATCGAGAGCCTGTTCAACTATACCGGCATGGGGTGGCTGACGTATCAGGCGTTGCTGAACCGGGACGTGCCGCTGATCCAGGCTTGTGTGTTCGTGATCGCCGCCGTGGTGATGTTGATGAACCTCTTGGTCGACATGCTATATGTGGCGGTCGACCCGAGGATCCGCCTGTCATGACGGCGCTGATGCGGTTCGGGTCGGGGAAGGGAATGGTCGCGCTGGGCCTGATCGCTGTTGTGGCGCTGATCGCGGCATTGGGGCCTGTTCTGATTCCGCCCGATTTCGCCACCGCCATGGACATGCGCGCGCGCCTGTCGCCACCGACGCTGAGCCACCCGTTGGGCACCGACCAGCTGGGCCGCGACCTGATGTGGCGCGTGCTGCTGGGCGCGCAGACCTCGATCACCATCGCGGGGCTGGCCGTGGCGATCAGCGTGGCGATCGGCCTGCCGCTGGGCATCGTGTCGGGGTATTTCGGTGGGCTGACCGACAACGTGCTGATGCGGCTGGTGGATACGCTGCTGGCCTTTCCGGCCCTGCTGCTGGCGCTGACGATCAGCGCGGTGCTGGGGCCCAACATGCAGAACACGATCCTGGCCATCGGCATCGCCTTCACGCCGTTTCTGGCGCGTATCATCCGGGGCGAGGCGCTGCGCGTCGCCCAGATGCCCTATGTCGAAGCGGCGAAGGCCGCCGGGTCGACGCATGGGCAGATCATCATCCGCCATATCCTGCCCGGGATCGTGCCCGCCCTGATCGTGCAGGCGACGATCAGCCTGGCCTTCGCCATCTTGGCCGAGGCGGCGTTGTCCTTTCTGGGTCTGGGCACGCAGCCGCCGCGCGCGTCCTGGGGTCTGATGATCCAGGCATCGCGCGATTATCTGGACGTGGCGCCGTGGACCGCCATCGTGCCGGGCGCGGCGGTGGCGTTGACGGTGCTGGGCCTGAATCTGTTCGGCGACGTGTTGCGGGACGTGCTGGACCCGCGCACCCGATGAGCGTGCCTGTCCTGGACATCCGCGGCCTGCGCGTGGCCTTCGACGGCGAGGACGGGCCGGTCCGCGCGGTCGAGGATGTCAGCGTGTCGGTCGCGCCGGGCGAAACGGTCTGCGTGGTCGGCGAAAGCGGGTCGGGCAAGTCGGTGACATCCCTTTCGGTGCTGCGCCTGGTCGAATTCGGCGGCGGCCGCATCGAAGCCGGGCGGATCGCCTTCACCCGGCCGGATGGCGACGTGCTGGTCGTAGAGACCGCCGATGCCGAGACCATGCAGGACATCCGTGGCAACGAGATCGGGATGATCTTTCAGGAGCCGATGACGTCGTTGAACCCGGTGATGACCATCGAACGGCAGATGACCGACGGGCTTCGCCTGCATCTGGGTTTGTCCGCGGCCGAGGCCCGCGGGCGGGCCATCGAGCTGTTGGGCC
>JBCDCW010000241.1:0-5663 GCA_039180995.1 Pseudomonadota bacterium
GGCAGGGCCATCATGTTGCCGCCCGTGATCTCGGCCAGGGGTTTCAGCGAATTGGCCCCCATCACGAAAAGCGGCAGCAGGTAGAAAAGCGCGAAGAGCAGCAGGAACAGATAGATCCCCGTCCGCGTCACGCGCCCGGTGCGGATCGCCGTGTCGGAGCTTGCGACGGCCATCACTTCCGCTCCTTCAGTTCGGCATAGAGATACGGGACCATGATCGCCGCGATGGTCATCAGCATGATCACCGCCGATGCCGCGCCGATGCCCATCTGGTTTCGACTGAAGGTGTAGGAATACATGAACGTCGCCGGAAGCTCGGTCGCCCGGCCTGGGCCGCCGCCGGTCAAAGCGATGACCAGGTCGTAGGATTTGATCGCCAGGTGGCTCAGGATCACGAAGGCCGACAGAAACGCAGGACGCAGCTGGGGAATGATGATCCGCCGATAAAGCTGCCAGTTCGAGGCCCCGTCCATCTGCGCGGCCTTCAGGATCTCATTGTCGATTCCGCGGAGCCCGGCCAGGAACATGGCCATGGTGAACCCGCTCGACTGCCAAACCGCGGCCAGCACGACGGTGTAGATCGCGAAGTCGCGGTTCTTGATCCAATCGAAGGCGAAGCTCTCCCACCCCCAAAGATGCATGGTGTTCTCAAGTCCGATCCCGGGATCCAGTATCCATTTCCACGCCGTGCCCGTGACAATGAAGCTGAGCGCCATCGGATAGAGATAGATGGGTCTAAGCAGCCCTTCTCCGCGGATTTTCTGATCCAGGAAGATCGCCAGGGCCAAGCCGATGGCGGTGCAGATCACGATATAGAGGCCAGCGAATACCGCCAAGTTTCCAACGGCGATGGACCAATGGGACAGCCGGAAGAGCTTTGAGTAGTTCTCCCAACCCACCCAACCATAAGACGGCAGGATCCGGCTGTCGGTGAAGGACAGGTACAGGGTAAAGAGGATGAACCCGTAGACAAAGATAAAGATCAGCGCCACGGACGGGCTCAGCACCAACTTGGGGAGCCACGTCTGTAACTTGGTTCGAAAATCGGTCTCGGCCTTCGCTTGCACGACGGGCCGCACCTCGGCATTGGCCAGGCTCATGGCGCCCCTCCCGGTCCAGGTGGGATGGGCGCGGGCCAGAGCGGCCCGCGCCCCCCTCATCAGATCACTGGGCGATTTCGACGGCCGTCACCAACTCGTCGACGGCTGTTTCGCTGTCGTACTCACCATTAAAGTGAGCGGTGACAACATCGTAGACCGCGTTCTTCACAGCGGCCGGCGCCGCGTGACCATGGGCCATGGAGCCGAACAGGTTCCCGGACTCGGCCGCTGCCGCCAAATCGGCCATGCCCTGCTTGCCGCAGGCATCGAAGGCTGAATCCGACACGTCGGTGCGCGCGGGGACGGACCCTTTGACCACATTGAAGGCGGACTGGAATTCGGGCGACAGGATCGCCGACGCCAAGGCGGCCTGTTGGGGCGAGACCTCGCCGCCCTGGTCGAACATCATGAATTGATCGGCGTTGAACGTCACCTGGTCCTGCGTGCCGGGGAAGCGGAAGCAGAGGAAATCCTCGCCCGCCGTCAGGCCCGCATTCACGAACTCGCCCTTGGCCCAATCGCCCATCATCTGAAACCCAGCGTCGCCATTGATGACCATGGCCGTGGCCAAGTTCCAGTCCCGGCCCGAGAAGTTGTCGTCCACGTTGGCACGGATGAAATCCATCCGCTCGAAGGCTTCACGCATCGTGTCCGAGCCAAGCGCCTCCGGATCCAGGTCGATAAATGCCGACTTGTAGAAGTCCGGACCGCCGGTCGACATCACCACGGCGTCGAAGACCGTCGCATCCTGCCAGGCCTGCCCGCCATGGGCGATCGGCGTGATCCCGGCGGCCTTCAGCGTCTCGACCGCTGCGGTGAAATCCTCCCAGGTTTCGGGCACGGCGATGCCGTTGGCCTCCAAGACCGAGGCGTTCGCCCAAACCCAATTGGTCGAGTGGACGTTCACCGGCGCCGACACCCATTGGCCGTCGACCTTGGCAAAGGCTTGCAGCGCCTCGGGGACGACGGCATCCCAGCCCTGCTCGGCCGCTGTGGCGTTCAGATCGGCCAGCGCGCCCTGATCGGCCCAGTCCAGAATGTCGAAGCCCAGCGCCTGCACGGCCGTCGGCGCGTTGCCCGCCGTCACACGGGCGCGCAGCACCGTCATGGCTTGCTCGCCACCGCCGCCGGCGACCGGCATGTCCTGCCAGCCGATGCCTTGGCCTTCCAGGTCCTCCTTCAGCACGTTCAGCGCCGCGGCCTCACCCCCCGATGTCCACCAGTGCAGGACCTCCACATCCTCCGCCAGTGCGGGCGCCGTGGTCAGCGCCAGCGCTGCCACTGTTATTTTCAGGCCATTCATTATTTTCATCGCAACCTCCCAGAGCGAAATTGTAACCGCACGGTTACAAGATCTGGCACCGTTGCCAAGCCCCACCTCGCATGTCCCGAGGGCAGCCCGGACGACCCCATGAATGGACAGGGTATTGGTTCGGAAGGCAGGCCGCCAACGGAGAACCGCGTCGCTCCATCCGCCACCTGAAGATGTAAACATTGTTTTTTCCGCGCGATAACTATTGAGTGTCGACAGAGAGAGGCGGCGGCGAAGGCGGAGAGGTCCATGGGAAAGGCGAAAATAAAGAACATGGAGGAGTTCGCCAGCGTTAGCGGAATCTCCCGGCCCACGGTCTCGAAGTACTTCAACGACCCCAACAGCGTCCGGTCCTCGACCCGTGCAAGGATCGAAGCCGCTTTGGCCAAGCACGATTATCGGCCGAACATCTACGCAATCAATCAGAACCGCCAACTCACGAAGAATGTCGGGATCGTCGTGCCCTATCTCGCCGATCCGTTCTTCACCGAGATGGCCCGCCGCGTCGAACGTCGCTGCATCGAGGCCGGCTATTCCCCGACGCTTTTCAGCGCCCATGGGGACCCGAAGTTGGAGGTCGATATCCTCGATAGCCTCCTGTCCCTCCGCCCGGCAGGTGTTTTGCTCGCCCCGCTCGGGCGGGTGTCCGACCGGGGCGCCATCGAGCGGTTCTGCGCGGATGTGCCGACCGTCCTGTTCGATATGGATATCGAAGGTGTTGGCGAAGCCTTTGTCGGGTCAGATAATTTCCAATCGGTTCCGATGATCGTCGATTACCTGCATCGCAGCGGCGAGGCGCCGACCTTCTTCGAGATGCCGCCGGTCAACCCCAACGCCAACAAGCGACGCCGGGCCTATATCGGCGCGATGGAGCAATTGGGGTTGGAGCCGCAGATCATCCGCGTGGCGGGGAAGGGATGGGACTTCGAGAGCGTGGGATATGAAGGCGCCTTGGAGGTGCTGGCGGAAGGCGCCTTGCCGACGAACACCGTGCTGTGCAGCAATGACCGCCTGGCCATTGGCTTCTTGGCGGCCGCTTATGAGCGGGGCGTCTCGGTGGGTCATGGGCCCGACAAGGACCTGCGCGTGGCCGGTCATGACGATCATCCGTTCGCCCGTTTCACGTCCCCGTCGCTGACGACCGTCGCGCAGGATTACGCCGCGATCACGGACCGGAGCGTCGAGACCCTGTTCGACCGGATTGATAACGGGCGCCAAGTCGACGCCCGGACGGAACAACTCTTTCCCGGGCGACTGATCATGCGAATGTCGGCGTGATATATTTACGCGCGTAAAGTTTTTGTTGACTCCGCGTTTCACTTCGACTTTGATGCACGCAGACATCCAACTTGAGGGAGGAAAATAGGATGCTTCTAAGGAACGCTCTTTGGGCGGCCAGCGCGCTTGCGCTGACAGCCGCCACAGCGTCGGCAGATGGACACAGCACCACGATCACAATCGCCACCGTGAACAACGGCGACATGATCCGCATGCAGGGCTACACTGATCAATTCACCGAAGAAACGGGCGTCGGCGTCGAATGGGTGACCCTGGAAGAAAACGTTTTGCGTCAGCGCGTGACGACGGACATCACCACCAATGGTGGTCAGTTCGATATCATGACCATCGGGATGTACGAAACGCCGATCTGGGGGGCAAACGGTTGGCTCGTCGCCCTCGATGACCTCTCGGCAGACTACGACGTCGACGACATCTTGCCGGCCATGGCTGGCGGTCTGAGCCATGACGGCACGCTCTATGCGGCTCCGTTCTACGGCGAAAGCTCCATGGTCATGTACCGCACCGACCTGATGGAGGCGGCCGGGCTTGAGATGCCCGATGCGCCCACCTGGGAGTTCATCCGTGAAGCCGCCGCCGCCATGACCGACCGCGACGCCGACATCAACGGCATCTGCCTGCGCGGCAAGGCCGGCTGGGGCGAAGGCGGCGCTTTCATCACCGCCATGTCCAACTCGTTCGGCGCGCGCTGGTTCGATGAGGACTGGAATGCCCAGTTCGACACCCAGCCGTGGAAGGACACGCTGGAATTCTTCGTCGGCATGATGACCGAAAGCGGCCCCGCCGGATACGCCACCAACGGCTTCAACGAGAACCTGTCGCTGTTCCAGCAAGGCAAGTGCGGCATGTGGATCGACGCGACCGTTGCCGCCTCTTTCGTGACGAACCCCGACGATTCGACCGTGGCCGACAGCGTCGGCTTTGCCTTGGCGCCCGATAACGGCTTGGGTAAGCGCTCAAACTGGCTCTGGGCTTGGGCCTTGGCCGTGCCAGCGGGCACCCAGAAAGAGGCGGAGGCCAAGCAGTTCATCGAATGGGCGACGTCCAAGGACTACATCGAACTTGTCGCCGCCAACGAAGGCTGGGCCAATGTGCCGCCGGGCGCGCGCACGTCGCTCTATGAGAACCCGGAATACCAGGCGGTTCCGTTTGCGCAGATGACGCTCGACTCGATCCTGTCGGCTGACCCCAACGATTCCACGGTCGAGCCCAGCCCTTATGTGGGCGTCCAGTTCGCCGCGATCCCCGAATTCGCCGGCATCGCCACTCAGGTGAGCCAGGAATTCTCGGCGGCCTATGCCGGTCAGCAGAGCATCGACGAAGCTCTGGAGAAAGCCCAGGCGATCACGACCGAAGAAATGGAAGCGGCGGGCTACTAAGGCCGACGCTCAGGCAGGGGGCTATTTAGCCCCCTGTCACCACCTTTAACTCCGACACACTTCTCGCAGGCTGGCCAAAGCCTGACCGATGGAGGCTTGCGTCATGGCAACCCAACATTCCCGATCCGCCGCTCGCCTGATGATGGCACCCGCCGTGGTCCTGCTGCTCGGCTGGATGTTGGTGCCGCTGACGATGACGCTCTACTTTTCGTTCCGGAATTACTTCCCACTGCGCCCCGACCGAGAACCGGGCTGGGCCGGGTTCGACAATTACGTCCGGTTCATGACCTCCAGCTCTTTCTGGCCCAGCGTTCAGACGACGCTCGTGATCGTGGGCGGCGTGCTCCTCATCACGGTCGCCGTGGGTATCCTGCTTGCGATGCTGCTGGATCAGCCGATGTGGGGCCAAGGCGTGGTTCGCATCCTGGTCATCGCGCCCTTCTTCGTTATGCCCACGGTCTCGGCGCTCGTCTGGAAGAACATGTTCATGGACCCGGTGAACGGCCTCTTCGCCCATCTCTGGCGCTTCTTCGGAGCCGAGCCCGTCGTGTGGCTCAGCGATGTCCCAATCGCC
>JBCDCW010000242.1:0-5584 GCA_039180995.1 Pseudomonadota bacterium
AGCAGGCCCGCCCGCCACACTGGCCCCCGTCATGCCCGATGCGATGGGTCAAGCGGCCCCGGTCGCGACACTGGGTGGCGTGGCGCCCACGGCAACCCTGGGCGCGGTCGCACCGCAAATGTTGCCGACAACTCCGCTGTCCGCCCTTCCGGCCCAGCCGGGTCCCGGCACCACCACGACCGCCCTGAGCAGCGTCCTGCCCGCCTCGCCGCCGCCCCCCACGACACCAGCCGCGCCGCCCCAGGCGGCGGATCCAGCGCTGGCCTTGTTGGTGGAACGCATTCGGGGACGGCTCGATGATCCATGCCTTGTGGCCCTGCCCCGTCCGCAGGTGGCACCGCTCGGGCCACTGGTTCTGATGTTGTCGGACCAAGACGTGACCGCCCAACGTTTCGCCGACTCGATCTTGACCGACCCAGACCTGCCGACCGACGCCCAGACCATCCTGATCGACGCCCGCCAATGTCCCGCCCTGACCTTCCTTCGAGCGCAACCTCGCTACCCCGCGTTTCGCCTCAATCTGGGGCTGGCGCAGGCCGACATCGCTTCGGGTGGCACGCTTGTCGGCCGGGTCGAAGGCGGCGGCGCCGGTTATACGTCGCTACTGCTTGTGGACGATAATGGCGTCGTCCAAGATCTGCGCCGTTTCCTGCGCTTCACCGGCGGGCGGGCGGAATTCGCGATCCCGATGACCCGAGACGGCGTCGCGCGCGAAACATCGCAATTGCTGATCGCCATCGCCACGCCGACCCGGCCGGCAACAATCGCGGACCTCGCCGGTCGGCTCGCCACCGATGTCTTTCCCGCCCTCGCCGAGGAGATCGGCCCCCGTGCCGCCTTCGCCGTGCAACCCATCATCATTCGCTAAAGCACGTTGCTTATCATCTAAATCACAAGGCGCGGCCTCTTCCTTCGGCCGAACACGCCTTGCGATGAACCACCTCAGATGAAAACGCAAAATGCGGTCAGCCCGCCCACGCCGCTGGTCATGGGATCAGCATAAAATGCCCGATCTGCGCCGCGGCCCCGGCCTGTGACGCTTCGGGCAAAAGGCGGCTCAACAGGTCCTCGGCCGAAGCGCCGTCCATCGCCGCGGCCGCCGCCACCAGCGGATCGGCCGACGCGACAGCCAGCAGGATCTGCGGCTCGGGCGCGGCGACGGCGGCGCCGGACAATTGAAAGCCGAACAGGAACGAGCCGTCCGCTTGCGGCTCCAACCGCGAAGACAGATCGAACACTTCGCCCGACGCCGTGACCAGGGCCAGCCAAACGCCCCGTCCGCGCACCTGTCCCACGCGGCCCAGAACAGTGCCCTCGGTCGCCACTTCCGGCGCGTCCAAGACCACGCTGGGCGGCACGGCGCCCCGCCCCTGCAATCCGCCGACCAAGTCGAGCGCGGCGCATTGCGCCTGGGTCACGGGGCGATCCATGATGCCCGGCGCCATCCCGAAAGCCTCGCCGTAGCTGCTAGAGAGACGGGGCAAGGCCCCCGGCTCGGCCGCGAACCGAGCGATCCGTCCAGCCTCCGCCCCCGCCGTGATCCGCGTGGCGTAGGTGCAGGATGCGGAAGCCGCATCGGCCAGGAACCCCTCCCGCGTGGATAGATCCGGCGGTGGGGGAACAAAGGCTGGGGCCTCTATCACGGGGCCGTCGGACATTGCTGCGGTCCCGTTTTCGCGCGGCAGCGTCTGATCCAAGTCCCCCCCGCCGCGCGACACCAGCCAAGCACCACCGGCCACGATCGTTAGGCCCAGCACGACGCCAAGCGGCCAGCGCGATGGCCGACCCGGAGCAGGGTCCTGGGCGGGCGTCTCGGGCGGGGCCGTCAGGCGGAACGGCCCATCCGTTGTCTCCGCCCCCGCGATCTCGGCCGGGCGGCCGAGCGAACCCGTCGCGCCGCCCCCGGACACCGTCTCGGGCGGACGCGACGCGCCAGGGGGCAGTGCGATGCGGGGCGCGGTGGCTACCCCGCCCGCGGCAATTACGGTCTGATCGGCTGCGGGCGCACCGACCTGGATGGGATCGTCCAGCAGGGCGACCACTTCGGCCATCGAACGCGGCCGGTTGGCCGGGTCCGGTTCCAACATTCGCGCCAAAAGCGGTCGCAGCCGGTCGGGCACCCTGTCCAACTTGGGCACCGCCTCGCGGGCCTGCACGGCCTCCGGGAAGGACCGGCCCATATCCAGCCCATCGCCCCGCACGGCCGCGGCGATCATCAGCGCCAGGCCGTAGATATCGGTCTGCGCCCCGATCAGCCCTTTGAAAAGCCCCAGTTGCTCGGGCGCGACATAGCGGTACTTGCCCGCAAAGCGGCCCAGCAGCGTGCCCTCGCTCATATCCTCGGCGGTGGCGATGCCGAAATCAATCAGCGCCGCACGCGCGACCTCGCCTCCGCGCAGCATGACGTTATCCGGCGACAAATCCCGGTGGGTGACGCCCAGCGAATGGGCCTTGCCCAACCCCAAGGCCAGCCGCCGCATCAGCGATACGGCGTCCGCCAGGGGCAGGGGGCCCGTTTCCTCGATCCGGTCTGCCAGTGGCACGCCGTCGATGAATTGCATCACCAAGCAGTAACGCCCCGTGGCCGCATGGTAGAAGCTGTCAAGATACCGGACGATGGCATCATCGGCGAGTTGGAACAAAATCCGGGCCTCGCGCCGGAACAGCGACACGATGGACTCGTCCGACGATAACTCGCGCAGGATCATCTTGATGGCCACGCGGTTGCCCGTGAACAGGTGCTCGCCCTCATAGACCTCGCCCATGCCGCCTGTGCCGATCAGCCGATCCACCCGGTAATTGTCGTTCAGCGTCAGGCCAAGCGGCGAGATCTCCGCCCCCTCGGGTGGCGCCACGACCGTCCGATCCGGACGCGGCGCTTCCGGTAGGACTTGGGGTATGGGCGGGCTGGTCCATTGCGGCGGCGTCGTTTCGACGTCGTCGGACGTCTTGGGCGGACCCGTATCGCGGTCGTCGCCCGTCATTCCGCCATGGCCATCGCCTGGACCCGAATGGCCACGCATGTGACGTTGTCGGTGGCCCCCCGCGCCAAGGTATCTTCCACCAATACCCGACACATCGTCTCGGCATCTGGGGCGTCCTTCAGATGGAACGCGATGCCGCGATCCGAGACATGTTCCGTTAGCCCGTCCGAGCAAAGCAGGAAAACATCGCCGGGTTGAAGGTTGCCGCGCACCATCTCGCAGGTGATCTGGTCGCCGACGCCGACGGCCCGCGTGATCACGTTCCGACGCGGCCAAGCAGCCGCCTCGGCGCGCGAAATCGTGCCCTGCGACAGCAGCGCCTCCACCTCGGTATGGTCCCGGCTCAACTGTTCCAAGATGCCGTCCCGCAGGCGGTAGAGCCGGCTGTCCCCCGCCCAAGCGCAGGCGAAATCGGGGCCATGGGTCAGCAATGCCACCACCGTCGCCCCGACCGTCGCCCCCAATTCGTCGGCCCGCACACGCACATCGCCATGGGCCCGGCTGAGACGCTCCAGGAAGCGTGCCTCCAGGTCGTCGAGCGAACTGGCCAGACCCACCGACGCCGCGGCCTCCACAATCGTGGCACTGGCGAAATCTCCGGCGGCATGGCCGCCCATCCCATCCGCCACCACCCAGAGCCCAAGATCGGGCCGGGCCAGCGCCGCATCTTCGTTATGCGAGCGGACACGGCCCGTATCGCTCAGACAGGCCGAGTCGAAGATGTCAGCCCTGTTCATCGGCCATTTCCCCCATCCGAGCCACCGCATCCCCCACCATCAACCAACCCAAGGCTGGCCCATCCGGCCATCCACGCACCGATACCACGCGGGCGGGCCCATCTCCGCCCGCGACCCACCAATAGCTGCGCGCCTGCGCCGCGCGGCGCAAATCTTCGGCCGCGATGTCCGACAGGAGGGTCTCCGTACTACCCGCTTCGTTCACCGCCCAAAGCAGGTCCGTCACGACAGGCGCTTCCGGTTCGTGATCCGCTGCCTGGGCAGGCGTCGTCTCCCGCAGGGTCCAAGCTTGGTCTTCCAGGGCGTCGTGGATGTCCTGCGACGGCTCCAACGGCGGCGGCATCTCGGGTCCCCCGGTCAGCAGGACCAACGGATAACGCCGTCCGACGCGATCATGGGACGGCACCATGACCCCCGCCCAACACCCTGGCAAGACCGCCGATCCGATCCAAAACCGCATCGCTGGCGCCACATCGAAGGTCGCCTCCCAGCGATCCCCAACCCCATCGCGGATCGTGGCCAGCCCCCCGTCCAGCCAATCCTGCATCCGCTGGCGCACCTCATCCGGCACGCCCCGCGACACGAAGTCCCCGTGGGCCGGGTGCTTTCCGAACCAGCCGGTCATCAATCGAGCGAGGTCGGACATTCAAAGTCCCGCAACTCGGTCATGGTGAAGGGGTTGGTGATCGCATTGATGGTGAAATCGTAGGTGATGTTACGCCCGCCGATCATGAAGGTCGCCCGCAGCGTATCGCCGCGCTGCTGACGCAGCGAGGCCGCGTTGATCAGCTGCGGGAAAGTCCAATCCGACCCGGTGAAACCGATGGTCGACGGGCGGTCCAACGACGGCTCGATCTGGATGGCCGAGGCTTTGCCGTCCCCCGGCCAGACCACCGATTTCGGGATCTCGAACCGCACGGTCGGAACCTGTTGGCCATCGACGATCATGATCGCGCTTTCGATGGTGGAATGGTTGTCCACCTGCTGGATCGCGATCTCGACCTGAGGCCGCTGGCTGCCGCCCGCGAAGAAAGCCTGACGGATCCGCTCGGCCCGCTCGAACTGGCGCAGGGCGCCGGGCGACAGGCGGCCGGCCAGCGGGCTGTCTTCGCGGTAGCGCAGGCCCTCGGGTGTGCGCTCGACGAAGGCGGCCAGGTATTGGGTGAAGAACTGGTCCATGTCGCCGCCGGGTCCGAAGAACCGGGCGAAGTTGTCGATGGATAGCGACCGGGAGGAATCGGCAAAAGGGAAAGACGGGGCGATGGTGTCGCGGCAATAGAACGTGATCTCGTTGGCCAAAGCGCGGTTCATGGTCTCGATGTTCGCGTCGGTGGCGCCCTGACGGAAATCGGCCTCGGCCTCATTGATCAGGGCGGCAACTTCCGTCGGAAGCTGACTGTTGTACCGGGTGAGTTCCGCCAGGATCGGCGGCAGCAGGATCGCCGCCTGCTCGGGATTGGTCTGGCTGCTGGTCAGCGCCGTCCAGACCGATCCCAGATTGCCCAAGACGGCGTCAATGGGCCGCTGCCCCCGCTCGCCCTCTAGCAGCGCGGACCAATCGGCAAACGCCTCCGAGATCCGCTCGATCGGCGTGATCAACCCGTCATCCTGAGGTCCGCCGCCGCCCGTGATGGCCCCCACGCCCGATCCGCCGCCGCGCATCGCGGCTTCCATCAGGATACGCTGCACCCCCGATGACCGCGACCGAACCCGCTGCAAGACCTGATCGCCCACGGCCCCCGCCACGTCGCCCCCGCCGCCAGCGGCCAGCGCTTCGGGCGTCAACCCATCCAGCCCCTCCAATTCGCGCACGACCTGCGTTTCCCGGTCGACCTCCCGCACCAGCAGCAACAGCGGCGACGC
>JBCDCW010000243.1:0-5570 GCA_039180995.1 Pseudomonadota bacterium
CTGATCATGACCGCCGCCGCCCTGGCCACCGGCGCGATTTGGGGCAAGCCCATGTGGGGGACCTATTGGGAATGGGACCCGCGGCTGACCTCGTTCCTGATCCTCGGGCTCTTCTATCTGGGCTACATCGCCCTCTGGTCCGCCATCGAGGACCGTGACCAGGCCGCCGATCTGACCTCGATCCTGTGCCTCGTCGGCACCGTCTTCGCCGTGCTTAGCCGCTATGCCGCCCAATTCTGGAACCAAGGCCTGCACCAGGGCGCCAGCCTTTCGCTGGATGCAGAGGAGAATATCTCCGACGTCTTTTGGATACCTCTCGTCATAACCCTCGCCGGCTTCGTCGTCCTCTTCGTCGCGCTCGTCCTGCTGCGGACCCGGACCGAGATCCGTCGCCGCCGCCTCCACGCCCTCTCACTCCGGACCCGGCTCGCATGACCTGGCTCGGCCAATACGCCTTCGACATCCTGCTGGCTTATGCGATCACCGGCGCCCTGATCGTGGGCCTTGTCGTGCAATCGGTCCTGGCCGCCCGCGCCGCCCGCCGCGCATTGGAGGAGCAGGAGCGATGAACTGGATCGCCCTCGCGCCCATCGGTCTCTTCGCGGCCTTAGGCGGGTTCTTCCTGGCCGCAAACATGCGGGACGTGGACACGCGGGACACGCTCCCCTCGCAGTTGGAGGGCCGTTCAGCGCCCGCGATGACGCTGACGGAATTGCCGGGCAAGCCCCCCTTTACGGATGACCTGCTGACCGATGGCCAGGTCAAAATCGTCAATTTCTGGGCGTCGTGGTGCGTCCCCTGCCGGGCCGAACACCCGCATCTTGCCGAGCTATCCAAGACCGTGCCGGTCTACGGAATCAACTATAAGGACGAGCCGCAGGCCGCGCTGGCCTTTCTTGAGGAATTAGGCGATTTCTACGCCGCCATTGGCGTCGACGGTGATGCGCGGACGGGGATCGACTGGGGGCTATACGGCGTGCCCGAGACGTTCGTTCTGGCTGGCGACGGCACGGTGATGCTGCGCTTCGCTGGGCCCGTGACGGGTTCGGTGATCGACGAGGCGATCGCACCCGCACTGGTGGCCGCGCGGGCGCGATGAGCGGCGGACAAAGCCCTTTCTGATAGATCGTTCCGCCGTGCCGTGACCCTGTCGGCCACCACTAAGCGACCGTAGCTCTCGTGCCTCAGTCTTTCAGCAACGGCGGTTATCAGTCTTGTTTGAACCGCCATCCTCGGGGCGTCTCTGGCGGGTTTGGGGGTCTGGTCTTCGGGCCGCCGATCCATACCGCGACCTTTCGGACGGTGCCACCGGCCAGCTTCCAAGTTGACTGATCTGGCCCAATCGCGAACGCGCCTTCTGGGCCGAAAATGCGGTTAGATAAGCCGTACTGGACGGTCCCTCACTCTACTGGCGTCGTCCGTCTGGCCGATGGATCTACGGGCCGCGCCGATGGGTTGGGCAATAGCAGGGACCTTCCGGGCCGCCATCGGGCCCGCCCAAGACTAGACATCATGAATTGAAGCGCCAACCCTTGGCCTGCGCCTGGACCCAGGCCCAACTCGACTGACACATATCCTGTAGGTCGTATCGTGCCTCGAACCCCAATTCCTCGCGCGCGCGGGTGGGATCGGCATAGAGCTTCGGCACGTCGCCCGCCCGCCGCTCTGCCATCTCGAAGGGAAGATCTCGGCCGCAGACGTCCTGATAGGCCGCGTGCATTTCAAGAACAGAAACGGGTTTTCCCGTTCCGATGTTGAGGACATGACCGCGCCCTGCCATGAGCGCGTCGAGAGACTGCACATGGGCCCGCGCCAAATCCATCACGTGGATATAGTCCCGCCAACAGGTGCCGTCCGGTGTGTCATAATCGCCGCCGAAGACCTGCAACCGCTCCAGCTCGCCCAGGGCGACTTTTGCGATATAGGGGACCAGGTTGTTTGGAATGCCCCTGGGATCTTCTCCGATCAGACCGCTGGGATGGGCACCGACCGGGTTGAAATAGCGCAAGATGCCCACCGCCCAGGGGTCGACGTCGGCGGCCTGGCCGAGGATCTGTTCGCTGGTCAGCTTGGTGAACGCATAGGGAGAGGTGTGCGAGAGCGGGGCGCTTTCCGGGATCGGAAAGATGGCTG
Source organism: Pseudomonadota bacterium (assembly GCA_039180995.1). Classification (GTDB taxonomy): domain Bacteria; phylum Pseudomonadota; class Alphaproteobacteria; order Rhodobacterales; family Rhodobacteraceae; genus Jannaschia. Next base: position 2,134 of record JBCDCW010000243.1, read on the forward strand.
GCGCACCGTAGACCGTCGCCGTGGACGAAAAGACAATCCGCCAGACGCCGGCCGCCTGCATCGCTTCCATCAGGGTCATCAGCCCACCGATATTGGTCCGGAAATAGTCCAATGGCCTTGCCACACTCTCGCCGACCGATTTACGGGCGGCGAAATGGATGACACCGTCGAACGGCTTGGCAGCGAAGAGCCCGTCCAGGACCGTGCGATCCATGACCGATCCGCGTACCAGGTCGACAGTCTTGCCGGTAAGACGGGCAAGCCGGTCAGGGACAGTCGTTTCGGCGTTGGAGAAATCGTCGAGGACGGTGACGTCGTATCCTGCCTCGCATAACGCGACATAGGTATGCGAGCCGATATAGCCGGCCCCGCCGGTCAGAAGGATGCGCGGCATGGAAAAATAGCCTCGTTCCAATGGTCGGTGCAGTCGATAGTGACCTTACGGCAGACGGTAAAGGCCGGGTTGCGCGGAAGTTGCATGTTCGACCTGGCCATTACGGCGAACGGGCCCGACAAACAGCCGGGCGTGGTCCGAGCGGAGCGTTATGCCGCCCCGCATCCAGGGCAGACCTTTGCCGATGCGAGGTCGGACAATCCGGCGTCGTAAGGCCCGCGTAAGTCGGCCTTCTTAGCGTTCAATGGAACGAATTTGGTCCCCTTCGATCAACCTGCATGAAGGGGCCATCGAAGCCGGGTCGCCTTCGCGATCCGGCAAGACTGACGTCAACGCGCGGGAGGCGCTGCTGCCATGTCTGAAGATCGAGGCTCGGGGCCCATCACGCTTGCCGACCTGCTGTCCTTTGTGGGCAAGGACGGGCTGTCACGAACGGTCGGTTTCGACGTCAAGCCAGAGGATCTGGACACGATCAAGGCCAGCACGCGCCTCCGCCGTCGCTGGTCGGAGATGTTGCAGGAAAGCCGAGGCATGCCGCCGTCTGTCAGCCCGGGCGATGGCCCGGTCGTCCGACTTGCCTTGACCGGCGATCTGGAAGCGTTCGCCGAGCAGGTTGATGCCCATCTCCAGAGTGACCGCATCCGGCGCGAGATATCCGGTCCGCGCGTTGCCGAACTCCGCCGACGTTATGGAGACGAGGTCTACGAGGCCGCCTTGGCCTGGACCGGTCCCCTACCCGAGGCGCGTGCCGATGGTTGGGCCGCGATCGACAAGTGGATTGCGGTGCAGGCATCTCCGTTGCGCGAATACCTGATGCTGCGGCGGCCCAGTCCCGATCCGGATCGCTGGGTTGGGCCGGCGCCGATCATGCTGCTTGACCATGCCGCGCGATGTGTGGCCGAGCATGGCGACCAGCCCGGCCAAAACCGTTCCCCAATTCGGCAGGAGCGGGCCGCATGACCGGACCTCGCCGCACCAAGACAACCAGCCGTCTATTGGGCCGCTTGCCGGAACGCGCGATGGGGCCCGAGGCGATTGAAGCCCTCAACGGTGCCGCCGGACGGGTCGGACGGCTGGCCGTCACTGTGGGGCCCGGCACGATGACGCTTGTGCCGACCAGAAGCGAGGCTCTTGGGCTGTCCGACGTGGTGCGATGGTTCTCGATCCGGACATCGCGCGGCAACCTGGCGGTTGGCTTGTCGGCAGCGCTGGCTAATATGCCCGACGGGTGGCCGCTCGATCTGGCCTTCGAGACGACCTTCGATCTGTTTCTAGTTGCCCTTGAGACAAGTCTTGGGGCGGCAGTCGAGGTGAACGTCTTGCCGGGCGGTCAGTCATACCCGCATCGCCGTGATTTTCAGGTCGATTGGTCCGGCAGGTCGGGCCTTGCTGCCATCGCGTATGACGTCGACACCGCGTCGATGGTCCATGGGTTTTTGCGCCAATTGCCCTTTGCCCCGCCGCGGGCGCGCGATTTCATGACGCGCCCGGCCGTCGAGATCGGACGTTTCGATCTATCAGGGGATGATTTCCGTGACGCGGTCGCCGGTGAGATCCTGCTGCCGCGCCCCGAAGACCTGTCGGCCGAGACCGGGCGGCTCGTTATCGGCGAATGGGTTTATGGACGGGTCGACCTGTCCGACTGCGCTGCCGAATTGCGCGGCACTGTCGATCCGTCGCCCGTTGAGAAAATCGACCGCGACACCCTCGTCTTTCGTTTGCCTTGCGCGCCGATGCAGCGGTCGCACCTGCGATGGATCGCCGAGGGCGATGTCCTGGCGCTGGCGGATAGCGGCCCGGGACATGTGGACATTTGCCGGGGCGGACAGCCTGTCGGCTCGGGCATTCTGGTGCGTCTGGGTGACCGGCTGGCAGTGGAATTGCGCAATCTGGATCTGACCCGGCGCAGGCGGCGTGCGGCGGCGGATCGTCGCCCGGAAAACCTGGTGGAAAATAACGTGCCGCTGCTGACCTCGTCAGGATCTGGAAAGATCACGCAGCCATTCTGGGCACGAGAGAGGCTGGCAACGGACGAGCCTTGGAACCAAGGCGACATGTCCCAAGCAGCTCTGAGGACCGGCTGAAATGCGCGTCCTAACTGGACCGGCTTGGGCGACTTCGTCCCAAACGGACAAGACCGAAGGGAAATGCAATGGACGAAGTCAACTCCGTTTCTAGCACCAACGAGCCGCAGGCCAAATCCAACGATCCGCCGCCGGAGTTGGTCGAAGCGTTCGAGGCGGGCCTCTTCAATCAAATGATGTCCAATCAGCAGGTCAGCAACTCGATCATGAACGAAGCGCGGAGTCAGTATCAGCGATTGATCAACGGCGGGTGAGATGAAGTTCGACCCGATCAAACTTAGCGGAAAGGCATGGAGATAATGGAAAATTCAGGAAATGTCGTGTCGGCTACGGCAGGCGACACAGAATACGAGGCGAACAGGGACCTCGCCCAAGAGATCGAGGACAGCGCGGAATTCACGCTGGGCTTGTTCCAGCCAGGAGAAGCTACCTATCAGGCAGGCAGCGACGTCTATGAGCATATCGCGAACTTCATCGACAAGATTGACGACGCGACCATCGACTTCCACGGGAACAACTCATCCCAGTTGAACAGTGAAACGAACACGCTTCTCAACAATATCGAAGGTGGGTTGCACCAAATCCAGGGCGACGCGCTCGACGGGGGTGGCAGCGTCGATGAAGCCGCACGGTACCTGAGCGCCGCGGACTGGCTGTTTGGGGAAATGACCGGTTCGAACGACGTTGCCGGGTCCGAGGAAGAGGGCGGCGATGGCACCAGTGGCACCACTAGCGGTGAAGGGCTCGATCTGAGCGGCGTGTCAGAGACGCTTTCGGACGCAAAGAGCGCCACCACGACCGGCGAAAAGGCGAGCCTTTTGCAAGAAGCGATCGCTGCCTTGATCGACGCACTTGAAGGCGGCGGATCGGACAGCGGCGGGTCAGGGTCGTCGCCCGTTTCGGACAACGTGGGCGAGTCGATTGGCGAAGCCATCGACGCCCTGACGCGGGGCGGTGAA
>JBCDCW010000244.1:0-5569 GCA_039180995.1 Pseudomonadota bacterium
AGCCGAGGTTGCACAGGAAGTTCGACCGCCATGTCGTATCGGCCAGAAATGCCGCATCGACCGCCGCATTGTCGAAGCCGGACATGGGCCCGGCATCCAGCCCCAAGGCCCGCGCGGCGATCAGGAAGTAGGCGCCCTGCATCGAGCCGTTGCGGAAGGCATTCGCCTCGCGCAGGGTCTCGTTTCCTTCAAACAGATCGCGGGCGTTCGGGTTCGGCGGAAAGAGATCGGGCAGCCGGTCGTGGAACCGCATGTCGTAGGCCACGATGGCCGTGACCGGGGCGGCCTGCATCTTCGGACGATTGGCCTCGAACAGGGCAGGGGCCAGACGCGCCTTCGCCTCGGGCGAACGGACGAACACGAACCGCGCGGGCTGCTGGTTCATGCTGGTCGGGCCCCATTTCGTAAGATCGACCAGCGCGTGGAGCTGATCGTCCGTCACGGGCCGGTCCGACCACCCGTAATGGGTGCGCGCGTCGCGCAACAGCAGGTCGAGCGTTGCGGGATCCGCCGTCGTGATTCGGCTTCGTAGGGCGCGGACATCCGCCTGCGCATTTTCATTCGCATCTGCGCCGTGCGTCATTCGTTGACCTTCCATATGGCTATTCTGTTGTTCATATATCGAACCGTTATCTATGCATATCGACCAGATATATCAGATGATAATCAGTAAAATAGCTTATTGACCCAGGAAGCTTCCACGTCAATGCTAGTATCTGGAGTTTATTTGTTCGTTTAACGAACATACTGGGAGGTGCGATATGAAATATACGGCCGTTGCCCTGATCGGGACTGCCCTGCTGACCAACCCTGTCCTTGCAGACACCTACCGGCTGACGATGGGATCCAGTCATCCAACCGTCGTGCCCTGGGTCGGCGTCCTATCCGATCATGTCGTCGCTCAGACGAATGCTCGGCTGGAAGCCATGGGATCGGATGACCGCGTCGAATGGGACGAAAGTTATGGCGGCGCGCTGTTCGACTTCCAAAACACGCTGGAAGGCGTGCAGGATGGCCTGGCGGATGCCGGCTGGGTCGGCTCGGGCCTGTGGGAGGAGGCGAAGATGCCGTTGGAGACGGTGACCTTCTACGCGCCCTTCGTCACCGACGATCAGGAAGCCTTGATGCGGGTGATGAACGACCTGCATGCCGACGGCACGCCCATGGCCGCCGCCTGGGAGGAGGAAAACCTGGTCTTCCTAGGGGCGTCCGGCGTCGACACCTATCACCTGTTGACGGATTTCCCAGTCGAGACGCTGGCCGATCTGGAGGGCAAGAAGATCCTCGCCCCCGGACCTTCGGGCAATTGGATGTCGGCGATCGGCGCCGTGCCGGTGAACGGGGCGTTGCCGACCTATTACAACTCGATCCAGACCGGCGTGGCCGACGGCGTCATCTCCATCGTCTCGGGCACGTTCCCCAACCGTATCCACGAAGTCGCGCCATATGTGACGATGATCGGCCTTGGCGCGCAGTACACTGGCGGCTTCGCCGTCAACAAGGACAGCTGGGACAGCTTGTCGGAGGATGTGCAATCCGTTCTGCGAGAGCTTGGCGCGGAATATGCGACGCTGCACGCCCAGCAGGTCCAAGACCGATACGCGGCCGCATTCGAGGCCATGCGGGCCGATCCAGCCGTGACCGTGACCGAACTGCCCGAGGCAGAGCGCCAGAAATGGATCGACGCGCTGCCGGATCTGGCGGGGGATTGGGCCGCCCGCCATCCCGAGGGCGAAGCGGTGCTCGCCGCGCTGATGGACGGCATCCGCGCCGAGGGGATCACCCCGGGCCGCGACTGGGACCGCTGACCCATGGCCGCAGCCGAAGCCCCGTCGAGCGGCGCGCCTGCCCCTGCCGTCGGGGCGCTGCGCCGGGTGTTGGACCCGGCGACCTCGGCGTTGGCGGCGGCGGCGACAGCTTGGATCTTCGTCCTGATGATCCTGGTCTGCGCCGATGTGATCGGGCTCAAGGTCTTCTCGCGCCCCGTCTATGGCGTGGTAGAGGTGACGGCGGCGTCCATCGTCGCCGTCGTCTTCGCGCAACTGCCCCACACTTTGGCGCTGGGTCGGCTGACGCGCGCCGACTTCTTCATCGCGCCCCTGGCCGTAGGCGCGCCCTCGCTCGCCAAGGCGCTGGAAGCGGCTTTCGCCGCGACCGGCACGGTCATCTTCGCGCTGCTGACCATCGCCCTGTGGGAGCCGACCTGGTCGGCTTGGGCCGATGGCGACTACATCGGAACCCAGGGCATCTTCACGATGCCGATCTGGCCGATCTCGCTCCTTGTGCTGCTGGGCATCGCGCTGACGGCCGTGGAATTCGCGGTCCAGACCGTCGAGCGTCTGGGCGACCTTCGCGCCGCGCCCCGTCCACTCCTCGTCTCGCTGACCCTCGTCCTCATCGTGGCGGCGCTCGGGGTGCTGATCCTAATCCTCGATCCTGGGCGCATCGCGCTTGGTGTGATCGGCATCGCCGCGCTCGTCCTCCTGATCCTGGTCGGAATGCACGTGCCTGTGGCGATGATGCTGGTCGGCCTGATCGGCGTCTGGGTCATCCGCGACAATCCCGACCTCGCCTTGCGTACCCTCCGGTCGGCCACGACCAGCGCGGTGGCCAAGTTCGAGTTCGGGGTGGTGCCGCTCTTCGTTCTGATGGGCTTGCTGGTGGATGCGTCCGATCTGGGGCGCGACGCCTACCGCGTCGCCGCCGCGTTGCTCCGGAAGCTCTATGGCGGGCTCGCCATCGCCACGGTCGCGGCCAATGCCGCCTTCGCGGCTGTCACCGGCATCTCCATCGCGTCGGCGGCCGTCTTCACCCGGATCGCAGTGCCGCAGATGGAGGCGCATCAATATTCCACGGGGTTCGCGGCAGGCACGGTCGCGGGGTCTTCGGTACTGGGCATGATGATCCCGCCCTCGCTTCTGCTGATCATCTTCGGTTTCGTCACCGAAACCTCCATCGGCGCGCTGTTCCTCGCCGCCATCATCCCGGGCCTGCTGCTGGCCGTGGCGTTCTGCGTCTACATCTATCTGGCCGCCCGATTCGCGCCCGAGCGTCTGGGCTGCCCGGCCGTGGCCGACGACATCGCGCCGGTGTCCTGGGCCGAAATCGGCAAGGCCATGGCACCGATCCTCGTTCTGATGGGCGTCGTCTTGGGCGGCATCTATGGCGGTGTGTTCACGCCCACCCAGGCTGGCGCCGTCGGGGCGGCCGCGACGCTGATCGTGACGGCACTTAAGGGCCGGTTATCTGCGCCGATTCTCTGGAAGGTGATGAAGGACACCGGCGTCGTCTCGGTCACGATCTTGCTTCTGGTGATCGCGGCCAGCGCCTTCACCAAGATGCTGGTCATGTCGGGCATCCCCAACGCCTTCGCCCAGATGCTGCTGGCCGAGGGGGTGGGCTTCTGGCTCTTCATCCTGGGCTACTTCGCGGTGATCGTCATCCTGGGCATGTTCCTCGACTCGACCTCGATCATCCTGATCGTCGTCCCCCTGGTGGTTGCCGCCGTGCCGCAGATCGTCGGCGCCCATGTGCCCGGCGACGTCATGGTCTGGTTCGGCATCGTCACCGTTTTGGCCGTCGAAATCGGCCTGCTGACGCCACCTTTCGGGATCAGCGTCTATGTGGTGAAAGCCACGCTGGATCGCGACGATGTGCCGATTGGCGCGATCTTCCGGGGCGCGCTGCCCTTCGTCGGGATCATGGCAGCGGTGATGCTGGTCCTGACGGCGCTCCCCGTCCTGACCACGATCTGGAGCTTGCCTTGATACCGCTCGCCCCCTCGCGCCCCTCTGCCGGAGTCCTTCGCATGACCCTCGCCCTCCTCGCCGCTTTGGTATGCGGTCTCCTGCTTTCGGCGCAGCCGATCTTGAACGGCGCGCTGGCCCGCGCGGTCGCCTCGCCGGGCACCGCCGCGATGATCTCGCTTCTGGTCAGCGCGCTCATGCTTGCGCCGTTCGCCACGGCCGGGGGCGGCCCCGACCTTTCGGGCCTGGGGTCGATCCCCTGGTGGGCCTGGTTGGGTGGCCTCGCTGGCGCGGCCTTCGTGGCGGGCGGGATCGGATTGGCCCCCGTGATCGGCCTGGCGGTGTTCCTGTCGGTGGTCGTGGCCGGTCAATTGCTGGGGGCCCTCGTCATCGAGGGTTGGGGCCTCTTCGGCGCGGCGCGCAACCCGATCAGTGCCAGCCGCGTGCTCGGCTTGCTTCTGGTGCTTGGCGGCGTTCTGGTTTTCCGGTTTGGGCGTTTCTGACGATGGCTGGGGGCATCGAGACCAGCCAGAGCCTGGCACGCGGGCTGCAAGTGCTGGAACTGCTGTCCGAGCATCCGGCGGGCCTGACCTTGTCGGATGTCGCCAAACGGCTCGATCTGGCCCGGGCCGGGGCGCGGCGGGCGCTGCACACCCTCCATCTCGCTGGTTATGCCCGCCAAAGCGGTCGGTATTTCTTACCCACCGGACGCCCGGTTCGCATGGCCGGCCCGGCCCGGCCCGACAGCGATTGGTGGCGCCGTGCCCTGCCGTCGATGCGCGCCGTTTCAGAAGATACCGGCGAGGCTTGCTCGCTCTCGATCCTCGATGGGCGCGACATCGTCTATGTGGCCCGGTCGCCGGGGACGCGGGTGCTGTCTGTCCAACTGGATGTCGGCGCCCATCTTCCGGCGCTCTACACCTCCATGGGCCGGGTGCTTCTGGCGGATCTCGATCCGCTTTGGCTGGACGATTTGCTGCGGAACGTTCCGGCCCCGCCCTCGCCGCGGGCCGCCCCGGACCGCGCGGCGCTGCTCTCGGCCATCGCGGGCGTCCGTGGGGCCGGTCATGCCGTGGTCGATCAGGAACTGGAAGAAGGGCTCATCTCCGCCGCCGTCCCCGTCAGGCTGCCGAACGGCCCCTGCCTGGCAGCGCTGAACCTCAGTTCGATGCCGATGCGCCACTCGCCCGATTGCATGCGCGACCGGATCGTCCCCCGCCTTCACGCGGCCGCCGCGACAGTGGCCCGCGCCCTTACCCAAACGCCCTAACCCAGGAGGACGCAATGTCCCGAAACTTCACCGAACAGAACGCCACCCAGGAAGTCCTGGCCCGCTACGACGATTGCCCCGATCCGCGCCTCAAGGAGGTGTCGCAGGCGATCGTCAAACACCTGCATGCCCTTGTTCGAGAGGTCGAGCCGACCACGCAGGAATGGATGCAGGCCATCGAGTTCCTGACGCAGACGGGCCAGAAATGCGACGATGTGCGACAGGAATTCATCCTGCTGTCCGACGTCCTGGGCGTCTCGACGCTGGTCGACGCGATCAACAACCGCAAACCGCCCGAGGCGACGGAATCCACCGTCCTCGGCCCGTTCCACATGGTCGAATCGCCGCCCCTGCCCAATGGCGCTGACGTGGCCCAACACGGAACCGGTGAACCGCTGGTCGTCACCGGCCAGGTGGTCAGTGTCGACGGCACGCCCCTGGTCGGCGCAAAGGTCGATATCTGGCAGGCCAACGAAGAAGGCTTCTACGACGTCCAAAAGCCGGGGGAACTGCCCGACCTGAACCTACGCGGCCTCTTCACCACCGAAGAAGA
>JBCDCW010000245.1:0-5361 GCA_039180995.1 Pseudomonadota bacterium
GCCAGGGTCTTGTTGGGCGCCAGGATGATGGCGGGACGCTGGGTCTCCTCGATGACCTTGGCCATGGTGAAGGTCTTGCCGGTGCCGGTGGCGCCCAACAGGACCTGGTCTTGCTCCCCGTCGCGGACGCCTTGGGCCAGTTCGGCGATGGCGGTGGGCTGGTCGCCCGCCGGGTCGAACTCGGTCGCCATGCGGAAGCGGATGCCGCCTTCCAGCTTGGGGCGCGCGGCAGGGGCGCGCTGGGTCATGGGGACGTCGCGGTCCGGCAGGGTGAGGATGTCGCCCTTGGGCTGGTTGTCGTTGTTGTGCGCCATGGGACCCTCCGGCAGATCGGACCGCCAAACTATCTATGGCAGGGTGGAAAGGCCACAAGGCCGGATGCCGCGATGACGCCTTGCGCGGGGCCGAGGCCGGGCGCTATCTGCAAGGGAGAGGAACCATCGGAGGCCCCATGCGCGCCCGCATCTACAAGCCCGCCAAGACCGCCATGTCCTCGGGGACGGCCAAGACCCGCGATTGGGTGTTGGAATTCGTGAATGATACGCCGCGCGAATTGGATCCGCTGACCGGCTGGACCGGGTCGCGGGATATGCAGGCGCAAGTGCAGTTGCGGTTCGAGACGCAGAAGGACGCCGAGGATTACGCCAAGGATCATGGGATCGACTATGTTCTGCTGCGGCCCCAGGGGCGGAAGGCCAACATTCGGCCGGGCGGCTACGGCGAAAACTTCGCGACCAACCGGCGCGGATCCTGGACGCACTGAGAGAGCGGGCTGATCACCGCCGTCTGCCTTGCAAATCTGAAAGCCCGATTTCAAAGCGGCGTGTTTCGGAGCGCGGGCCAAGCCGGTAATCTCTGCCCGGATCCCGGGGGGCGCCATCCTTCGCCGACCGTGGCCAGAGGGACGCGCACCATGCCAGACCAAACCCACACCGCCCCCGACATGCCACTGCGCCCGCTGGGCCGGGGCGGGCCCATCGTGTCGCAATTGGCGCTGGGGACCATGACCTTCGGGGCCGAGACGGACGCGGCCGAGGCCCATCGCCAGCTGGATCTCTTCACCGAGAAGGGCGGCACCCTGATCGACACGGCGGATGCGTATAATCGCGGCCAGTCTGAGGAGATCATCGGGGATTGGGGCCGTAAGCGCGGCGGGTTGAGCGACCTGATCGTCGCCACCAAGGGCCGCTTCGCGCCGCCGCCCGGCAGCGCGGGCGCCTCTCGCCGGGGGTTGACGCGGGCGGTCGAGGGCAGCTTGCGGCGGCTGGGCGTCGAGGCGATCGACCTTTATTTTGTCCATGGCTGGGATCCGCAGACGGATGTGGCGGATACGCTGGGCGTGCTAGGTGATTTGGTGGGGTCCGGCAAGATCCACAATATCGCCTGGTCGAACCTGGCCGGGTGGCAGCTCCAGAAGATCGTCTCGACCGCGCAGGCCCAGCGGCTGCCGGTGCCGGTGGCGGTGCAGCCGCAATACAACCTGCTGGATCGGGGGATTGAGATCGAAGTTCTGCCGTGCTGCCTTGAGACTGGCATCGCGCTGACGCCTTGGTCGCCACTGGGCGGTGGCTGGTTGACCGGGAAATACGGGGCCGAGGCCCGGCCCAGCGGCGCCTCGCGCCTGGGCGAGGATCCGGCGCGTGGGGTCGAGGCCTATCATCTGCGGAACACGGACCGGACCTATGCGATCCTGAACGTTCTGCGGGCCGTGGCCGAGCGCTATGGCCGACCGATGGCGCATGTGGCCTTGGCCTGGCTGCTGGCGCGGCCCGGTGTGGCATCGGTTCTGTTGGGGGCGCGGACGTCGGATCAACTGGCCGACAACCTGGCGGCTGTCGATCTGGTGCTGGAGCCATCGGATCTGGCAGCATTGACGGATGTCTCTGCGCCCGGATTGCCGGCCTACCCCTATGGGTTCTTGCGGGATTGGTCGAAGATGGATGTCTGGACGCGCTTGGGCGTCTGACGTCGCCCGCCGAGGCAACGGGTCTAAGGGTTCAGCTGGCGATCGAGGCCAACACCTCCCGCGGGGGGACCAGGCGCTCGCGGCGCAGCGTGAAGACCGGATAGGTGTCGTCGTCGATCAGCCGGAGGGGGTCGAAGTCCGGCTCGATCTGCGTCAAGTGCCGGGCGGCCCGGCGGGCGCGGGCATGGTCGCCCTTCGACAGATAGAGGTTGAGCAGTGCCCGGAGCGGCGCGCGGAACGATGGCGCGCGGGCATGGGCGACTTCATAGTGACCGATGCCCAAGTCGATATGGCCCGCCGAAATCGCCGCGAGCCCGGCGATGGCATCGAACCAATGACCCAGATGGGATTGCCGGGCCAGGGTGGCGCTGCGCTGGCCATGTTGCAGCGCCTTGGGCCCGCGGCCCGCGCGCAATGCGACGGTGGCGGCGGCGGAATGGCTAAAGGCATTGAACGGATTGGTGTCGATGGCCCGCTGGGCCTGGATGCCGCTGATATCGGTGTCGTATTCCACCATCGCCGAGAGCTGCGCGGCCAGCGACAGTACCAGCGAATTGCCCTGGGCGCCGATTACCGCTTGGCGGGCGAAGGCGTTGGCTTCTTCGGCCAGTTCGGCATGGTTGGTTTCCGTCCGTTCGACGATCATGATCTGCCGGACGAGGCAGCGCCAGGCCAGCAGGCGGGGGGATGGCAGCAGGCTGGTGGCTTCGGCCAAAAGGGCCTCCGACAGGCGCAACTGCGGGCCTTCATAGGTGAACATTGCCGGGATCGCTTTGGCCACCAGGCCATCGACCCGCATTGCCAGGGGATCGCGTTCCTGGATGCGCAGCCCGGTCGTCAAGGCGGCCTCGGCAGCCTCGTAGATCAGGCTGGGAATGTCGCCCTGGTGCAGCAGATCTCCCTGGCTGGTGTCGACGCGCGCGCCTCGCGACCACAACAGGCGCCCCGATCCGCGGGCCGTTAGCCCGGCGAGCAGCTGGACCTCGTCGCCCACGGCAACGGAGCGGATGCCCAAGATCAGCCCGTTCTCGGGCAGGCCGATCCGAGTGACGTTGTCGTGCGAGGGATAGACGTCGATCTCGCCGAATTCGGACATTAGCCCCGCGATGGCGTCGCCCAGCAGGTGGCCCGTCATGGGCGCGGCCGAACCCGGTTCGGCCGTATCGGCGTCAACGCGCACGACCAGAGGTCGTCCCGGCGGGACATGGGCGGGTCTGGCGACGCCAATGCCGGTGCGGTCCAGTTCGGTCAGGATCTGGCGGCCTTCCGCGGTCCGCCAGGTCTCGAACGCATCGGACATGACCCGGAGACCTTCCAGAAGGTCGCGGCCACGGCGCAAGGCTTGCAGCGCCTCTTCGGGGCGGTCGCCAACGTCTGTCGTCAGCGGGCCGATCGCCACATCTGTCCGATCTGCTTGAAGCCAGCTGCTGTGATCGCCCAGGGCGCGCCGGGTCTCGGTCAGGACTTGGCGCAGGCTACCGGCGGCTTGCTCGCCGCCGCGATCGGCCCAGAGACAGCTTTCGATCCAGCGGCGGCTGCGCTTGCGGTCGGGCGTGCGGGCTAGGATCGCAAGCAGTGCCCGCGCCTTGGCGGATGTCGGCGTGACATCTTGGCCTGCCGACGTGGTGACGCGAAAATCGCCGATCAGACGCACGAACACAGTGTTTGCTCCCCCAAGGTGCAAGCATTGCGCGACACTAGCAGGTCGTCGCATCGGCGCAATCACGCCGGTTGGACTTAGCTTCGCGAAAACATCGTGAAAAGGCGTTGGCGCCAGGGCGGCGACGCTTCGCAGTCGGCGTTGGTCGGGTCACCGTTCTCTGACCAATTCTCAGGTGGAAGGAAGACGCAATGGCGGTTCTTGGTTCGCATGGCTCGCACGGATCCCATGGCTCGCACGGGTCGCATGGCTCCCATGGATCCCACGGGTCGCACGGCAGCCACGGATCCCATGGTTCGCACGGATCGCATGGCTCGCATGGGTCGAGTGGCGGTGGTGTGTCGGCGTTGCTGGGCGTGGCGTTGGGCACCTCTGCCGAGGGGCTGGTCGGGTATTGGGATGGCACGGGAATCGTACCCGCCCCCGCCGCGTCGGACCTGGACGAGCGGCTGAATGCGTTGCAGCCCGATGCAAGGGCGGCGGCCGTGATGCAAGACGGGGCCGGTCTGCTGACGGTGACGGAGGGCGTCGGCGTGACAGAGGTGTCGGCGGGCGACATGTCGGTCAGCCTGCGCCGCCCAGACCCTAAGGCGGAGCTTGCCGCCGAAGGGCTGACGCATATCAGGGATGCCATGGACCTGCGCGCGGACCGGCTAGAGGAAATCCTTGTTCAGCAAGGGGATATGACCTCTTTCTTCGGGCTTCTGATGAAGTTGGATGGGTTCGGGAACCGGTGGATCGGCGACGCCCTGGGGATCGCTTACGACCTGGCCGTGCCGGTCGAGATGCTGATGAAGTTCCACCTTCAGGTGCCGCGCCCCATCGACTTCACGCCCCGGATTCAGCCGATCATCCAGACCCCGTCCCACGGAAGCTGCCCCAGCGGCCATGCGACCGAGGCCTATCTATTCGCCACCGTGTTGGCCCTGCTGAAGGCCAAGGCCATGTGGCCGCAAGACGATGCATGCGCGACGGTGCTGGCGGCGATGGTGGTGGGGCCGAAGGACGGGAAGGCGAAGCCGGGCCAAGTCTCGGGAGAGATGCAGACCTTCACCAAGGACGTCACCCTGCTGTTTGAGTTGGCGGCGCGCATCGCCGATAACCGGACCGTCGCGGGCGTGCATTTCCCGGTGGACAGTGCCCAAGGGGCCCTGCTTGGCCTGGGGCTTGGCCTGGCCATGGCCGACCCGCTTCTGGGTGAGCAATGCATGTTCAAGGCAGTCATTCCGAAGACCGACAAAGCGGCCTGGAAAGGCCCATTCTCACAGGCGGCATGGTTGAAATGGATCAACGAAGATTTGAACCTGACGGTCGATGAATCGACGGCCGCCCCGGATCGGTCACCGCTGATTCGCGAAATCGGGCGCCGAGCGGTGCGGTCGCTGAACCCAGCCGTAACTGCGTTGTCGGTGCCTAAGGCTGCTGGCTGATCACACCCCGCCCCAGACGGGCGCCGTCGGCTGCCCCAAGGTCGGGCCGTCCCGCTGCTCCCTGAAGCACCTGATCTACCAGGTCGCCTTCGTTCGCCGCGTCGGACATCAGGTGCAGCGCCAGATGCCTGGCCACCACCGGCGCGGCGGCACTGGTGCCCGAGAGGCGCGCCTGCGCCGCGCTCAGCCGTCCGGCGGCGCGGAGGCCACGCAGAAATCGGCCATCTTCGGCCAGGACTGAAAGGGTCGGACCATAATCGGATTCGGCGGAATAGGGCGCAGCCTCGACGGTGTCGGGGCGGCCC
>JBCDCW010000246.1:0-5332 GCA_039180995.1 Pseudomonadota bacterium
CATCACCGGCTCGGTCGCGCCCGCTTGGTGGGCGTGGCGCATGGCGCGACGCATGATTCGGCGCAGCACATAGCCGCGCCCTTCGTTCGACGGCATCACGCCGTCGGCGATCAGGAACGAGGTGGAGCGCAGGTGATCGGCTATGACCCGGTGATGGATGTTGTCGGGCCCGTCGGGGTCTGTCGATGTGGCATTGGCCGAGGCCTCGATCAGCGCGCGCATCAGGTCGGTGTCGTAGTTATCGTGCTTGCCCTGGAGGAGGGCGCCGATCCGCTCCAGCCCCATGCCTGTGTCGATGCTCTGCATGTCGAGCGGCGTCAGAGTGCCGTCGGCGAACTGCTCATTTTGCATGAAGACCAGGTTCCAAATCTCGATGAAGCGGTCGCCGTCTTCGTCTGGGCTACCGGGGGGGCCGCCCGGGATGTGGTCGCCGTGATCGTAGAAGATTTCGGTGCAGGGGCCGCAGGGGCCTGTCGGGCCCATGCGCCAGAAATTGTCGTCGGTGGCAATGCGGATGATGCGGTCGTCGGGCAGATCCGCCACCTTCTTCCAGATGTCTGCGGCTTCGTCGTCGGTGTGGTACACAGTAACCAGCATGCGGTCGGCAGAGATGCCGAATTCCTTGGTCAGAAGCTCCCATGCGAAGGGGATGGCGTCTGACTTGAAATAGTCGCCGAAGCTGAAATTCCCCAGCATTTCGAAGAAGGTATGGTGGCGCGCGGTGTAGCCGACATTGTCCAGGTCGTTATGTTTGCCACCGGCGCGGACACATTTTTGCGATGTGGTCGCGCGGACATAGTCGCGGTGGTCGTGCCCGGTGAACACGTTCTTGAACTGCACCATGCCTGAATTGACGAACATCAGCGTCGGGTCGTTGCGCGGCACGAGTGGCGAGCTGTCCACGACCGCATGGCCGTTCCGCGCGAAGTAGTCGAGGAAGGTCGAGCGGATGTGGTTCAGGCTGGCCATGGTTTCGGGTTCCCTATCGGTGCGCGGGCCTACCTAGCCTCGCCCTTTGCGTCGGACAAGCGAAAGGGGCCGCCCGGGATGGACGACCCCTTCCGGATATTCTCGCCGCGCGGATAGCGGCGGGGATCCTCGGCTGAGTCCCTGGCAGCGACCGGTTTTATTCGTCGAAGATCTCGTCCTTGTCCTGCTCGGACATCTCGAAGTCGAGGCCGTGGGCGGCGCGGATCTTATCTTCGATCTCATGGGCGATCTGAGGATTGTCGCGCAGGAATTGCTTTGAATTCTCGCGCCCCTGACCGATTCGTTCGTCCCCGTAGGAGAACCAGGCCCCCGATTTCTCGACCACGCCGACCTTCACGCCGATATCCAGAAGCTCGCCCATCTTGGAAATGCCTTCGCCATACATGATGTCGAATTCCACCTGCTTGAAGGGCGGGGCGACCTTGTTCTTGACGACTTTCACGCGGGTCTGGTTGCCTACCACTTCGTCCCGGTCTTTGATGGCGCCGATGCGGCGGATGTCGAGGCGGACGGAGGAATAGAATTTCAGCGCGTTGCCGCCCGTCGTCGTCTCTGGCGAGCCGAACATGACGCCGATCTTCATCCGGATCTGGTTGATGAAAATCACCATGCAATTGGAGCGGCTGATGGAGCCGGTCAGCTTGCGCATGGCCTGGGACATGAGGCGGGCATGGACGCCGACGGAGCTGTCGCCCATATCGCCTTCCAGTTCCGACTTGGGCGTCAGGGCGGCGACGGAATCGACCACGACCATGCTGACCGCGCCGGAGCGGACGAGGGTGTCGGTGATTTCCAACGCCTGTTCGCCCGTATCGGGCTGCGAGATCAGCAGTTCGTCCAGATCCACGCCCAGCTTCTTGGCGTATTGCGGGTCGAGCGCGTGTTCGGCATCGACAAAGGCGCAAACGCCGCCCTTCTTCTGCTCCTCGGCCACGGCATGGAGTGTGAGCGTGGTCTTGCCCGAGCTTTCGGGGCCGTAGATCTCGATGATGCGGCCCTTGGGCAGGCCGCCGATCCCGAGCGCGATGTCGAGGCCGAGCGATCCGGTCGACGTGGCTTCGATATCCGGAAGCTGGTTTTCACCCCCCAGCTTCATGATCGAGCCCTTGCCGAACTGCCGTTCGATTTGGGCCAGCGCCGAATCCAGCGCCTTCTGCTTGTCGCCGGAGCGTTTGTCAGCCATGTCGAGAATGCTCGTGGTTGCCATGATGTCTGCCCTTGTTACATGCGGCCGCGAGCGCGGCAATCGGGATGGATGTTCTTATTGTGTTCTATTCAGCGACGTAGAACGTTAACAGAACGAATGCAAGTGGTTTACCCAAGCAGCATCGACTGCGTTTGGTTAAGAAATCGTTGACGTGGAGGCCGTGGGCCATGCTGATCTTCTGGAAAGCGCGGCTTGTGCTATTGGCGGTCCCGAAGACGGGGACCACGGCCCTGGAGGATGCACTGGCACCGCTGGCGGACGCGGCAATCCTCAATCCGCCGGGTTTGAAGCACTGCACGGTCAAGAAGTTCCGGCGGGAATTGTCGGCGTTTTTCGAGCAGAAGGGGCGTCGCCCGATGGAACTGGTGGCAGTGATGCGCGAGCCGGTGTCGTGGTTGGGCAGTTGGTACCGATATCGGTCGCGGCCAGAACTGGCGGGGCATGTCAATTCGACCGTCGGCATTGATTTCGACAGCTTCGTCCGGGCGTATCTGACGGAGCCGCAGCCGGATTTCGCCAAGGTGGGCAGCCAGGCGAATTTCCTGGCGGGCGGGGTGCAGCATCTGTTCGCCTATGACCGGCTGGACCGGCTGCATCGGTTCCTGGAAGACCGGTTGGGGCAGGGGATCGAGACGGCGCGGGTGAATGTGTCACCGGAGGGGGTGACCGAGCTGGGCTCGGCGACGCGGCAGGCTTTGGCCGAGGGGCGGGCAGAGGATTTTGCGCTCTGGGAGCGGTTGATGGCGGCGGATGGCGTGCTGACGAACGATCCGGCTTAGCGGCCGATATAGCGGTCGCGGCGGTGGTTCACTGCGATGATCAGGTTCACGATCACAGCGCCCAGCAGCGAGGCGGCGACCAGCCACGGGTCGAGGACCAGGGCCGCGCCGAGGAAGAGCAGCGCATCGAAGCCAAGTTGAACCCAGCCGGCCTGGATGCCGAAGCGTTCCTGCGCCCAAAGTGCCAGGATGCCGATTCCGCCAAGGGAGGCGCCGTGGCGGAAGATGACGATCAACCCCATGCCGATGACCGCCCCTGCCAGTGCCGAGGCGGCCCAGGGGTTCAGGCTGTCGAAGACCATGAAAGTCGGCATCGCTGCGCTCAAGACGGAAACCAACGTGACGGCGATCACCGTCTTGACCACGAAGCGCGGCCCCATGCGCAGCCAGCCCAGGATGTAGAAGGGTAGGTTCACGAGGAAGAACCAGACCGCGAAGCTGAGATCGGTGACGTAGGAGAGGAGGACACCGAGGCCCGCGGTCTGGCCGGTGACCAGACCCGAGGCCGTCAGGAACTGGACGCCGAGGGCGCAGAGCGCGGTGCCCAGCACGAAGGCTTGCGCGTCTTCCAGCAGGCTGTGGCGGAGGGCTTCTTGCGGTTCGGATCGGTCGGTCATGGCCGGTCCGGTAAGCGCGAGGGCCGCGTCTGTCCAGACGCGGCCCTCTCGAAGTTGGTCGGGCATGCTGCGACGCCCGAAAGTGCTTATCCCGCAAGCGCCTTGTTCAAGTTCTCGTCGATCTTTTCCAGGAAGCCCATGGTAGTCAGCCATTTCTGGTCCGGGCCGACCAGCAGGGCCAGGTCCTTGGTCATGTGACCGCTTTCGACGGTGTCGACGATGACCTTTTCCAGCGTTTCGGCGAAGGTCATCAGCGGCGCGTTGTCATCGAGCTTGGCACGATGCTTCAAGCCGCCGGTCCAGGCGAAGATCGACGCGATGGAGTTGGTCGACGTCTCCTTGCCGGCCTGGTGCTGGCGGTAGTGGCGGGTGACAGTGCCGTGCGCGGCCTCGGCCTCGACGATTTTGCCGTCTGGGGTCATCAGCGCCGATGTCATCAGGCCCAGGGAGCCGAAGCCCTGGGCGACCGTGTCGGATTGGACATCGCCATCGTAGTTCTTGCAGGCCCAGACGTAGCCGCCGGACCATTTCATGGCGGAGGCCACCATGTCGTCGATCAGACGGTGTTCATAGGTCAGGCCGGCCTCTTTGAACTGATCGGCGAATTCCTCGTCGAAGACCTTTTGGAACAGGATCATGAACTGGCCGTCATATTGCTTCATGATGGTGTTCTTGGTGGACAGATAGACCGGATAGCCGCGCTTTAGCCCGTAATTGAAGGACGCGCGGGCGAAGTCGATGATCGACTGGTCCAGGTTGTACATGGACATGAAGACGCCCGAGGCGGGGGCTTTGAAGACCTCGTGTTCTTCGACCGTCCCGTCCTCGCCGACGAACTTCATGCTGAGCGTGCCGGGTCCGGGGAACTTCATATCAGTGGCGCGGTATTGGTCGCCGAAGGCGTGGCGGCCGATGATGATCGGCTGCGTCCAGCTCGGGACGAGACGCGGCACATTGCGGATGATGATCGGTTCACGGAAAACGACGCCGCCCAAAATATTGCGGATCGTGCCGTTCGGCGAGCGCCACATTTTTTTGAGGCCGAATTCTTCGACGCGGGCTTCGTCCGGCGTGATGGTGGCGCATTTCACGGCGACGCCGTGTTCTTTCGTGGCGTTCGCCGCGTCAATCGTGATTTGATCGTCGCTCTTGTCGCGCGCTTCGATGCCGAGGTCGAAATATTTCAGGTCGATATCGAGATAGGGATGAATAAATTTGTCTTTGATCATCTGCCAGATGATCCGCGTCATTTCGTCCCCGTCCATTTCCACGATGGGGTTGTCGACCTTAATCTTCGCCATGTGATGTGCGCTCGCGCTTGTGTGAGTGGGTGGTGGTGCGAGGGCTATAGCAATCTCGGTCTCCCGGTGCAAAGCGCTCGTTGTCGGCCGGTCGCCGGAACGTGAACCCGCCCTGACGCCGGCGCGCCTCTATTTCACGGCCGTGATGGGGGGCTTATCAGCGCAAAAACGGAAAATGGCCTGGAAAGTAGCCTGGAAAGTAGGATGGAAAGCGGTATGGAAAATGGAAATGAGCGGCGCCCGCGCGGCGGGTTGGAGACCCTTTCAAGGGGGCCGCGCATCGTCCTTGTCGAACCGCAATTGGGCGAAAACATCGGCGCCGCCGCCCGCGCCATGCTGAATTTCGGTCTTTCCAGCATGGCGCTCGTGGCCCCGCGAGACGGTTGGCCGAACCCGCGCGCCGTCGCTATGGCCTCCGGCGCCGCGGCGGTTTTGGAC
>JBCDCW010000247.1:0-5307 GCA_039180995.1 Pseudomonadota bacterium
CGCGAAGGGTCGTGGGATTGGATCATCCTGACGGCCGGTGGGAACGATCTGCGGGGGAATTGTCAGCGTGCGGATACGGTCGCCCTGCGCGACGCGCAGATCGGGCCCGATCTGACCGGAGACCTGCCCACATTCATCGCCAGCCTGCGGGCCCGCGGCGCCAAGGTGGCGTTCCTGGGCTATTACGATCTGCTGCCCAACGAGCCCGCCCCCTGCGAGCCGCATTTCGACGTGATCAACGCCAGGATGACGCAATTGGCCGCGCGGGATCCCGGCCTCGTCTTTCTGGACGCAGCGCGGGTGATCGACCGGACCGATCGGCGCCTTTACGCACGGGACCGGCTGCATCCCAGCCCCCAGGGCTCGGCCCTGATCGGCGCCGCTTTGGCGCGAGAGATGCGGGCGGCCGAAGGGTCTTGACCTTCCAGCGACTGGAAGCCCCATATCATCGGTTATGAATATCAAACATGCCGCCGATCGCTCGGGCGTTCCGGCGAAGACCATTCGGTACTACGAGGATGTCGGCCTGGTCACCCCGGCCCGCAGCGCCAATGGCTATCGCGCATTCAACGACCGCGACATCCATGACTTGACCTTCCTGGGCCGGGCCCGCGCCTTGGGCTTCGGGCTAGAGGAATGCCGCGCCCTTCTGGCCCTGTGGCGCGACGAAGGCCGGGCAAGTGCCGAGGTGAAGCGCATCGCCCAGGCGCATCTGGACGATATCGACCGGCGGATCACCGACCTGCGCGCGATGCAGGCGACGCTGTCTCATTTGGTGGACGCCTGTGCCGGAGATGACCGGCCCGATTGCCCCATCCTACATTCCCTTGAAGCGGCGGAGAGCTGAGCGATGCCCAAGGACATTACCGTCGACGAGACGCGCGCCGTTCTCTATCGGATGACGGCGCCAAATACTTGTCCTTCCGGCCTGAAGGCGCTGCATCTGTTGCGTCGGCAGGGGTTTCAGGTCGAAGATCGCCCGCTGACCAGCCGGGCGGAGACGGACGCCTTGAAGGCACGGTTGGGCGTCGAGACCACGCCGCAGATCATCTTGGGGGGCGAGCGGGTCGGCGGATACGAGGCCCTGCGCCAGCATCTCGGAAAGCCCGTCCGGACCGGGCCGAGCTATCGGCCGGTTCTGGTGATCTTCGCCATCGCGGCGCTGGTGGCGATGGCCATCTCGTGGCGGGTGGACGGGGTCCTGCTGCAAGCTCAGGTACTGCCCTGGTTCGTCGCCACGGCCATGGTCCTGCTGGGCTTGCAGAAGTTGCAGGATGTCGAACGGTTCTCGACCATGTTCCTGACCTACGACCTGCTGGCCAAACGCTGGGTCCCCTATGGCTATGTTTATCCGTTCGTCGAGACGGCGGCGGGCCTTCTGATGCTGGCGGGCCTGATGATGTGGCTGGCCGTGCCGGCGATGCTGGTGATCGGGGCCATCGGCGCCGTCTCGGTCTTCAAGGCCGTCTATATCGAGAAGCGAGAGTTGAAATGCGCCTGTGTGGGCGGCGGGTCCAACGTACCGCTGGGCGCGGTGTCGCTGATGGAGAATTTGGCAATGATGGCCATGGGCCTCTGGGGGGTGTCGCAGCTTTTCTGACGCGGTTGCAGGGCAGGCGCGTGCGGGCTATCCCGCGCAGACGTTTCCGAGGGGCGTTGCCATGGACGATCTGCGCGACAAATATCTGATCCAAATCCGCGATGCCTCGGACGAGGACGGGCTGGAGCAGGTGCGCCTGGCGGCCGTGGGCAAGAAGGGCGAGGTCGCCCTGAAGATGCGCGAGCTGGGCAAGATGACCCCCGAGCAGCGCCAAGAGGTCGGGCCGCGGCTGAATGCCTTGAAGGACGAGATCAATTCGGCCATCGCCGCCCGCAAATCAGCGCTGGAAGACGCGGCGTTGGACGAACGCTTGCGGACCGAATGGCTGGACGTCACCCTGCCCACGCGCGCCCGCCGCCAGGGCACCATCCACCCGGTCAGTCAGGTGACCGAGGAAGTGACGGCGATTTTCGCCGATATGGGATTCTCGGTTGCCGAAGGCCCGCAGGTCGAAGACGATTGGTACAATTTCGACGCGCTCAACATCCCTGGCCATCACCCCGCCCGGGCCGAGATGGACACGTTCTACATGGCCCGGGCCGAGGGCGATAATCGCCCGCCCCACGTGTTGCGGACCCACACCTCGCCGGTGCAAATCCGGTCGATGCAGGCCACGGGCGCGCCGACGCGCATGATCTGCCCCGGCCGCGTCTACCGCGCCGATTACGACCAGACGCATACCCCGATGTTCCACCAGGTCGAGGGCATGGCCATCGACCGCGACATCTCGATGGCGAACCTCAAATGGTGCCTGGAGGAGTTCTGCCGCGCCTTTTTCGAGGTGGATGGGATCGAGCTTCGCTTCCGCGCCTCCCACTTCCCGTTCACCGAACCCTCGGCCGAGGTGGACATCCGCTGTTCCTGGGAAGGCGGCAGGTTGAAGCTAGGCGAGGGCGACGATTGGCTGGAGATCCTGGGGTCGGGCATGATCCACCCGAAGGTGCTGCAGGCAGGCGGGATCGACCCAGAGGAGTGGCAAGGCTTCGCCTTCGGCATGGGCATCGACCGGATCGCCATGCTGAAATACGGCATCCCCGACCTGCGCGCCTTCTTCGACAGCGACCTGCGCTGGTTGAAGCATTATGGGTTTGGAGCGTTGCAGGCGCCGACGCGGCACGCGGGATAGGCTGTCCCCTTGGGCGCCGTCGCGGTGGGTTTCACCCACCCTACGTGGGCGGTCTTGACGGGCGGCGTCGGCGCGCGATGTTTGGTCGATGGCGCGCAGTCACAAGATCATCCTGGCAATCCTCGTCACTGCCATCCTCGTGGCCCATGTTTTTCTGTGGATGTCCGAGATGCCCACTGGCGCCAAACTGACCTTCACCTTGCTCAACGCCGTGGCCTGGAGTTTGGTCCTGGTACCGATCTGGCTGGTCCCCCGCTGGCTGGACGCGATCCAGCGCCGGACCGCGGGGGAGTGAGCAACGCGCCATGAGACAGGTGCTTTCCCTGCACAGCATGGTGCAAACCATGGATACCTGGATGCTGCCGCGCGCGGCGCGGCTGACGCTGCGACCGGTCTGCCTGGAGATGGAGGGGCTTGTCGGTGTGGCCGAGATGGAGGCCGACGAGGCGCGGGAGATCATGTCCGAGATCGACGCCAAATCCTCTGCCTTGCTGGCGGTGTTGGCGATCATCCTGGCGACATCGGCCTTCATCTTCTCACTGGATCAGACCTGGGTGACGTTGGTCTTGATGTTCGGCCAGGTGCTGACGGTATCGGCCTCGATCCTGTTCCTGTTGCGCTGCTTGATCTACGAGCCGTCGCCACGCCTGCGGGCAATGTTCGACGTGCGGGACGTGGAGGGCGCGCATCATTTGCAGATCGAGGCGATCAAGCAGGTGCATTACTTCAACCGGGTGATTGTTCTGACAGTGGTGACCTGTGTGTTGTTCTTTATTATGGCCATCACGGTGGGCGTGGACAGCATGCTGGCGATGTAGGACGTTTCTTCCCCGGTCACCGGTGGAAAGATGGGGTGAAACCCAATCCTACAAGCGCCGCGCGGGTCGCTTATGATCCGCGCAACCGCTGCAACAGCCGCGGCGGCATGTATCCGTCCGGCACCAACCCGACCGAGGCTTGCCAGCCCCGGATCGCGGCCAAGGTCAGCGGCCCCACCAAGCCGTCGAATTTCTGCGGATCGAAGCCCTGGCCCGCCAGCAATCGCTGCATCTCCACCCGCTCATCGAAGCTGAGCGCCCGATCCCCCCGGGGCCATCCCGCGCGCAGGGGCGGGCCGCCGGTCAGCCGGTCGGAAAGATGACCCACGCCAATGACATAGGCATCGGCGGTGTTGTAGCGCTCTAACACTTCGAAGTTGGGATAGGTGGCGAAGACGGCGCCCTGGGCGCCCGCCGGGGCGCGGATGGAGACCGGGGCGTCGCCCGGCAGCGCACCGCCAGCGGCCGTGCGGATGCCCAGGGCGGTCCACTCGGCCGGGCGCTTGGTGATGGTCGAGGCCGCCAGCGCGTAGTCGAAGCCGTCCGGCA
Source organism: Pseudomonadota bacterium (assembly GCA_039180995.1). Lineage (GTDB taxonomy): Bacteria > Pseudomonadota > Alphaproteobacteria > Rhodobacterales > Rhodobacteraceae > Jannaschia. The sequence continues at coordinate 4,094 of JBCDCW010000247.1, forward strand.
GGATGACCTCGACACCCCAAGGCTGGCCGGTCGTCCAGCCGAAATCGGCCAGATAGGCGGCGGCCGAGGCCAGAGCGTCGGTCGGGTCCTGGCCCCAGATGTCGCGGCGGCCGTCGCCGGTGAAGTCGACGGCATGCGCCAGGAAAGAGGTCGGGATGAACTGCGTGTGGCCCATGGCCCCGGCCCATGAGCCGCGCATATTGGCGAAGGTGGTGTCGCCAGCCTGGAGGATTTGCAGGGCGGCGATCAGCTGGGTTTCGAAGAAGGCGCCCCGGCGGCTGTCGGCGGCCAGCGTGGCCAAGGCAGAGAGGGTAGAGGTGTCGCCCCGGAACGCGCCGTAGCTGGATTCGAGACCCCAGATGGCGGCGACAACTTCCTTTTCGACGCCGTAGCGGGCTTCGATGGCGTCGAAGGCGGCGGAATGGCGTTGGAGGGCGGCGCGGCCGTTCTGGACGCGAAGATCGCTGACGGCGCCGTCCAGGTAGTCCCAGATCGTCTTGGAGAATTCCGATTGGTTGCGGTCGCGGCGGATGACGTCCGGCAGGTGTTCGATATCCGGCAGGGCGCGGTCCAAGGTGGCGGACGCGATCCCGGCGGCTTCGGCGCGGGGGCGGAAATCGGCGAGCCAGGCGGACAGCTCCTCCGCCCGGCTGGGCGTCGTCGCGAGGATCAGGAGGAGGGCGAGGAGGCGCATGGGACTGGTCCGGTTTTGGTGTCGTGTGGGGAAGTAGAGCCGCCGGGCCGGTGGGCCATCAGCGTCGGCGTTTGGATGGGGCTTTCTTGAACTTTCGCTTGCCTGGATTGCCTTTACGGGGCGGTCGGCCGCGGGGCTTGATCGGGTCACCGTCGATCGAGAGCAGCTCTAGGATCAGCCCGCCGGTGGTCGGCACGGCCTCGGCCAAGCGGATTGTGACGCGGCTGCCGAGACTCAGATGGGTGCCCGTGTCGGTGCCCGTGAGGCTTTGATCATCGCGGTCATAGCGGAAGTATTCCGCGCCCATGGAGCGCACGGGGATCAGGCCGTCGGCGCCGGTGTCGTCCAGCCGAACGAAGGCGCCGAAGCTTTGGACGCCGGAGACGCGGCCGGTGAAATCGGCGCCCACCTTGTCGGCCAGGAAGGCGGCCAGATAGCGGTCATTGGTGTCGCGTTCGGCCACCATGGAGCGACGCTCTGCTTCGGAGATGAGTTTGGCTGTGGCGTCTAGATGTTCGAG
>JBCDCW010000248.1:0-5280 GCA_039180995.1 Pseudomonadota bacterium
AACTCCGCATGGACGACAAGGTCCAGGTTCGGCAAGTCGATCCCGCGGGCCGCCACATCGGTTGCCACGCAGACCTTTGCCCGCCCGTCTCGCATGGCCTGCAAGGCATTGGTCCGCTCCGATTGAGTCAGCTCGCCCGACAGGGCCACCACCGCAAAACCTCGGTTGGACAAACGGGTCGTCAGCCGGTTCACCGTCGCCCGCGTGTTGGCGAAGACGATGGCATTGGGCGCTTCGTGATAGCGCAGGACGTTGATGATCGCGGTCTCGACGTCGCGGGCCGAGACCTCCAAGGCGCGATAGGCGATGTCGGCATGGGCCGCCTTGGCGCTGCCAGCGGCGATGCGCTTGGCGTCCTTCTGGAACTGCTCGGCCAACTTGGCGATAGCGGCCGGAACCGTGGCCGAAAACAGAAGCGTCTGGCGCGCCGGGGGGCAGCTGCCAAGGATAAATTCCAGATCCTCCCGAAAGCCCAGATCGAGCATCTCATCCGCTTCGTCCAACACCACGGCCCGGATCGCCGTCAGGTCGATGGAGCCGCGCATAATATGGTCCCGCAACCGCCCAGGCGTCGCGACCACCACATGGGCCCCGCGCGCGAGCGCCCGGCGTTCGTCCCGCATGTCCATGCCGCCCACGGTTGAGGCCAGTTGCGCGCCGGCCTTGTCATATAGCCACGCAAGTTCCCGCTTGACCTGCATCGCCAATTCCCGCGTTGGCGCGATCACCAAGCCCAGCGGCGTATCGGCGGCGGCAAATGCCTCCGCCTCGCCCAAAACCGTGGGCGCGATCGCCAACCCGAAGGCCAGCGTTTTGCCCGACCCCGTCTGCGCCGACACGAGGAGGTCCGCGCCTGCCAGTTCTGGGTCGGTCACGGCCTGCTGAACCGGGGTCAGGCTGTCATAGCCGCGTGCGACCAACGCATCGGCGAGGGCGGTTTTCATGTCAGAATTCCTGCGATCGGGAAACCCGGTCCCTAAGCTCGCCTGTTGGGAATGTATAGCCTGCGCGGACAGATCGGACGACGCTCCGGCGGGTGATGGATGATGCAGCCGTTACTTTCCGGCCGGGCCCGGTGGGTGATTTAAGGCGCGAGGCGCAGGGTGCTCAGAGGCGACTACACTGACCTGGTCCCGCCTTTCCGGACTGCTCAGGAAGCAGCAGGCCACAACCCAGGCTCGCGAGGCGCCCCGAAGCTGAGCCTCTCAGTTTGGCTGTCACGGTCGACTCATTGCCGTATTGCCTGGCACCAAACGAAAGCCCACATCTATGCAGCGCGCGACGGGTTCATCGCCCAATCTTGCTGCCATGGCTTCGGCGGCAGCCTGTCCGAGCTTGAGATGCGGCGCGTGGATCGTGGTCAACCGTGCATCCAGCACCGATGAGATCGGCATGTCCCCCCAGCCCGCAATGCCGATATCGTCCGGAACCGACTGCCCGATCCGTCGGCAATACTGCATGCCGCCGAAGGCCATGGAGTCGTTCTGGTAGAAGATGCAGTCGACCCGAGCGCCCATGGCCAGCAATTGCTCGGTCCCATAATACCCGGGATAGAAGGTTGCGGTGTCGTGCAGGCAGAACTGGCGGGTCAGATCCCCGCCGCCGTCCTGAACGGCCTTGGTAAATCCTTCCAGGCGCCGGGACGCCGCGTTGGCGACGTCGTGTGATGTGCCGACATAGCCGATCCGGCGATATCCGAGGGACACCAGGTGGCGGCCCATTTCGTATCCGCTGTCGAAATGCGCGAGTCCGACACTGACGTCGATGGGGCTTGAGTTGAGGTCCCAGATCTCAACGATCGGGATCCCGGCGCTGCGCAGCATGCTTTGGGCCCGGGGGGAATGGGACCGCCCGGTGAGGATCAGCCCGGCGGGCTGCCAAGAGAGAACGGTTTCGATCCAGGCCTCTTCCTGTTCGAGCGTGTGTTGCGTCAGGCCGAGCACCGTCTGGTAGCCACGGGATGCCAGCTTGTGGTCGATGCCTTCCAGGACCTGGGTGAAGACTTCGTTGCCAAGATCGGGGATGGAGACGCCGACGAAGGTGGACGGCCGGTCCCCGGCAAACACGGTGGCTAAGCGATTCGGCAGGTAGCCCAGGGCATCGACCTGAGCCATGACCTTGGCCCGCGTCGGTTCGGAATATCCGCCTTCATTGCGCAAGACGCGGCTTGCCGTCATCTTGGACACCCCCGCCGCTAGGGCAACGGAAGCAAGGCTTACACGACTGTTTTTATTTTTCTTTTCCGACATGCTCAACGTCTACGTTACCGGTACCAAATTTTCCTTGACCGATTGGAGGTCGTCCGGGAATGTAGAGGGACGTTACGGGTAACGCGCTGTCCGAGCAACGATCATGCGGCGGCGGTGATCCGTAACGAAGGGAGGGATGGATGGAACAGCGTCAGTCCAGCGGGCTGTGTTTCGACGGGATCGACAAGCATTTTGGCGGGACCTACGCGCTGCGCGACGTGTCGCTGACGGTTGGTCGCGGCGAGATCGTGGCGCTTCTGGGCGAGAACGGCGCAGGCAAGTCGACGCTGATCAAGATTTTGGGCGGCATCCACAAGCCGGATAAGGGGCGGGTTCTGATCGACGGGCAGCCCTATGCGCATCGCCCAGCGGGATTTGGAGACCGTCAGAAGGTCGCTTTCATCCACCAGGACCTCGGCCTGATCGAATGGATGACCGTGGCCGAGAACATCGCCTTGGCGCTTGGCTTCAAGACAAGTGGGCCGGTCATTCAATGGAGCGAGGTAGACAAATTCGCGGCGGAAGCGTTGGCACGGGTCGATTGCGATTTTGATCCGTCGACACGGGTCGAGGCGCTGTCCCGAACCGAAAAGTCCCTGGTGGCCATTGCGCGCGCCTTGGCTGTCGATAGCGAGTTCCTGGTTCTCGACGAGCCTACGGCATCGCTGCCCGCGGACGAGGTCGAGCGGCTGTTCGATGCGATCCGTCCGCTTCGCGACCGGGGCGTGGGGATGATCTATGTCAGCCACCGGCTGGACGAAATCTTTCGCGTGGCCGACCGGGTCGCGGTTCTGCGGGACGGCGAGATGGTCGGCTTGCGGAGCATCGAACACACCACGCCGGAGGAATTGGTGCTGAAGATCGTCGGTCGCAAGACGCGGGTCACGGCCAAGGCGATCGCAGCGCCCGGAGAGGTTATTCTGTCGCTGCGCGGGTTCGAGGCGGGGCCGGTCGGGCCCCTGGACCTGGACCTGCGGGAGAACGAGATCGTGGGCCTGGTCGGTCTGCGTGGAGCGGGGCACGAAGCCGTGTCGCGTGCGCTGTTTGGAGTGCAGGCGCATCGAGGGGCCGTGGAGTTGGACGGACAGGTCCCGGATCTGACCTCGCCCCAAGCGGCCTTGAGATCCGGGATCGGGCTGGTTGCGAAGGATCGGACCGAAGAATCCGTCGCGATGAGTCTGACAATCCGGGAGAATACCTTTCTCAACCCGAATAGCGTGGGGCGGTCGTTGCTTAGCTTCCTGACACCTCGCGTCGAAGCGGATCAGGCCGCCGAGATCGGCCGGGATCTGGGTCTGTCGCCGAACGATCCGGCTTTGACCATCGAGGCGTTGTCCGGTGGCAATCAACAGAAGGTCGTGATCGGCCGTTGGCTGGCGACGAAGCGGCGCCTTCTGATCTGCGAGGACCCGACGGCGGGCGTGGATGTCGGCGCAAAGGCCGAGATCTATGCGCTTTTGAACGCGGCGCTGGGGCAGGGGATCGGTTTGCTGCTCGTGTCCACCGATTTCGAGGAGATCGCCCTGGTCTGCCACCGCGCCGTGGTCTTCAGCCAAGGCAAGATCGTCGACGAGCTGAGCGGCACGCGGCTGTCGACAGAAAACCTTATCCAATCGGCCTCGGCGGGAAACACACGGCTTGGAAAGGTGGACGCCCATGCAATCGCTTGAGAGCGGCGCGCTCGAACCGACGAAGGCCGATCTGAAGAGCCTGACCACCGGACAGAAGTTACTGCGTCTGTTACCGGTCTATGGCCTGGTCATCCTGACGGTGCTGCTGATCGTCCTCTTTTCACTTCTGCTGCCGAACACGTTTCCGACGATGCTGAACCTGCGCGCCATCGTGTCCGACAAGGCGATCATCGCCCTTCTGTCGCTTGGCGCGATGATCCCGATGGCCGCCGGTCGCATCGACCTGACGGTGGGCTACGGAATTGTGCTTTGGCACATTCTGGCGATCAGCTTGCAAACGATGCTGGGCCTGCCCTGGCCGTTGGCGGTGGCTGTCGTGTTGCTGCTCGGGGCTTTGACCGGGTTTCTGAACGGCCTTCTGGTCGAGGTTGCAAGGATCGACAGCTTCATCGCCACGCTGGGCACGGGCACCGTGCTCTATGCGCTGGCGCTTTGGCATACGGGTGGACGGCAGATGGTCGGGACGCTGCCCGAGGGATTTTACGACATCTCCACGACGTTCGTCTTCGGGCTGCCGATTACGGGGTACTATCTGCTGGTCATCACGTTGGTGATGTGGCTCCTGCTCGAATACACGCCGGTGGGGCGCTATCTCTATGCCATCGGCGCGAACCAGCGTGCTGCGCAATTGAACGGCATTCCCACTCGGACATACGTGATCGGGGCCTTCATGGCGTCCGGGACGCTGACCGCGCTGGCCGGGGTTATCTTGGCCTCGAAGTTGCGGATCGGCCAGGCATCGGTCGGCTTGGAATTCCTGCTGCCCGCCCTGGTGGGGGCGTTTCTGGGGTCGACTACCATCAAGCCGGGCCGTGTGAACGTCTGGGGCACGATTGTCGGCGTCGCAATCCTGGCCGTGGGCATTTCCGGGATCCAGCAATTCGGCGGCTCGTTCTGGGTCGAACCGCTGTTCAACGGGGTCACCCTGCTAATCGCCATCGGCATCGCAGGATACGCGCAGCGCCGAAAGGGTGCGGCCAAGCGCTGAACCAAAAAATATGCAGAGGGAGGACACCATGCATAAGATCACATTCATCGCGAGCCTCGCGGCGGGGACGATGCTGACCGGGGCGGTCTGGGCACAGACCGAATGGGATGGGCCGACCACCGGACCGTTGGCGGCCGAGGGCAAGTCCATCGTCGTCCTGGCCGGTGACTTGAAGAATGGCGGTATCCTCGGTGTGACCGACGGCGTCGAGGAAGCCGCCGAGGCCATCGGATGGGAGGTTCGGGTGCTGGACGGCGCGGGTTCGATCCAAGGACGCACCGCCGCCATCGGGCAGGCGCTTGCATTGCAGCCTGACGGGATCGTCATCAACGGCTTCGACGCGACCGAGCAG
>JBCDCW010000249.1:0-5179 GCA_039180995.1 Pseudomonadota bacterium
CAAGAGGCGCGCCGGAGGCCCCCGTCTCGGCGTAGAGGTTGGAGCCCAGCGCTTCGAGCCCTTTTTCGTTGGAGAATCCGACCAGGGTCAGTTGACCGATCTGTTCGGGCTCCACCTGGTCGATGAAGTAGGCATAGACCCCACCCTCGGGGTTGATGGTGATCGAACGGGCATCGTCGGGGATGGTGATGTCGGGCACGATGGTGTGGCCGTCCGACGTGACTAGCAGGCCGTCGCCGGTGCGCTTCATGGCGCCGTCGCGGGTATAGGCCGCGCCACCCGAGGGGAGTGTGATTTCCAGATAGCCGCGCCCTTCGATGGCGATGTCCAGGTCGCCGCCGGTGGCTTGCAGCGTGCCTTGCGCGACCTCCATGGCCACGGCTGTGGGTCGCACGCCCAAGCCGATCTGGACCCCGGCCGGCACTACGGCGCCGGTGGCCGAGTTGATCGACCCGGCCCGCGTGGCCTGCTGATAATGCAGATCCGCGAATTCGGCGCGGCGAGCGTTGTAGCCCGTGGTGTTCATATTCGCGAGGTTGTTCGAGATGACCTCGACCCGCGTCTGTTGGGCCGCCATTCCGGTGGCCGCGATGCTGAGGGCTCGCATATCCTGCGTCTCCTTATTGTCTGTCCATCAGGCGGAACATCGCGCGCATGCGCTCATCCTCGCGATCCATGAAGCCTTGGCCCATTTCGTAGGCGTTCTGCACGGCGACCATGCGGGCGATTTGTAGAACGGGGTCGACATTCGAGGCCTCTAGGAAGCCTTGGGCGACCTTGGGATTTTCGACCGGGGCGTAACCGTCGGCAGCGAACATGGTGCCCGCGTGCCGGATCATGGCATTCGGGTCTTCAGGCAAGACGACCGCGATCTGCCCGATCGGCTGGCCATCGGCCGAGAGTGTGCCGTCGGGGGCCACGCGCACGTCGCCCGAGCCGGGTGGCACGAAGACCGGCGCGCCGCCTTCGTCCAGGACGGGGTTGCCTTCTAGCGTCGTGAGCCCTCCGTCGGGGCCCGATGTGAAGGCGCCAGAACGGGTCAGGTGCGGGACATCTTCGACGCCGACCAGGAAGTAGCCGTCGCCTTCAATGGCCAGGTCGTAGGTGCCGTTCGTCTGTTCCAGGGCGCCTTGGCGGAAGCTGATCTCGCGCCCCGTCGCATGGGCCATGGAGAGCGACGGCGCGCGGCGCCCGCCGCTGACCACGTGTTCCGAAAAGATCAGACCTTCGGCGCGGTAGCCCGTAGTCGAGGCGTTGGCGACGTTCTGGGCGATCATCTCCATCTCGCGCATCAGGCCCATCTGGCGTGTAAGGGTCGGGTAGATGCCGTCGGCCATTGCGCTAGTACCCCGCGATGATCGGGACGAGGGTGTCGGTGAAGTACCGGCCCAGCGTCAGGGACATGAAGCTCATGGAGACCCAGAACACGCCCAGGATTGCCGCCATCTTCGGCACGAAGGTCAGGGTCATTTCCTGGATCGACGTCAGCGCCTGGAACAGGCCGATGGCCAGGCCGACCACGAGGGCGACGGCCAGGATCGGGGCCGAGATCAGGACCGCGATCCAGAGACCCTGTCGGAGCGTGTCGAAGAACAGCAGCTCGGACATGGGCCTTACACCGGCATCCGCAGGATTTCCTGATAGGCTTCCACGACCCTGTCGCGGATCGAGACCACCGTCTCGATGGCCATCTTGCCTTCGGCCATGGCCGTGACCAGCGCGTGGGGATCGGCCCCCGTGGTCAGCGCCGCCTCGGCCTGCATTTCGGCCTCACGCAGCACGTCGGCGAAGCCTTGGGCTGCGTCGGCCATGGGATTGGTCTTGGTCGAGGGTGCAGGCATTCCGCCCATCCCCGCGAGGATTGGTTGCAGGTCCATTCTGGCCTCCAAATTGCTATGGGTCTTCGGTCGTCTTTACCGTCGGAGCACGTCCATCAACTGTGACGACATGCGCCGCACCTGCTCGAACATTTTGAGATTGGCTTCGTAGCTGCGCTGCGCTTCGCGCGCATCGGCCAGTTCCACGACCAGTTGCACGTTCGAGCCATCGTAGTAGCCGCCTTCATCGGCCATCGGATGGTCGGGATCGTGGATTCGCGGCAGATCGGAACGATCCAGCCGCACAGGCCCGACTTCGACCGCGCCGCTGCGGCGCCCGCCGTCGACCATGGCCTGGAAATCCACGGTCTTGCGGCGATAGCCCGGCGTATCGGCGTTCGAGATGTTCTCGGCGATATGGACCAGGCGGCGCCCTTGGCTGCGCATACCCGACGACAGGACATTTATGGCATTCGACAGATCGTTCATTGTCCCTACCTCCGGCCGAGACCGGCTCGGAGCATGTCCATCGTCGTCGAGTAAATCGTGACGGCGCGGCCATGGGCACGCTGCGCCTCGATCCCGCGCAGGATCTGGTCTTCCAGCGTCACGCCGTTGCCGTTGGGATCGTTGGCCACCGCATCCAGCGCGATTCGACGGGCGGCGCCGTCCCCCGCGCCCAGATGGCCCGGATGGGTTCGGCGCATGCCGTCGGCCCCGACCTGGGGCGAGAACGCCTCCAGGTCAAAGGCCAGATATCCGGGCGTGTCGGCATTTGCCACATTCTGGGCAATCATCGACTGACGGGCGGCGGCATGGCGCGCGGCGGACGCGGCCAGGTCCAAAAGGGCAGGCATCTCGGTCACGAAGGATTCTCCGTTCGTTATCGCAACGAAGCCTTAAGACCGATTCCTTTAGAAAACGTTGAAACCCCTGCCGGAGATTGCCCATGTCCCTCGACACCGATCCCTTTGCCGACCTGCGTCGCAGCATCGCCAACATCCGCACGACGGCCCCCATCGGTCGTGTGACCGAATTGTCGGCTGGGGGTTTCTCGGTCGATGGCCTGTCGGCCTTGGCCGGTCTGGGTGACGATCTAGGATACGAGGAGGGTGGCCGCACCCATCGGGCTGAAATCGTGCGCCTCACGCCCGAAGGGCTGACGGCAATTCCGATGGGGCCGGTGGATGGCCTGCGGTTGGGTTTGCCGGTCGAATTGCTGGGGCCGGCGACCGTCGCGCCACACGATTCGTGGGTCGGGCGTATCGTGGATCCGTTCGGTGCACCCATGGATGATCGTCCGCTGACCCACGGCGCGCCGCGTAAGCTGGCCGCCACGCCGCCTTCGCCCACGCGCCGCCGATCCATGGGGAAGCGGGTCCATACCGGCTATGCGGTGTTGGACACCGTGCTGCCCTTGGCGCACGGCCAACGCATCGGGCTGTTCTCGGGCTCGGGTGTCGGCAAATCGACCTTGCTCGGCGGGCTTGCCCGGCAGGTCGAAGCAGACGTTTGCGTGTTGGCGCTGGTGGGCGAGCGGGGGCGGGAGGTGGCCGATTTTGTGCGGGATACGCTCGGGCCCGCCGGCATGGCCCGCACAGTGGTCGTCGCCGCGACCTCGGACATGGCTGCGCCGGTGCGCCGCCGATGTGCATTGACGGCCTTGGCCGTGGCCGAACATTTCCGAGACCAGGGCCAGCATGTCCTGTTTCTGTGCGACAGCGTCACACGCCTGGCCGAGGCTCATCGCGAGATCGCCACCGCGGCGGGCGAAGACGTCGCCCTGCGTGGCCATCCTGCCAGCTTGACGCCGCTTCTGGCCTCTTTAGCAGAACGGGCGGGGCCGGGCGTGGACCTGCAAGGCGACATTACCGCGATCTTCTCGGTCCTGGTTGCGGGGTCCGATATGGAGGAACCCGTCGCCGATATCGTCCGGGGCCAATTGGATGGCCATGTGGTGCTGTCGCGCGCCATCGCCGAGGCCGGGCGTTTTCCTGCGGTGGACGTTCTGAAATCCGTCTCACGCTGCTTGCCTGCGGCGGCGACGGGGCCCGAGAACGAGGTGATCACCCAAGTCCGCCGCCTGCTGGACGTCCAGGCCCGCAACGAATTGATGGTGTCTTCGGGGCTGTATGAAGCGGGGGCCAGCGCCGATATTGATCGCGCCATCGCCGTTGCCCCCCGGATCGAGGCCCTCTTCACCGAGACTGCGCTGCCCTCGGTGCAAAGCGCGTTCGAGCGGTTGGCGGCGCCGCTAGGGGCCAATCTCCAGGCCCGTTAGGCTGTTTCGTTTCGGGCCAGGCGGGTCGACGCGCCAGTTGGCAAATCTCCTCTCGCCCCCAGCGCCGACCTGCCGAACCTAGTTGCCATGGATGCCTCGTATCGCAGTGTTTATGGGGCGGACCGGTCCCGGCGCGGCTCCGGTTAGATCAAGACGAGAACCAGGCTAGCGTTCCAGCAGCTTTTGCAGACCCGTCAAGATCAGGAAGCTGCCGATCCCCCAAATCAATAACTCGAACGGTGCGAATTGTGTCCCGCGCAGCCATTGCCGGATCAGGCCGCCTTGGGGAGGCAGCCCGAAGAATTCGTTCCGGCCCCACAGACGCAGCGGCCAATAGCGTGAGGCATAGAACAGCACGATCACCACGCAGATCATCAGCCCGAGCGTCAGGACCCGGCGGGTCATTCGATCAATTCCATCGTGTCGGGGTCCATGCGCAGCACCAGCAGGTCGCCCCGCCGCTCCAGATTGCCTTCCACGAAGATGTATCGGCCGATCAGGTCATAGGCCGCTTGGGGCAGGGGGGTTTCATCCGGGCCGGTGATCAGAAGGAAATCGGTGCCCTCGACTGGCTGGCTGCTAACGAAGACCGGGGGCACTTCACCCAGCAGGCACAGGTTCGCGCAGGCCTTGTGGGCGAGACCCCGGCCCGGGCGCATGGCGCCCGTCAGACATTTGCCGTCGCAGATTTCCCCCGCCAACCGCCATCGGCCCAATTGCTCGACCGGGATGTCGGGGGCCGTGCCCTCGGCTTCGGAAACACCCTGCCGACCGCCGCGCACTTGCAGCATGTCGATAGTCCCGCGTTCTAACGCCACGCCGGACACCACGGCCAGCCGCCCCATCATCGGGGCCAATCGTGCGTCGATGCCGGTCTTGCCTTGGCCCGACATGATCAGCGACCGACCCGCGGGAATGCGGTCGGTGCCTTCGGTGACGTGCAGGATGGGGTAGGGCGACATCTCGATCACGCCGGTCACCGTCTGGCGCCCGTAATCGAAGCGAAATCCCGCGGGCTCCGGCGCATCCTGACCGGCACCGATCAGGAACCCGATGGCGCCGAAGACGCCGACGAAGGCGA
>JBCDCW010000250.1:0-5174 GCA_039180995.1 Pseudomonadota bacterium
CGGCGTGATAAGCCATGGTGAGGTAGGGATCGGCCCAGTTGCCGGTGACGCCCAGACGCTTGAACTCCTCGCGCTGCACGTCGACCCAGCCGGCGGCGAAGTCGCGGCATTCCTGGCGGAACTCGACCACGTCGACCGCGTCCTTGTCGCGGCCCTTCTTGCGATAGGCCTCCTCGATCTTCCATTCGATGGGCAGGCCGTGGCAATCCCACCCGGGCACGTAGCACGAGTCGTGGCCCATCATCTGACGGGACCGCACGACCATGTCCTTCAGCGTCTTGTTCAGCGCGTGCCCGATATGCAGGTTGCCATTCGCATAGGGCGGGCCGTCATGGAGCGTGAAGGGCTCCCGCCCCTCCTTCTCCCTCAAACGGTCATAGACCCCGATCCGCTCCCACCGCTCCAACCAGGCGGGCTCGCGCTTCGGCAGCCCCGCGCGCATGGGGAAATCGGTCTTGGGCAGGTTCAGGGTCGACTTGTAGTCGGGGGCTTCGGCGCTCATCGGAGGCGTCCTTCGGATCGGAATGCAGATACGGTCGGCGCGGGGTCCCAGCGCCTTGGCCCGGCCGCCCCTTGGATCAGGGCGCCGGGGGGATAATTCGCGTCGATATGACCGCTCGTCCCGCCATCGCGGGCCTTATAGGCAGGCACGGACGGGGACGGCAAGGCGGGACGAACATGCTACGGATCGGGATCGCGGGCGCGGGCATCGGCGGGCTGGCGGCCGCGACGGGACTGGCCCAGGCGGGGCATTCGGTCACGGTGTACGACCGGTTTGAGACCCCGGCGCCTGTCGGGTCGGGCCTGGTGGTCCAGCCAGTTGGCCAGGCGGTGCTGGACGCACTTGGCGCCGGGGTCGTCGCACGCGGTCTGGGACGCCGGATCACGCGAATGTCGGGCCACGAAGCCACGTCGGGCCGCACCGTCCTGGATGTGACCTACGACCCCGAAGGCCAGGGGCGCGAGGGCCTCGCCATCCACCGCGCGGCCTTGCACGACGCTCTCCTCCAGGCCGCGCAGGCTGCAAATGTCCGGTTCGTGTTCGGCGCCACGATCACCGGCCGCGATGGCCAACGGCTCCGCTTGCGGGGCCGCTCCACCGAGTTGTTCGATCTGCTGATCGACGCGGCCGGCGCCACCTCGCCACTGTCGCCGCTGAAGGCCCGTCCCCTGCCCTATGGCGCCGTGTGGGGCAACGTTCCCTGGCCATCGGACGCAACGTTGCCGACCGACGAGCTGCGCCAATGCTACCGCCGCGCCGACCGCATGATCGGCGTCCTGCCGATCGGCCAGCGAGAGCCCGGCGGCCCCGATCTGACGGCTGTCTTCTGGTCGCTGCCGCGCGAGGCTCACGCCACTTGGCAAGCCACGCCGCTAGACGTCTGGAAGGACGAAGCCCAGAGCCTCTGGCCAGATATCAGCCCCTTCTTGACAGACCTGCGAAGCCATGACGACATGACCATGGCCCGTTATTCCCATGGCACGCTGGCCAATCCGGACGCTGAGGGCCTGGTGCATCTGGGCGATGCTTGGCATCGAGCCAGCCCACAACTCGGCCAGGGGGCCAATATGGCGCTGCTGGATGCCTGGGCCCTGATCCAGGCCGTCGCCGATGGTCCCGTCGAAGAAGCCGGACGCCGCATGCGCAATGCGCGCCGCCTGCACGTGGCGGCCTATCAGGCCATGTCTCGCGCCTTCACACCGCAATACCAATCCGACAGCCGGGTTCTGCCCGCGATCCGCGACCATGTTCTTGTTCCCGTCTCGCGCGCCTGGCCGGCCCGTCGCATCCTGCCTGCTTTGGTGCGCGGCAATATGGTTCCGCCCATCTTGGGCGGTCTCAGCGAGACTTTCGGAAAAACTGCGCCGCTTTCTCTGAAAAACGCTGCAAGATATCAATGAATTGTCGGTCGATGTCGAAACATTGCCGCAATGGGGCCTTTCAGAAAACGCATTAAGGGAAAGTTCACAAATTGGGGTCAGGCTGGGCCTATCTCAGGAGGTAAATCCATGTCCCTCTCCCTCGCCCTCGCCTTTCTCGGCACCACAATGATCATTTTGTTGCCCATGTGCCTGCCGCCCCGGCGGGATGATCGGGTTCGCCTGAATAGCTGATCGGCCCTGCCCGGCCCCGCAGCGGCTTGCTCTGCACCGAAAGTGCCATCGTTTCGATGGCTCGGCAGGGGCATCACAACCCAGGCGCGCCGCCGCGCGCCGACGGGACAGAACGCTTTCGTTGCCCCACCGCCTCAATCGCTGCGCAGTTTCGCGACCTGTTCCCAAACCCGGGAAATGACCACCGACCCCTCCCCGACGGCACTCGCCACCCGCTTGACGGAGCCCGCGCGCACGTCACCCACCGCGAACACGCCCTCCAACGAGGTGGCATAAGGGCTGTCGGACCCCACGGCCTCGCCGGTCAGCACAAAGCCTTTGTTGTCCACGGCCACTTGGCCATCCAGCCAACTGGTATTGGGCGCCGCGCCCACCATCACGAACAGCGCGCGGGTGTCGATCCGGTCGTCGCCCGCCGCCACGCCGTCGCCAGCCAGCCGCACGCCCGCCAACGTCTCGTCGCCCTCAAGCCCGGTCACTTGCGTCCGATACCGAATGCGAATCGCAGGATCGGCCTCCAACCGCGACGACAGGTAGTCCGACATGCTGGCCGCCAAGCTGGCCCCACGCACCAGCAGATGCACGCAATGGGCATGCCGCGACAGATACATCGCCGCCTGCCCGGCCGAGTTTCCGCCACCGATAATGACCGCATCGGTGCCCTTGCAGAACCGCGCCTCGACCTCGGTGGCCGCGTAATACACCCCGGCGCTCTCGAACGCCTCCAACCGCTCCAAGGGCAGCCGCCGGTACTGCACCCCGGTCGCGATGACCACGGCGCGCGCCCGCGTCTGCACCCCGTCATCCAGGGTCACGCAAAAGCTGCCATCCTGCAGCCGCTCTAACGACGCCGCCCGGCGCGGCACGGCAAACCGCGTACCGAACTTCATCGCCTGCACTTCGCCCCGCCAACACAGATCGGCGCCCGAGATACCGGTCGGAAACCCCATGTAATTCTCGATCCGGGACGACGTACCCGCCTGCCCGCCGATGGTCGCGTCTTCGACCACCAAGGCCGACAACCCTTCGGCCCCGGCATACACCGCCGCGGCGATCCCGCTGGGCCCGCCGCCGACGATCAGCACGTCGTGGATCGCCGCGTCATCCAACTCAAGATCAAGTCCAAAGAGCTGGGCCACCTTTCGCGGCGTCGGCGCTTCGACGACGTGATGCTTGCCGAAAACCACCGCCGGTTCCTGCGGGATGATCGAGCAGGTCTTGGCGATCTCGCCGGCTTCGATATCTCCCAAATCCAGCGTCCGGAACGGGATCCGGTTGCGCCCCGCAAAGGCGCCGATTGCGCGGATGTGCCGATCCCGATCCATCCCGATCAACGTCAAAGACGCCTCGTTCGATTCGAGCAGCTTGCGCCGCCGGGCCGCCATCACTGTGACGATGATGTCCGACATTTCGGGCACCCGGCCCATCAGTTCCAGCATCGGCCCCCGATCAATGACCAGAAAGCGGGTGTCGCGCACGCAGCGGATGCCCAGCATCGCGCCTGCACCGGTCAGGAAGCTGATCTCGCCCGCGAACTGCCTGGGGCCCAGCGTCGCTCCGCCGCCATAGCGCTTGTCCGTGACCGGATCGACGGCCTCGGCCTCGCCGTCGAGGATGTAATAGAAATGCTCGACCGGATCGCCCACGTTCCAGACAAACTCGCCCGCCTTGCGCACCTCCTCGCGCCCGATGGCGCGCAGCGCGGCCACATGCCCATCGGTCAGAGGGGTCCGGGTCATAGTCGTCAGATCGGCCGCGAGGCTTTCCATGGGGTCTACTCCTTCTGCCCGAAAAGGCCGGTCAGCGCGCGCTGGATCACGGCCGTGGTTCGAGGTGGGCTTTCATGCACGAACGGCAAGGGGCGGCACACCTCCATCGCCGCCAATCCGACCCGCGCGGTCAGCGCGCCGTTCACGATCCCCTCGCCGAAGCGGCGGCTGATCTTGGCCAAGCCGCCGCCGCCCGCCACCGATTGGATCAGGTCGTCGCCCACCGCCACGGCCCCGGTTGCCGCCAGATGGGTCAACACCGTTCGCGCCAACCGCCAGGATCCCAGCGTCCCGCCGCGCCCGCCATAGATCAGCGCGATCCGACGGATCATCCGCAGATTGGCCGTCAGCGCCGCCACCACATCGGCCAAGGCCAGCGGCACGATGGCCGTCACCAAGGCCACCTGGCGCGCCGCCGCCTCGACTTCGCGCGTGGCGGCGGCGTCCAGCGGCGCCAAGATCTGCCGCTCGGCTAAGGCCACTACGTCTGGTGCGTCGAACACGTCACCCCGGCGCGCCGCCACATCCTCGCGCCCCCAGCGCGTGTCCGGCCGGCCCGCATAAAAAGCCACGATCCGATCCACCAAGGCCCGGGCGCTGGCCAGATCGGTCACCCCCTCGGCCGCCCGGCGCAAATCGTCGATGCGCGCAAGCCGCGACAGGGCCACGACCTCGCGCAACGCGACGGCCAGGCAGGCGATCACAAACGCCCCCGTCAATCCCAAGGCAAGCATGCCCAAAATAGGCCGCTCAGCGATCAATCCAGCGACGAAATCCCACAGGGCCACCGACACCGCGAACCCGACCAACGCCGTCAACGTCCCCAGCAGCCACCCCGCCAGCGACCGCCCCTTGGGCGCCGCCAGCAAGGCCACCGTCTGCATCGCCCGCCCCTGTGCGGCGGGGGCCACGACCTCATCCGGCACCGGCGGCGCCGCGGCCGGATCGAGCACGACGTCGGGGGTCTCGTCATCGAACAGGATCGCGCCCCGGCGCGGGTTTGGATCGGCGGCCATGTCGATTTCCTCAGAGGGTCAGCCGTACCCTATTGCCCCCGGCCCCGGATGCAATGGCACGGGATTAACCAAGCATTTTCCCCGATTTGCCCTTATTTCGCCGCGTGCAAACGACAGGCTGGACCGCAACCCTGTTAGTCCAGACGAGCAAACCCAATGAACTTTTCCACCTTTCTGACCTCCGAATCCGGCGCCGTCACGGTCGACTGGGTCGTGCTCTCCGCCGCCATGGTCGGTCTCGGCCTCGCCGCCACGGCCACTGTGCGCAGCGGCA